>NZ_CAKMLL010000043.1 GCF_927797785.1 Candidatus Nitrotoga sp. BS | reverse complement strand
AAATATTATTCATACATATAATCATACTGTTATTAATAAATAATATCTTTTTGCATCCGGGCGTGTAAAGTTTCTCGACAAGCCGGCAGGTGATTCTAGACAATGCGATACAATGGAAACGGGAGTTCTCTCCTTTTACTATCCCTCATCCAAATAATCCTCTACGCTCCGCCGTCCCGCCACAATCGCTAGCGGTTGCGCCCGCCCAATTCTGAATAACATTAATGGGATAGCCCCACCCAGGCTGGCCTTCCAGCCTTCCGCCAAGTTATGCTGCAAGTCTGCTGGGATGCCCTCCGCTTGTGCTCCGACCATGGCAAAAATGGCTGAGGCCGGCATGGGTTGTAAGACCATATTCTGACTTGTCACCCCCAGCCATAGGCGCTGAAAAGCTCTTCCGGCTTCGAACACGGCCAGATTGTCGAGATTCTTTACAGCCAGCAAACCCAAGTGGGGTGCCAGCCGACAGGGTAAGTCGCAGGCGCGCCAACCCATCATGTAGTGAGCACCAAACAGGTTGGCCAGTCGCATAACTGGCCAATGGCGCAACATGGCAAAGAAAGCGCGCAACGGTGGTTCCACGCCCAAAGCACCCGGTGGCAGACCTTCCGAACAGGCACTGCGCCAACCTGCGTCAAAGCGGATGGCGGAAAAAAGTTCTGTGTGCAGAATGCGGTTATAAAAACGCGCGGTCTCTGCCTGACGCATGAGGCGGAGGGCTTGCCTACGCTGAGCGGGTTTATCTAACCAAACCAATTGGCAGGCGGCTGAAGTATGTGCGGCGGCATCCAGCTCATTTCGCTCTGCGTCAGTCATCTTAGGCCCGCGAAAGTACACACGACGGTTGGTGTGGCGTAGAGGGATTTGCCGCCATAGAGGATCGATTTCTGTTTGGTCTGCTTGCAAACGGATTTGCATAATGAGATTGGGCTGGGTCGGGTCAGGCAATAGAACTGTTTTCGTCCCTATACCAAAACGGCTGGCAGCAATAGTAATGTTTTCTGACACTGCCCCCAGGGACAGCAGTGCGAGCACTCGCCTGTAGCCTCCTTGAGGCGGGAGTTCAGCTTCGGTATAGCGGATATTGATAATGTCTTCGTCAAGCTTGAAGCGAATTCGATGTTGGTTGTCCGCTGAGGGAGCCATAATGGCGTTTTCCAGAATGAAGTGTAGCGTATCCTGTTTAAAACGATCCATATCAGCTTAAGCCGAGTTGATGACGAGCGATGGCTAATCCAATTCGCTGCAAGGGATTGCGGTTGCCACCGGGACGCCAAGTGTGAACCAGCTTGTTGCGGTAGGCATCAAATTGGTAACCATGCGGCGCCGCACGGACTGGGCCACGTTGAAGCAATATCTTGAGCGCCTCGGTGGCAGCCACACCAGCGCATAATTGACAGGCCATGACTGTAGAGGGTCCGCGCCTGGAAGCGAGATCCACGGTAGACGGGTCAACCAGATAGCCGCGCTGGAGCATGGCGGGAGAGAGCCCCAACAGAAAACGCAGCGCCTTTTCTTCGTCTGACACGCCCTTCAAACAGAAAAAATCCTCAAAGCTCATATGCCCTGGCAGGATATTGACGACAGCCGCTCCCATGCCAAGCGGGGCTGCAATGACGGCAGGTACCCGTAGGCGCTCGCATGCCCGATACATGGCTTCGCGGGCTTCAAACACGAAAAAATCTAAGCCATCAACATAGACATCTACTCCGTTTAGAAAATCATCGAGATTCTGTTCGTTGACTCCTTTTTGAAAAACCCGGATATCCAACTCAGGATTGATGTCAAGTGCCTGTTCGAGCATGACATTGACCTTCTCTAATCCCAAGGTGTGCATACTTGCACCCGCTTGACGATTGAAATTTACAAGGTCAAACGTATCAAAGTCTGCAATGTTAAATTTTCCGAAACCGAGTCGCGCGAGGGTAACAAGATGAATCCCCCCCACTCCGCCCATACCCGCGATTGCAATCCGGGCATTTCTGAGACGATCCTGTTCGGCCTGTGTCAACCAGCCAATATTGCGAGAAAATGCGGTGGTGTAATTGAAAGGTTGCATAATTTTGAGGGGCGGTCATTCACTATGTAGTAAACGCTGGGTAATGCCTTCTCCGTCTTCCTTGGAGAAAAAATAGGGGTATAACGATCGCTCCTTCAGAGCCTGATCCGCTTTACCTCCCCAGCGTTCGATTTGGCGATCGACATATTCAATTTCAAGCCGTAGCAGAACGCCAGTTGTGTTGACCCGGCTGTTTAGGCGTTCTGAGCCTAACTGCTCAAACCCAAGCATGCGTTTGTAAAACTGGGCATGCCTGGGTGTAACTTCAATGACCACATCCGTCTGTTTCTGCAGGACGCGTGCATAAATGTAGGCGATATGGAACAACGCGGCAAGGATAGGCTTTGAGCCTAGTGTCTGTTCCACGGCAAATTTTGTTAACTCGCATATATGGCGACCTTCTGCCCTAAGACTATCAACTTCCTGTTTGTAATTAACGTCTGCCTGCAAACCATTACCCGTATCAATACCTAAAGTGATAGTTCCAGCCTCAGCGCCATCTTGGGAGGCTGTTAGGGTTATATGATCAGGCATTTTTTGTATGCTCGGGATGACATAGCCTTTTTGAAGGTACATATGCTGCACCAGCAAGCAGGCGCTCTTGAAGCTCCTTTTGGACTGCGCAAGACGAATTTTGTAATTTTTCTGTTGCACAAGTGTTTGTGACTCGGCCATGTGACTTTCTGAGTCTTGTGTCGTCACAACATTCTTAAATGCATGGGGGGAAAAGTAAACAATGGTCTTGTCCTCTGAGTCACCCTCCCTTTGGTAACTTTGATTGCCTTCGTCTGTTTTTCTTTGGCTACCTGATTTCCCACGATCGCCGACTGTTTTTTGGCGTTCCGAAAAGCCAAAATTAGAAAAAAAATTGTTGAGGAAATTAGACATCTTTATGAATAGAAAAATCGTATATGTGCAGCGTTGGCTAATTCCATGTTTGCTTGCGGGTATATCTTTATCGGCAAAAAACAGGATAACTTTAACGCTATTACAATTATCTAAGCTATTGATATTTTGATAATTAAAAGTCAATTTATTATTCCGAAAATCTATTCCCCTCGCAGATTTCAGAGAATATACAAGCATTCTCGTCTATCCATTTATGGCCAGCGCCTAACGGGCGGAGTTGATTTGACTGCATTATTTGGCCTTTAAAAATGAAGCTCGATAAGAAAAAGTGTGTAATCAACCTTCAATCTCCTACAGAAGAAGTAAATTCGTTTGCCCTGAGCCAAGTAAGCCCCGCTTACACGAGGCAAGGCGTAAGTAGTGAACAGTTTTACTGCCGTTTGGCGGCTGTTTTATGATTTTCAATATTTCTCAACCCATTGATAAATTGGCAAATAAAAAGCTGTTCATTGAGAGCCTGTCGAAGGATGAGCAGATTTATTATTGCCAAGCGAGAAACTTCCATCCAGTCGCTCTCCTGCGACTATGTGAGTTCCGCCGGACGGCGTGTTGCGGTGTAACCATCGCATTCTTTCGGCCGGATGCTTGCTGATGCGCATTTAGCTTGTCAATATTACAGGTGTAACAGCTACCGTCGGTAAAGCGGAGAATAACCACCCCAAACATTTCGTTTATTCTTTTTAGCAATCCTTCCATCCTTCGACAAGCATAGGTCAAACAGATTTTAAGCTGACTATTTCTTGTTGTTCATCCTGCACTTATCGAAGGATTACTCACTGCAAATCGCATAGAGCGAAAAAGTTGAATCATGATTGCTGGTGTTGCGGGACAATGTCTCGCGGCGGTGTGCGCCACAGGACGTAGTCGGCTACAGCTGCTTCAGCAACGCTTTTGCTTCTTCAATCCGAGGAAAGGATTTTCCAGTGGCCAGAATCTGCTCCAACTCTTTACGCGCTTTGGCTTTATCCCCAGCTTTAACCAAGCCCAGCACGTAATGGTAACGGATAGCTGATGTTTCCGGCGCCACGCTGACGGCCTTTTGCAGAAGCGGCAGGCCACGCGTTGTGTTGCCCTGCTCTACCAACATCCAACCTAAGGTGTCAAGTATCGCGGGATCGTCGGGTGCAAGTTGATTGGCCTTCTCGGCATACTCCAAGGCACGAGGGTTTTTTTCCTGCTGATAGAGCCAGGCAAGATTGTTCAACGCTGGAATATTGTTTGCGTTCTGTTGCAAGACAAGCTGATATTGTTCGATCGCAGCTTTATTTTGCTTACTCGCGAGATAAATTCCCGCCTGATACATTCGGGCTGGTACGTCAACAGGATGATTTTTTAGCCATTGGGTCAGACGGGTGTCTGCTGCCTTGCTTTTACCGGCTTGACTTAGGGAACCGTGCAATTTAATCATGAGCGGGCCATTCTTGTTAATAGCGAATGCCTGTTCATAGGCCTTAGCCGCGAGATCCGGTTTTTTTTGCGCCATCATCAGATTACCCTCCAGTTCAAAGCCGATGGGCGATTTATTGTTCTTTTTTTGGATCTGTCGGGCAATTGTGAGAGCTTGCTCATGATTACCCTTGTTGGACTCCAAAGAGGCAAGAGCCAATTGCGCTTCCAGATAATCTGGTTGCAATGATAGTGCTTTTTTGAGGGCATCCGACGCCGCCGATTGGTTCTGCATTGCCATGTGAACGGCAGCGAGAAGGAATTGGGCGGGGGCGGAATCCGGCTGCATGGCAGCAAGTCTGTTGTAAGTTTCCAAAGCAGCTGGCTTATCGTCGTTGGCGAATTGGGCTTGTCCCAGGATATTCAGAACATCTGGGTTGCTTGAGTTGGAGCCTTGAAGTTTTTGGGCAAGGGTAAGTGCTTTCTGTTTTTCACCTATGCGTAAATAATGAGTTGTCAGTAACATACCCGGCTGCAATGCATTCGGGTTTTCTTTGCTGGACTGCTCTAGCCAAGCAGTAGCCTCTTTAGTCTGCTCTTGGGAGGTCGCAAGTCCGGCTAGCGCAGTCATGATTTGAGAATTTTTCTTATCTTTTTCGAGGATAGCCTCAAGACGCTTTTTGGCGACTGCTGGCTTCTTGTCCCGCTGGTCAAGTTGCACAAGACTCATCACAGCAGGGAAATTGGTCGGTTGGATAGAAAGTGATTTTTCAAAGTTCGCGCGTGCAGCAACGCTATCATTTTTTCCCAGGTAGGCAGCGCCTTTCAGGTTGTAAACAAGGGGGTTGTCTGGCTGTTCTTTCTCAAGGTTTTTCACTGCTGCGAGTGCCTTATCGTATTCTTTAAGGCGAAGGTGCGTCATCGCAAGCATGATGCCTGCCTTAGGTGATTTGGTATCCAATGCTGCAGCTGTATCCATTTCGGCCACTGCACGGTCATTTTCACCTAACGCCAGTTTGCTCAAGCCTAGAGCGGTGTGTAATTCTGCTGCTTTGGGAGCAAGCGCGCTAGCCTTTGTAAAATATTCCGTCGCTTTTGTGTAGTCTCCGGCCTGCATATATGATTCACCCGCGAGGGCAAACAGCTGGACATCATCTTGTTGTGCATCTTTAAGCACTTGCGACAACATATCGATAGCGTCTTTTGTTCGGCGACTTTTCATCAACGTGGATACCATCAATTTACTAGCGTAGAGATTGCCGGGGTTATTCTCCAGGTATTTTTTCAAGTGTTGTTCGGCTTGCGGCATTGATCCTAGCGCGAGCTGCACTGCTCCCGCCAACAGAATGCTGGGCATGTGTTCTGGTGCTACGCTCAGAACTTTTTGCAGAGATTCGAATGCTGCAGCATGTTTCCCTTGGCGGAAATCAAGCAGTGCTTGCGCATAGGTAATAATTAGATTGTTTGGCGATGTTTTGCGTGCCGCGTCAATATCTGCTTTGGCAGCATCGAATCTCCCAGTGCCAATTTCCAGGAAGGCCTTGTTGATGTGAGCAGCGTTATTGTCTGGCTGAATTTTCAAAGCTTGGTCGTAGGCGGCAAGAGCGAGGTCGATTTTTCCTTGGGCACGCAGTAGATCGCCATTAAAAAGCAATACGTCCGTGTTTTGTGGATTTTTAGCTACAGCTTGCTCGGAGAAATGGGTTGCAGCATCAATACTTTTCTCCGTAATAGAAAGCCTGGCTAGCCCAATTAGCGCGTCCGGAAAATCAGGCCTTACCTTTAATGCCTGCTCAAACGATTCCTTGGCTTCTTTGCTTTTTCCTAGGGCCAGGTAAGCATTACCGCGCAAGCTTGATAGTTCAGCAGATTCTACTGCTCCTGAGTTCTGATTTAGCTCATCCAGAGCCATCTGAAACTTCCCTTGCATGAGCAAAGCTTTGCCCAAGTCAGGAGATACCTTGGCAGGGTTCATACCCAAGGTCAAAGCCTTGCGGAGCTCCTTCTCTGCTGACTGGGAATCTGCTATTTCATTGTAAATAGTGCCCAAGAGATAACGGGCTTCGACATCATCCGGGTTTTTCTGTAATGCATTCTTTAGTTGGATGATTGCGGCCTTGGTGTCGCCCTTCTGTTGATACTGCTTGGCTTCAGTAACCAGTGTCTCAGAAGTCTGTGTTTTACCGCAGGCGGTCATGCCCCCCAAGAACATGATCGCTCCGGAAATCATAACAACGGTCAATTTTTTCCTGTTTATGTTTGGCATAGCTTTTTCCTTTGAATTTCGTGGTGGCTGTAACTTTATAAGTTAGCAATGTTAATCTGGAAGTACAGTGAACAGATGCTTCCAAGGTTTTAAATTACTGGAATTTATCGACGCTATATGAACACAGAGGGCAATCAACTTTTCGACCTTTCGCATGTAGAAGTATATGCGTTCGTCCTGAGCCGGACAAAGGATGAGTAAATTAATTTCGCCAAACGAAAAATTCTCCTTCTAATCGTTGCGCATAACAGAGTCAATATTTTTTGCGACTCAAGCTTTGTGGTTTACATCGTGGCCGACAATCGGTATGGCCGGTGTAAAATCTACCGTCGGCGCAGGGAAGAATGACGACCCCAAACATTTCATCTGTCCTTTTTAACAATCCGCCCATCCATCGACAAACTCAGGATCAATGTATTTTTAGTTGGCTAGTTTTTGTTGTGCATCTTGAACTTATCGAAAGTGTTACACACTGCGATTTACCGAGCAGTCTGTCGGATACAAAGAATCGTGGCAAAAATTGAGCTGAGCGAGGGTAGATTTTGCGAGTATTCACCTTGCGGCGAAATGACAGCTTACCCCACATGACAATTTTGCAAGGCAACAGTTGTTCTACTGCCCCGAAAAAGTGGCGACATATACAACGTTCAGCTCAATTTGCAGCCGATTCCCCTTAATTCCGACAGGCTGCTAAAGCCAAATCACTTTAATCTAGAGTCTCCAGACGTTAAGTCCAGCAGCGCGCAGAGCGGTCTGATCAAAATGAGATTTAACATCAATAAAACATCCATTTGAAACAATTTTTTCCTGGAAGTCTGCAAGAGGTCTGGCAAGAAATTCACGGTGTGAAACTGCCGCAATAAGTGCATCTGCGCGTGGCAATTTTTCCCAAGTTACTAGTTCCAGACCATACTCGTGAAGCGCATCCTTGGTGGTTGCAACAGGATCATGGACATGAACTTCTACACCGTAGGAACGGAGTTCGTGAATGATGTCCATTACCTTCGAATTCCTCAGGTCAGGACAATTTTCCTTGAATGTCAATCCGAGTATATTTACTTTTGAGCCTTTTACATTGAGGCCGGCCCTGATCATTTCCTTCACGGTTTTTTCCGCAATAAATTTTGCCATACCATCATTTATTCTGCGCCCCGCCAATATTACCTGGGGATGATAGCCGATCATATCTGCTTTATGGGTAAGGTAATAGGGGTCTACGCCAATACAATGTCCGCCAACCAGTCCAGGACGGAATGGGAGAAAATTCCATTTTGTGCCGGCGGCCTGCAGAACCTGTAGTGTGTCAATATCAAGTTTATCGAAAATGATTGCCAATTCGTTGATTAATGCAATATTCAGATCACGTTGGGTATTTTCGATTACTTTTGCTGCTTCTGCGACCTTAATGCTGGATGCTCTGTGTACACCAGCATTGATGATGGTTTCGTAAAGCTTAGCTACTTTTTCCAAAGTGTCTTCATCATCTCCTGATACAATTTTTATAATAGAAGTAAGGGTACGTTCTTTATCGCCAGGATTGATTCTTTCAGGAGAATACCCAATATGAAAATCTTTTTTCCATTTCATACCGGAACATTTCTCCAGAACTGGAATGCATATTTCCTCAGTAGCGCCAGGGTAAACTGTAGATTCATAGATAATGATCGCGCCACGCTTCATGTTCTTTCCAACTGTTTCGCTAGCGCCAACAAGAGGAGAAAAATCGGGTTGATGGGCACTATCTACAGGCGTTGGAACTGCGATTACAATATAGTCGGCAAGAGATAACTTGGATGGGTCGGAGCTGGCTATAAGATGGATGGCACCCTGCAGGTCTTCAGTTGACAGCTCTCCGGTTGGATCAATGTGCCGTTGGTAGCTCTCGATTTTAGTGACAGAGAGATCGAACCCGATAGTTCGCTGTTTTTTCCCAAACTCTACAGCCAGCGGTAAACCCACATATCCAAGGCCAACTACGGCAACAACGTCCATATTAAACTCACTTTGCTATTATCATTATTTTTTGAATCTAGCAGATATGCTGAAAAGCATCAATCTTATTCTCATATTTTTGGTTAATTAACATCCCTAATGTTCTTGCCGAAAAAGTCGATATGATGTGAGCTTGGCTTAATAATATGAGCTAACTTTTTGGAGTAAATTAATGCTGTTTAAAATTTCCAATCACTATGTCTCCAAAATAGTGTCCATCCTGCTTGTGGTTGAAACTCTTGTTTTTATAGTCTCAGTCTATCTTGGAGCGACTATTCGGTTTTTTAATAGCAATTTCTTTGGGAGCAATTTTCCATCATTTGTCAAAATGGAGAATTTTCTCCTTACAGCCTGTGCATTTGCAATAGTAATGGCTTTCAGTATGAGTGCTTTCGGCATGTATAAACACAATTACAGAGAGAGTATAAGAAATACTTTTCTCCGGCTCATGCCTTCCTTTGCCTTGGGCTTCGGCGTTCTAACTTTGGTATTTTATATAGTGCCGAATATTTATATTGGCCGCGGTATTTTAGGTCTCGTAATGGTGATCGCTGCATGTCTCATTTTATTGGTGAGGGTGATTTTTTTTCATTTATTCAAATTGAAGTATCTAGAGTCACGTATTATTTTTATAGGGTGCGGTTCTCTAGCAAAAGAATGTAGCGATCTGGCCATGAATAATATTAGCTACCATAAATATAATATTGTTGGCTTTGTCCAGTTACCAGGTGAAGAAAACCGTATTCTATCGCCTAATATTTTTTCGGCTGGAGATTCATTAATCAGTTTGACAAACAAATTTAGCGCGAATGAGATCATCGTTGCGACAAATAATCGACGAGGTGAAAGCTTTCCTATTCAGGAGTTATTAGAGTGCAAATTAAATGGAATTAAAGTGACCGATGCAGCGTCATTTTTTGAGCGTGAGGCATGCCAGATCAGGGTTGATTCTCTGCAACCAAGTTGGTTGGTTTTTGGCGGCGGGTTTGACCAGAGTTTTCTAAGGTCTTTTATAAAAAGATTTTTCGATTTATTCGCCAGCATCATTATTTTAATTTTTTCGTTACCGGTGATGTTGCTTACAGCGATGTGTATCTATTTCGAAGACCGAACCCCAATCTTTTATCAACAAGAACGCGTTGGCATGGATGGCCATTCTTTTATGGTGTTGAAATTTCGTAGCATGCGAAAAGATGCTGAGAAAGGGATGACACCTCAATGGGCGGCTGCCAATGACTCTCGTACGACGAAAGTGGGATGTATTATTCGTAAACTTAGAATCGACGAGCTTCCACAAATTCTAAATGTTTTTAAAGGGGAAATGAGCTTTGTTGGACCACGCCCAGAAAGGCCTTTTTTTGTACAACAACTCTGCGATGAAGTTCCTTATTATAACGTGAGGCATAGTATTAAACCGGGAATAACGGGCTTGGCTCAAGTACGCTACCAGTATGGAGCCTCAGTTGAAGATTCTATTCAAAAGCTCCAATATGACCTGTACTATGTAAAAAACAACAGCTTGTTTCTGGATGTACTTATACTAATCGATACTTTCCAGGTTGTTATATTGGGCAAGGGTAGCAGATAACCCTATGGAACAACCTTAAATGTTGACAAGCATCGCTGCATATAGCTATGGCATAGCCTCTGTAGCATTCTTTTTTCTGACAATTCTATTGTTGACCAGTTGGCGTGCCCGTATTTTCGGGACAACGCTGACAGTTGCCTGCGTGATGAGCGCGTTTTGGGCTGCATCGATTACTTACCAGGCAGCCAGTGGCATTTACTTAGCGCTGCTAACGGACATTCTGGAAATTCTGCGAAATGCAGGGTGGACTATCTTTCTGCTAATGTTGTTGGGGCCTTTCCAACAAACGAATTCTTTACCTCCTTTTAAGTTTAAGCTTAAACCCTATGTGGTCGGCATCATAGCGTTTTATTGTTTACTCTTGCTCGTAACTATTTATACCTATTCGAATATTGAACCTCTTCAAGGAGAAACAGGTTTTATTACGGACATCGTTGGCCGTGTAGTAATGGCGGTTACGGGCATGCTCTTGGTGGAACAACTTTACCGGAACACACCCGCTAAGAGGCGTTGGGGAATAAAGTTTGCCTGTTTTGGAATCGGAGGAATGTTCGTCTACGATTTTTATTTATATAGCGACGCAATGTTGTTTAGGCAAGTGAACATGGAAATTTGGACTTCCAGAGGAGCAGTCAATGCTCTGATTGTTCCTCTGGTGGCCGTGTCGACAGCGCGTAATCCGCAGTGGTCATTGGGGATCTCGGTTTCACGCCATATTTTGTTTCATTCTGCAACACTGCTTGGCAGTGCCCTGTATTTGCTGGCTATGTCTGCTGCCGGCTATTACCTGCGGTATTTCGGGGGGAGCTGGGGAGCAGTCATGCAAGTGACATTTTTGTTCGGCGCTGTGGCTTTGCTTGTTGGCATATTATTCTCAGGCGTTTTCCGTTCTTGGCTCAAAGTATTCATCAGTAAGCATTTCTATAATTACAATTACGACTATCGTGAAGAATGGTTAGGCTTTACGCGCACTCTTTCCGAGCATGATCATGGACTGGCCGAACGTACTATCCAAGCGGTAGCAGCACTCGTAGAAAGCCCAGGAGGCGTATTGTTCATTAGCCGGGAATCGGGTAATTGCGAACCTGTTGCTCGTTGGAATATGAATTTGCCGAATGAATCTGAGTCGGCAAGTAGCTCTCTTTGTCATTTTCTGGAAAGCAAGCAGTGGGTGATAGATCTGCAGGAATATGATTCCAAACCTGAAAAATACGGCGCAATTATTATTCCTCATTGGTTACGAGAAGTTTCTAAAAGTTGGCTGATAGTTCCCCTGATTCTGCTAGGGAGGTTGTTTGGCTTTATGATACTGACACAGCCCAGAAGTAAAGTTAAGTTAAATTGGGAAGTGATTGATCTGCTCAAAATTGCTGGCAGCCAAGCGGCGAGCTATCTTGCCCAACAGGAATCGGCTAATGCTCTCATGGTTGCACGTCAATTTGAATCGTTTAATCGCATGTCTACTTTTATAGTGCATGATTTAAAAAATTTGGTTTCCCAATTATCGTTATTACTTTCCAACGCCGAAAAGCATAAGAACAACCCAGAGTTTCAAAAAGATATGCTTGAAACGTTGGATTATTCTGTCCAGAAAATGAAGCTGCTTCTGCATAAATTGAGCAGAGGTTCTTCCATTGAGTATCCTGCACCGCTTTTAATCGACAAATTATTACAACAGACATTGGCATTAAAGTCTGCCTTTGAGCCTAAGCCTGAGCTTGAGATATTAGACCCTGACCTGATGGTGGTGGCTAATTGGGATCGCCTTGAAAGAGTAATTGGCCACATTATTCAGAATGCTGTTGAAGCTACACCTAAGGATGGCAAAGTAACAATCCGTATTTCGAAGCAGGAAGCTTTCGTAGTCGTCGAAATCAAAGATACCGGCCAAGGCATGAGCGAGGAGTTTATTCATGAACGACTATTCAAGCCATTTGAGTCTACCAAATCGGCAGGTATGGGAATCGGAATGTTTGAGAGTCGTGAATATATCCACGACCTGGGCGGTCGGATTGAAGTTTCCAGTCGCCAAGCTGTCGGTACTACGTTCCGAGTATTTTTGCCATTTCATGGGCATGTTGATGATGTCAAGGATGCCGCATTACGGCAGGAGTAATTTAATGAGTCAAGATAAAAAAAAGCTGCTTGTTATTGAAGATGATCCCGGTTTACAGAAACAATTACGCTGGAATTTTGATGCCTATGAAGTTCTGTTGGCGGGAGATCGTGAAAGTGCGCTGGCGCAGGTCAGACGGCATGAACCTGCGGTTATTACCATGGATCTTGGGCTTCCTCCCGATCCCGATGGTGCTTCGGAAGGATTGGCCATTTTGCAACAGATTCTTGCGCTTGCCCCTGACACCAAACTGATCGTGCTTTCTGGGAATCAGGATCATGCCAATGCAGTGAAAGCGATAGGCATGGGTGCTTATGATTTCCATCAGAAACCATTTGACCCAGAGATCCTGGGCTTAGTAGTTGAACGTGCATTTTATCTGCACGCTCTGCAACAGGAGAATCGCAGAATATTACAGATTCAGGCTGACTCTCCATTGTCTAGCATCATTAGCCGGGATCCTGGCATGTTGAAGGTGTGCCGCTGCATCGAGAAAGTAGCACCATCCTCTGCCTCGGTCATGCTGTTGGGTGATAGCGGAACGGGCAAGGAACTGTTGGCGAAAGCGCTGCACCAGCTGAGTCCACGGCAGGAGAAGCGCTTCATGGCAATCAACTGCGCTGCAATCCCAGAAAATCTTCTGGAGAGCGAGTTGTTCGGCTACGAGAAGGGAGCGTTTACCGGAGCCACCAAACAGACGTTAGGTAAAATTGAACTTGCTGATGGAGGCACTTTCTTTCTTGATGAAATAGGAGATATGCCCATGCTTCTTCAAGCGAAACTTCTCCGATTTTTGCAAGAAAGGGTAATCGAGAGAATAGGAGGGCGTCAGGAAATTCCTGTTGATGTGCGGATTATCTGCGCAACACATCGTAACCTGAAGGAGCTAAGCGTTGCAGGGCGCTTCCGCGAAGACCTCTATTACCGTTTAAGCGAGGTTGCAGTCACGATCCCCCCACTGCGGGAGCGTGTGGGCGATGCCGCATTGTTGGCACACCACTTTAAAAACAAATTCATCATCAAGGAGGGGCGTTCTTCACTAAACTTCAGCCAGGAAGCGCTGGCCATGATAGAAGAATACGCTTGGCCAGGTAATGTCCGTGAAATGGAAAACTGCATCAAGCGTGCCGTTATCATGGCTGAAGGCTCTCAAATAAGCGCTGACGATATTGGTCTGTCGACTTCACCTTCAATGGAAGAGTTTATTAACCTGCGCAAGGTACGTGATAACGCTGAATACAATGCCGTGGTGAAAGCACTAGCGAGAGTAGACGGCAATATGGCCAAGGCAGCCGAATTGCTCGGTATCAGCCGTCCAACACTCTACGATGTAATAAGCCGTCATGGTATCGTAAGCAAAGCTTAAGAAGAGCTGCTGATATACATGAACATTTAATTTATGACTTGCATTTTCGCTACATTAATTAATGGAAGGGAAGTAAACTTATCACGTTCGTAGAACGCGATACTGCGTATACCCCCTATCGCGCCATCCAAGAATGCCATATACCGTGCGATGCTCTTGCAAACCTAGTCATATATTTCCCTTTCATTAAGTGCTGTGGGGACAACACCCCGAAAGATAACTGAAATAAGCTGGTACTTTGAAAGGCAAAACCAATCAGGTGATTACCCAGTCCTATGGACGTGGTTTTTTAACGCTCAATAAAAAAGCAAAGTCTTGATATCGAGTTTTTGATAGCAGAGCCTTCATTTAAGGCTCACTTATTTCAGCTTGAGTTTCAAGATAAATTTACCACGTGACCACACGCGGCAACAATCGGAATCCATTTTTCTCGGTTATTAAGATTGAGAGTGTCAGTTAACTCAACATCAGAATACAGACCTTACGTTTTATAATTTTCGTTTAAGGTCAATTTTCTACAATGAGGATGTGTCGTCTGTCGGTTTCTCCAATTTCCGCTCCATTCGCTTACTATGTTGTTGCAAATTATCACTTAACTGACTAATAATTTCCGAAGCTGCGCTGACAATTTGATTTGAACCAAATCCTCCTCGGGTCATTTCTTTGTAAAAAGATTTTGCAAATATTTTCGCCACTTTATCAGGATTGAGAAATACACTCCCCAAAGATGCGCCTATATTATTTTCGGCTTCTCGGGCCAACGCCAGTTGGGCAAACCGTGAATTCAGAATGCTTTGCAATTGGAGTGTCTGGATCGATTTACCAATGAATAAGGCAACGACATTAAGGAGATTCAAGTCAACCGGATTGAATGCACAACCACACATGTGACCACTTATGTTAACTACACCTACAATGTGCCCATTAATAGTGATAGGCGATGAAATCAAGCTTTTGCCTGGTTCATTTGCACGTCGAGCCAGCTTGGCGAACTTTGAGTGGCTAATGTCTTCAATCAACAAAGCTTGTCCGGTTGCAATCACATAGCCAGCAATTCCCTCGCCCTTTCCTATCGATTCTTTATAAGCTGCAGCCGGCATTGGACCGTAGCTAGCGCACACACTCATCAGCAAATTTTCAGATTCACCATCATTCAGAAGCATGATTGAGCAATGAGTGGCGCTCAATATTTTTGCCGTTATTTCAGCGAGTTGTGCAAGGCTATCATTAAGATTACCATCTTCTAAAAAACTGGATAAATCCTGAAGTTTGATCAGCGGAGTTTCCACATCACTCATGATGAGATTGCCTTTTTTACAGTGTAAAGTCGTAAAATAGCCAGCTTTTACTGACCCAAGCCCAAAACAACTATCAATTTATAGCGCAATACATTCAATCGTGTCCAAGACACAGTCAGGCAGGCTTAGGTGAAATGAAAGCCTTATGGAAAAGATGACGCGCAAGAAGCAAGGGAGGCATACGTAACCAAGTTGCGCGTACATAAAGTATCTGCCGCGCCGCACCAGTTAACCAATCGGAGCAGCTCTTGTGGGCTGGCATAAGCGCGCGTTCGAAAAGTTGGTCTGTGAACATTAAAGCTAACGGATTGGGGCATCCGCTGCGGGCTGCTTCCATTATGCCTGAGGGAATGGGAGTGTTCAAAAGATGAACAGCATAACGCAAGGCGTAAAAAAGTGGTCTCGTTAACTCAAGCTCGTGCGCTCGCACGGATAGACTTGGCCAGAACGTTGGCAACCTGCTGAAATGGCGTAATAAACTATCAATGTCAACCAAATCCCGCAGACCCTGATCCAGTTGATCATTGTGGAACAGATGTACAGCACTGTGGAGTACCATATCTGCAGGGGCCAATACTTTTAAATCATCGTAGCCATCAAGTAACTGCGCCGTTGCTCGAAGCTTCGCCGAATCAGGGTGAAGTGCTGCCGTTTCCGGCAAAATCGCATGATGCACGTCGATGACCGTCATCCGTTTAATATGCTGCATAGGTGGCAATTCATGCATCCATGTGCGATAGTAGCGCTGGTCATAGGCATCGTGATGCGTCGCAGCCCACCCATGAAGCATCAAGGTGGCTTCTACAGCACTAAGACTATCTTTAGGCACAAGGATGTCGATATCGGAGAATAGTCGCCCCTTGGCGGGGGGCAGCTTTGCCATAACATAGGCAGCGCCCTTGAGCAGAATGACCGGCACCCCCACTTTCGCCAATGCTTTTCGAATTAGCGTTATTTCCCAGTGGATAGCTTGAACATGTCTTTCAGCGATTACGCGTGACCATTCCAGATGTTCGCGGGGTTTCGGCGGCACCTGCTCGAGTAAGCCGCGTTCGTCCAGTAAAATGCAAATGCGTGCCAACAGATTGGCGCGGCGTGCTTGGCATATGAGTAAATCCCAGTCTGGCAGACTTAGGCAGATCAATGATTCTGGCTCTCGGAGCGCTTGTAATATTAAGTAGTTGGGGATCACATTAGGTATACTGTCGAAAATAATTAATGTGCTCTATGTGCAACAGAGTGGGTAATCAACTGTTAACCTCCCTCAGAAGAGGTAAATTCATTCGCCCTGAGCTTGTTGAAAGAAGAACGGATTTTAGCTGACTATTCTTGTTGTACATCTTTCACTTATCTAAAGAGTTACTCACTACAAATCACATAGATCGACGTAATATGCTGAATCGATTTATCGTCGCCCAATCCTAGCTTAGCCAGAAAAGGTAAGGAACTGGATTCGCTTTACAGAGACAAAACCAGAGCATACTAATAATGATTATTTACAATATCTGCAGTTACTAGCTTTAAGTTTGCGGCTTTAACGCGCTAAATATCTCAATAGCATCATCCAGTTTGCTGTACGTAAAATCATAGCACAGAGATGCATCAATCAAACTTGTCATGGTCTTAAAGCCATTGAGTCCAAGTAGACTGTAATTAAAAGAGTTATCTGCAACCCGCATGAAAGCACGGGATTGAGACAATGTCTCCAAACATGCCGTAGCGCCCGCCTTATACTTTGGAAAAACAACCCACGCAACCTGTGCGACCTCTGACGCGCGAGCTACGCTATCAGCTGATGCTTTCATATGGGCAACCGTGCCCTTTATCGTGTCTGCCACCTCACGGCTGAAAATTGCATTGGGCTCATAACGCCTGATGATTTCGATAGACTCGTTTTTTAAGCTAACGGGGCGCGGAAGCGGGATGAGTTTCCCATCAACAACACGAACCAAAGCAAGTTCATCAGACAACAATCTCCACCCGCGGTTTACCAATGCTGCGCAAAGTGTACTTTTACCTGAGCCAGGAGGAGCGGGCATAATTGCAGCATAACCACCTTTTTCCACCACCGCTGCATGAATAATCAAACAGTGGTTAACATGATTAGACACACACCAATTAAGCCCCCACTCCAGCATGGGAAAAGCCTGGTCGAGCGGCAAGGGTTTAAATATAGTGTTTCCATCAAATGAAAATAACGCCTGTGGCTTGAACCATCGTCTCAGGTTGAGCGGGCGAGTAAGGCAAACGTGGAAATCCGCAAAATCGGCCTGCTCAGCCAAGGGATAATCGGCGTAAAGTAATCCGACACTTTCAGACACTCCAGGGATCGAAGTCTGCAAGTGTGTAATGAAAGAACCGGTTCGAAGAAATATCCCCGTTTTTTTAAGGCGGAATTTAAGTTCAGATGGCGTTAATGCAGAAACATTCAAAATCAGCTAAATTCTATCAGTCCAAGCGTATTAAGCTCTTCAAGGAGATGTTCAATTTGAAATGAAAATTCCTCATGCGTTACCATTTCGGCTTGTAGCCGTGGGGCAAGCGCTTCAACCAAAAATAGCGCATTTGATGGCGATTGCTGCAATTCTAACAATATTTTAGCAGTCGTCGATCCAAGCAGATGGGTATCTCCTGAAAACTTATTATAAAACACCCATTCCTCGCCCCATGAGCAGCAGTTAAGCATCTGCTCTGAAATAACTTTCCATTTCATGTTTGATCAGTATCATTGAGGGGAGAATAGAGCCGTAATCCGGTTATTGGGAAAATTCAATTTTGAGTTAATCTTAAATACTCAATAATTTGTGTAGCATTCCAGGTTACGCCCGCAGTTGGAGCAAAAGTACCACTTGCTTGCCATTCATAGAACATCGATTGAATAGTTGATACAGTCAAATAAGGAGTAGCGCCATTTCTCGCACGAAGTAATGCTTTAACAAGATGTTGTAATAGTTCTTGCGTTTGGAAAGGGGGAGGTTCAACTACAACAGTTGCAAGTGGAGCTACAGTTGGCGACGTAAGAGTGTTTGTGCCCTTGCCCTTAGATAACTTTGAATTGGAGCCTGGTGTAGCGTTTAACGCTAACATGTAGCTCGCAGCTCCTAACTGATCCTTCTGCACCTGCTGCTGTACTGGAGCGATTGCACTTGCAGATTGAGGAGTCGGCCAAGGAACTGTCAGCATATCTGTCAAAAGCCTACTGTTATATGAGGTATCCGATCGACTTAACGGGAACGCGGTTAAAAACTGTTCGTTTGGATCTGGGGGAAGTAGCACCGGGGGTGGGGGAACGGGACAAGCACCATGCTGGCTGGTATTGCCAGATATAAATCCAGATGGTGACATGCAAAACGTTTGACCCAATACCGGCCTACTCGCAAGAGTTAGAATTATCCCTGATACAGCCAAACCAGACGTAGCAAACCGCCGACGAGATTCGCCAGAACTCATTAGCTTATCAGCGACATCCTGGGATAATTGTTGTTTTTCGATCTCATCATTCTGATCCAAATTGATAGTCATCAAATCATCCTTAATAACGTTGCATCCTACATTTCATGCACTGCCATAACTCAATTATTTAGCGTCATGTAACAATTGAGGAAACTGATAGAATTTACAAGATAACTTAAGCAAAATACATGCCACATATAATAATATTACTCTATTATACTAAATAACCAGCATGTTAAATCGTTAATGTTTTAACGATATTCTAGTCTTGGCAAATACTTTAATTACATGTGTAAGAATTTCCGACATTTAAATCAATTATTAATTGCCTGAATGTAAACATAGACTGGTGCATCCACTTTCAAGTTCTGCGGAAGAAGTAGATACGTTGGAGTACTTTCCTTTCCGCAATGCGGAAGCATTCGCCGCATTCTCTTGCTTCGACCCGAGCGCCAACGACTCCTGCAACAAGATAGGCCGCAGGCGCCTATCCAAACGCGGCCCCGCCGAGTTGCGGCGCCTGCTGTTTAACACTGCAAGGCCGCCGCCAGACCCAAAACTTGGAGCCTATCTATAGCATTACCGCGCCCAAGGCTGGGGCACTACTGCAGCACTGGAAATCGTCGCCCGCAAACCGCCCACACAGCCTAGTCTATTAATCATTACCATTCAACTTTCAACCCGGAAAGGATTACAAAAATGCTTGACGTGAACCCCGCATACTCGAGGCAATAAGTAAGCAGTGAACAACTTTACTTCCGTTTGATTGTTGTTTGATAATTCTCAAGATTTCATAATCCATGAATAACTTATTAAATATAAAGCTATTCATTGAGGACTTGTCGAAGGGTAAGTGGATTTTTAGCTGATTTTTTCTTGTTGCTCACCTAGGACGCATCATAAAGGTCATCCTCTACAGATAACTATAGAGTCGTATTAACTAACAGCACACCTGTAACAAGAATATTTATAAATTGGATTTTTATCACTTAAGGCTTGATCTATGTCAAAATTAACATATAATTTTTGCTCATAGCACAATCCGAATAGCACATATCCGAATACCCTATAGAAATACTTTATAAAAAACCACGCCATGCACAAACCTGCTCCCAATAATTCACTGAAAACTGCATGCTCGACTTGTAACCTGCGCGAATTATGCCTGCCTGTTAACTTGAGTAATATCGAAATGACGCGCCTGGATGATTTAATTACCCGCAAGGGTGTTTACCGTCATGGCAGCATTTTATACCGGAGCGGGGACAAGTTCCAGGCATTGTATGCAATCCGTACTGGTTTTTTCAAAACACAGATACTTAACGAAGACGGACGAGAACAAGTCACTGGTTTTCAAATGGCTGGGGAGATCATCGGCATGGATGGCATTAATAGCGATGCACACACTTGCGATGCCGTAGCACTTGAAGACAGTGAGGTATGCGAAATCCCCTTTAATCGTCTGGAGGATCTCAGCCGCGATCTTCCCCCTCTGCAGAGGCACCTGCACCGCATCCTCAGTCGAGAGATCGTGCGCGATCAAAACATTATGCTGCTGCTTGGATCAATGCGTGCAGAGGAACGCTTGGCGGCTTTCCTGCTCAATCTATCGCAGCGTTTTGCGGTTCGCGGTTATTCGCCTACATCATTCCAATTACGCATGACACGTCAAGAAATCGGCAGCTATCTCGGATTAAAACTGGAAACCGTCAGCCGCGCACTGTCACACTTGCAGGAAGGCAAACTGATTAATGTGCGTAATAGATCCTTGGAAATACTTTGCCTGTCTGGGCTACAGGCCAGCATGGGGAAGCGCGCGCGCTAACTGATCAGACCTTTGTCTGATGACGTACCCTCAGTTGATATTCAGTCAGAGCATGAACCGTGTGACTTTCTTTACAATCACCAGCATCACTGTGATGAAAATCTGTCACGACCCATCGTTGCACACCCTTCAGCTCATCAATCAAAGGGATATTGGCTGCTTCCTCAGCCCCAAGGAGAAATAAATGCGTACCCTGCTGTTACTATTAATCACGACGCTGCTGGTCAGTTGCGAGAAATCCCAGCCGCTCACTCCATTCCAGGCCATTGATGTAAGTTGGCGATATGCAGAAAAACCCGTAGATTTCCAGCTCACCGACCCTAACGGCAAAATACGCAGATTATCGGATTTCAAAGACAAAGTGGTGGTGATGTTTTTTGGTTATACCCACTGTCCAGAAATTTGCCCAACCACACTGGCTGACTTAGCGCAAGTGATGCGCTTGCTTGATAAGGATGCAGAAAAGGTGCAAGTATTATTCGTCACCTTGGATCCTGAACGCGACACGCCAAAACTATTGGCCGAATATGTTCCCTTTTTTCATCCGTCCTTTTTGGGCTTGTACGGTGATACCCAAACTACTGCACAGGTAGCCAAGACATTTGGCGTCAATTATGAAAAGCGGGTCGAAAAGGGCAGCTATGCATTGGATCATTCCGATGGCACCTACTTGATTGGCACAAACGGCAAGCACGTATTGCTTTCTCCCTATAACCAGAGCGCCAAACTGGTAGTCCAGGATATAAAGTTGCTACTGCAGATGGAGCATTAAGCTGGCTTCTGAAGCCCCCTGATCAAGCGCTCTGAGAGGTATGTGAAATATCGCCACAATTACAACAACAAAAGCAATTTACACACCTAAAAATTATTTAGGGTACCTCGTAAACTCACGTTGCTAAACCAGACAAGGAACGAGAAAAAAACTATCGCTTACCTATATTTGATAGGTAAGCGATAGTTTTTTAGAGTAACGCCGTATGTGACGCAATTTGGATTTTTAAAGGTAATCTTTACTATCCGACGGGTGCGCAAACCACCTACCCACCATCGTCTGCACCTTGTAAGATTTTAAAAATCACATCCGGCATAAAGCCGCGTGACTGCATAAAACGTATCTGCCTGGCTTTATCCTTCGCACCCTCGGGAGCAATACCGAATTTTTTTTGCCAGATGCTACGAGCAGCTTCCAACTCTGACTCTCTCATTTGAGGTAAGGCATCGTTAATCAGATCTTCATCTATACCTTTCTGACGAAGTTCATATGCGATGCGTTGCATGCCGAAACGATTACGGCGCAGGCGCACCAACTGCTCGACTGCACGGGAATCGGATAACCAACCTCGTGCCGCCAAATCATCCAAAACCTTATCCACATTGTCGTCTGACGTGGCCTTGAGTATTAGCTTGGCGTGAAGTTCGGCTCGGCTGTGTTCACGCCGCACCAAGTATTTCATGGCACGGGTATGCAAACTTAACTCAGGCTTCTTTGACACCACTTTCCGCTCGCTCATTGAGTGCAGCTACACCAGCTACAGCGCGGATTTTATTCTCAATTTCAATTGAAATTTCAGGATGCTCTTTCAGATATTCACGCGCATTATCTTTTCCCTGGCCAATCTTCTCACCTTTGTAACTGTACCAAGCGCCAGCTTTATCAACCAGCTTGTGCAGCACGCCCAGCTCAACTACTTCGCCTTCACGAGAAATACCTTCACCATACAAAATATCGAATTCCGCCTGTTTAAACGGCGGCGCCACCTTATTCTTGACCACTTTCACGCGGGTTTCTGAACCGATCACCTCGTCGCCCTTCTTAATCGCACCAACGCGACGAATATCCAGCCGAACTGAAGCGTAGAATTTTAGAGCATTGCCACCGGTCGTAGTTTCAGGGCTACCAAACATCACACCGATTTTCATCCGTATCTGATTAATGAAAATCACCGTTGTATTGGAACGCTTGATGTTAGCGGTCAGCTTACGCAGTGCCTGCGACATCAAGCGTGCTTGCAAGCCCATTTGCGGCTCACCCATTTCACCTTCAATTTCTGCCTTAGGAGTCAGTGCTGCCACAGAATCAACCACCACCACATCCACAGCGGCCGAACGCACCAACATATCAGCTATCTCCAACGCTTGCTCACCGTTATCCGGTTGGGAAATAAGCAGCTCACTGACATTCACGCCCAGCTTTTGCGCATATTGCGGATCGAGCGCATGTTCTGCATCAACAAATGCAGCTGTGCCGCCCAACTTTTGCATCTCGGCGATCACTTGCAGTGTGAGCGTGGTCTTGCCGGACGATTCCGGCCCGTAGATTTCAATTACACGTCCACGCGGCAGTCCGCCCACACCCAGCGCGATATCCAACCCTAATGACCCAGTAGAAACCACTTGAATATCTCGTGCAATATCATGCTCGCCCAAACGCATAATAGAGCCCTTGCCGAACTGCTTTTCAATCTGACTCAGAGCCGCCGCGAGTGCCTTGCTTTTATTATCATCCATGCAACTTTTTCCCTTAAAAAATGATACATGATTATGGCATAAGCCATCTGAATCTGAACCAGAAACACTCAGACTAGGCGAGTGCTGAAGGAGCAATGGATTTTTACGATTCCATGAAGATTGTCGCAAATTTCCTGACTTTAAAAATATCCTCAGGGTTTGTTGAGACAACTATAACCAACACGATCTAAGCTACCTCCGTTACTTGATTCAGCAGTTCCAATATCCCTTTTAAAGCTATACATACCGACTGTATCCGAATATCTGCACGGTTACCCGAAAGATGATGCAGGCGCACAACACACTGCCTCCTTTCGACCGCCCAAGCAAACCACACTGTGCCAACAGGTTTATCCGGCATGCTACCCGTCGGCCCGGCAATACCGCTGACCGCTAATGCTACTTGCGCATGACTATGACACAACGCGCCCACCACCATTTCGCGCACTACGGCCTCGCTTACCGCACCGTAAAGTGTCAGAGTTTCTTGGGCTACGCCCAGCATTTCGCGCTTGGCCTCATTTGAATATGTGATAAAGCCGCGTTCAAACCATTTAGAACTTCCCGCAATATCAGTCACAGCAGTAGCTACCGCGCCGCCCGTGCATGATTCGGCTGTGGCCAGCATAAGGCCATGCGACTTAAGCGCACTACCAATTTGTAGTGCCAAATGTTCAATGTCACGACTCACAAGCATAATTTCATTGGCTCATCATTTCCACGCTTCAACTCATCACACGACAAGCAGACCCAATGTAGAAACCCTGTTTTTGCAGCTTATTATTTATGCAACCCACGTGCCAGATCGGCCTGTATATCACTAACAGCCTCTAATCCGACCGCAATGCGCAGTAACCCCTCAGTAATGCCTGCTGCATCTCTAGCCTCCTGCGTTATACGGGCATGTGTGGTGGTGGCTGGATGAGTTAACGTGGTCTTGGTATCGCCCAAGTTAGCGGTGATCGAAATCATACGCGTGCTGTCAATAAGATGCCACGCCTCCTCTCTGCCCCCCTTCACTTCGAACGATACGATACCGCCACCCGTCTTCTGCTGTTTCATCGCCAATTGATGTTGTGGATGCGATGGGAGACCTGGGTAATACACGCGCACCACATTAGCTTGCGCTTCCAGCCATTGCGCCACGGACAAAGCATTAGCACTGTGCGCTTCCATGCGAATCTTCAACGTCTCCATTCCTTTCAAGAATACCCATGCGTTGAACGCACTCATAGTCGGCCCTGCTGTACGCAGAAATTGATATATGGGCTCCATCACTTTCTTGCTGCCCAGCACCGCACCGCCCAGCATCCGCCCTTGTCCGTCAAGATATTTGGTGGCGGAATGAATCACGATGTCCGCGCCAAATTCAAGTGGACGTTGCAGCACGGGGGTGCAAAAACAATTGTCTACCGCCAGCAAAACACCATGCTGCTTTGCCACTACCGCAATGCCTGCAATGTCGGATATTTCGGTAAGCGGATTAGACGGCGTCTCCAGGAAAAATAGCCGTGTGTTGGGCCGTACCGCAACGTCCCACTCGTTCACATCTGTGGCAGAAACAAAGGTAATGTCAACACCAAAACGTTTGAAGATGGTGCCAAACAAATTGACCGTCGAACCGAATATACTGCGCGAAGCAACGATGTGATCCCCGCTTTTCAGTACACCCATACAGCACGCTAAAATCGCCGACATGCCTGATGCCGTCGCCACACACTGTTCCGCACCTTCCAGCGCAGCCAAACGCTCCTCAAACATGGTAACGGTGGGGTTGGTGAAGCGCGAATAAATATTGCCCGGTTCAGCGCCGATGAAGCGTGCAGCGGCTTGAGCCGCGCTATCGAACACGAAACTAGAAGTGAGAAACATCGCTTCACTATGTTCATTAAACTGGCTGCGCGTTGTTCCCGCGTGTACTGCAAGTGTTTCAGGCTGATAAGAATGCTCTGCGTGATTGGGTTGTTCTGGCATAACTACTCCCTCGGACAAAATAAAAAACCCGGATAGCTTGAGCTAAACCGGGCTTCTCCCGCTTTAGCTGTATTTATAAAGCGCCCGCAAGCTGTTCCTCAAATCGGCGCACGTGCAAAATTAGCACCTGCTATACATCCTTGTCAACACACCGGAAATAATCATGAATGCTAATGCAACATAAAGCCCACTATCCTGTTATTTGCAAAGGTTATTGGCTATCCAGCAATTATAAAAAGTAATTTAACGCCTTTCAGTCCGCCATAACATCCCCGTCGCCAACAATAGGAACAGTATAGGTATCGTCACAGCACTCAGTATTGGCTGCCACTCGTTGAGTGCACCCAAACTGGTGAATAGCTTCCCCACAAAATGAAAAGTTAGCCCCAATATAATACCCAAGAATATTTTGGCGCTAATGCCGCCCTCACGCCGCTGATGCGAAGCAAATGGCAAGGCCAGTAGCATCATTACCAGTACCGCGAATGGATATATCAGTTTGCTCCACATAGCAATTTCATATGACACGGTCTTCTGATGATTGTCGCGCAAATGTTGAATGTATTGATAAAGATTCAACGCCGACATTTGGCCCGGCCCTACCAGTAACGCCCTTAAAATTCCCAAGTTAAGCGCCGAGCGCCATTCCATGATTGGCTGATGGTTTACTGTCGCACCTTGTTTACTGAAAAGGGTTTGCGTCACGTCTTCCAGTTGCCAGTGGTTTTTTTCAACATAAGCAGCACGTTTAGCTGCAGTTATGGCGAGCAGACGGTAACTCTCATCAAATTCATAAATACTTATATTTAACAATGTTATGTCTGGAAGAACATTTTTTATGTTTACGAAACTGCGCTCATCTTTAACCCATACGCCAGAACGAAATTCTCTCAGCGACATTTCTGCATTCTGCGCTTTAAGCCTGAGCTCCTGCGCCATGCGTTCGCTGAAAGGTGCAACCATTTCGCCACACAGAAAAGTCAACAGAACGAGAGGCAAACCTATCTTGAACAAAGCTACTATCATTTGTCGCAGCGAAACGCCGGAAGAACGATAGACGGTCAATTCCGAATTCGCAGCCATCTGTGACAAAGCAAAAATTGTACCAATAAGAACAGCCACTGGAAACAATTCATATATATGACCAGGCACTGACAACAGCACAAACAGCGATGCATAGCCTAAATGATAATTGCCGCTACCCAGCGCATTCAGTTCATGTATCAGGTCAAAAAATGAAAACAACATCAGCAAGGCTGATAACACAAGTGCAACGCTGGTGTATATCTCACGCGCCAGACAGCGGGTCAACAGCCTCATCGCGCCAACCGCCGCAAGGTAAACACTGACAGACGGTGATAGAACAGCAACACCATCAGTATAAACATCAGCACATGAATACCCCAAAAGCCAATAAGGGGATCAATTTTGTCTTGTCTCACCAATGTGTTAGAAACACTAATAAGGTTGTTATAGAGCATGTAAATCACCAACGCCATAATAAGGTTAAGCGACCGTCCGGCGCGCGGATTTACAAAACTTAACGGGATCGCCAGCAGAGATAATATCAGCGCACCAAGCGGCAAGCTGAGCCGCCGCTCCAGTTCGGATATATTCCAGCTGTTAAGGTTTTGTATCAACTGCAAAGTAGGCAATGAATCGACAGGGGCAGTTCGTTGCCTCGCCTCCACCGCCTTAATGCGTACCGCGTAGCGCTCAAATTCGATGATCTTGAAATCAAGCTGCCCAGGCACTCCCTCATAGCGAATACCGTTCAGCAATATGAGGAAACGATCACCGTTAAGTGCAGTTTCTTGCATGCCTTGCTTGGCCACCATGGTGCCAATCTTGCCGTGCTGCAACGATTGCACAAAAATGTTGCCAACTCGGTTTTTGCCCACATCCACGTTTTCAATAAAGAACACACGGTCAGCTTGCTTGGATTCACGAAATGCTCCAGGTGATGCAGCAGTTACGTCATCACGGCTATCCAGCCTGCGCTTTAGCTCTTCCACTTGAGACACAGCCCAAGGTGACAACACCAGGCTTAGCAGAGCAATCAGGAATACCACCGGCAGTGCATACCACATCACCGGGCGTATCCAGCGTGTCAGCCCAATCCCTGAGCTAAACCACACCACCATTTCGTTGTCACGGTAGCTGCGTGTCAGCGTCAACAACACCGACAGAAATAAACTCAGGGAAAGTAGGGCTGGCAGGTAATCCAAAGCACTAAAGCCCAGCAATGCCAGCACGCCGTCCACCGCTAAAGAGCCGCTAACGGATTGACCCAACAAGCGAACCAACTGAGTAAGTACAACAATACCGAGTAGAATGGCGAATACTAATAACCCCATGCTAGCGGACTCGCGCACTAATTCTCTATGGAAAATATTGCTACGCAATAACTTAAAGCGGGGCGATTTTGACTTTTGCTTTGGAAACTGCGGATAATCCGGCATTGTGTGTACAACAAAAATCATTAAGGAGATACAAGTGGAATTTAGCATAAAACTAGGCAGCCCGGAAAAACAGCGTAGTGGTTGCGTGGTGGTGGGTGTATTTGAGGGCGGCAATC
Organism: Candidatus Nitrotoga sp. BS; assembly: GCF_927797785.1. Classification (GTDB taxonomy): domain Bacteria; phylum Pseudomonadota; class Gammaproteobacteria; order Burkholderiales; family Gallionellaceae; genus Nitrotoga. The sequence continues at coordinate 56,484 of NZ_CAKMLL010000043.1, read as the reverse complement.
TATCGGATGCAGCACAAATACTGGACAAGGCTGCCAATAAATCGCTTAGCGGCATCATCGCGCGCGGCGACATGAGCGGCAAGGTCGCTACTACGCTATTACTGCATAATGTGCCCAACATTCTGAGCGAACGGGTACTACTGGTCGGGCTGGGCAAGCGTGATGAGTTTACCGCACGCCAATATATCGACAGTATCCGTGCCGTAATGCGCGCGCTATTTGCCACCGGTGCCAAGGACGCAGTGCTCTATCTGGCTGAATTACCATTGGCAGGCCGTGATAGCGCTTGGTATATCAGCCAGGCAGTGTTTGCTGCATTCGACACGACTTATCGTTTTGACCACCTAAAAAGCAAGTCGGAAAAAAACAAGAAAGCTTTATGCAAAATCCAGTTCGGCTTGATCTCTGGCAAACCAACCGCTATACAGAATGCCACTCTCTCTCAGGCCGCAGCCATCGGGCAAGGTATGAAGCTGGCCAAGGACTTAGGTAATCTGCCGGCTAACATATGCACCCCCAGCTATCTGGCGCAACAAGCCTTGGATTTAGCCAAGGCGCACAAATCGCTCAAAGTTACCGTACTGGAAGAAAAGGACATGCAAAAACTTGGCATGGGTTCACTATTGTCTGTGACCCGGGGCAGCGATGAACCTGCCAAGTTGATTACTCTTGAGTATCGTGGTGCCGATAAAAAACAAAAACCCATCGTGCTGGTCGGCAAAGGCGTTACTTTTGACACCGGTGGCATCTCGCTCAAGCCAAGCGCCGATATGGATGAAATGAAGTACGACATGTGCGGTGCAGCCAGCGTTTTTGGTACGCTGCAAGCCATTGCTGAAATTGGACTCAAGCTAAATGTAGTCGGCATTATCCCCACCTGTGAAAACATGCCTAGCGGTACCGCCACCAAACCGGGCGACATCGTCACCAGCATGTCTGGGCAGACCATCGAAATTCTGAATACCGACGCAGAAGGCCGTCTCATCCTGTGCGATGCACTGACTTATGCGGCCAAGTTCGAACCAACCACAGTCATTGATATAGCCACTCTAACCGGCGCCTGCGTTATCGCATTAGGGCATGTCGCCAGCGGGCTTTATAGTAATCAGGATACCCTGGCACAGGAACTGCTAGTGGCGGGCGAACAAACGAATGACCGCGCTTGGCACATGCCTTTGTGGGATGAGTATCAACCGCAACTGGACAGTAACTTTGCTGACATACAGAATATCGGTGGGCGCGCAGGCGGCAGCATTACCGCCGCTTGCTTCCTGTCACGCTTCACCAAGGACTATCGCTGGGCGCATCTGGATATCGCAGGCACCGCATGGAAGTCAGGCAAAGAAAAAGGTGCGACAGGACGCCCCGTACCACTACTGGCACAGTATTTGATCAATCGTGTTCAAGCAGAAAATTAGTTGGATTCATACTGGTTAGGTCAAGGTGAGGAATTCAGGTTAGCAGCGTACTGCACTCCTTGCCTTTAAGGACAGGGAGTGCAGTACGCAGATCAGGCAGCCATAAATATCAATTCCAAATCATCGCTATAACTCAATAAAATGACCAAAGTAGATTTTTACACTGGTGTGGACGACAAGCTGCGCGCCGCCTGTCACCTTAGCCACAAAGCTATGCAAAGCGGACTACGTGTGCTGCTGCACACTTCGGACGAAGCCACCACCGAGGCATTGGACAGGTTGCTGTGGCAGTTTCCCGTGACTGCCTTTATGCCGCACTGCCGCAACGATGAAGCAACCACCACTGAAATGCCGGTGGTGATCGATCACTGCGGCGAAACTTTTCCACACAATGAAGTGTTGATTAGTCTGCACACCGTGTGTTTGCCATTTTTCAGTCGTTTCGAACGCGTACTTGAAATTGTCAGCAAAGATGCTGACGATGCACGCTTGGGCCGTGAACGCTTCAGCTTTTATCGAGACCGAGGCTATGAAATGCGTCACTTCGACCTGAGTAAACAAGCCTGATATTGGACATGATGGTGCCTCTAAAAATTCAGACTTGACAGCATCTATCACTCAGCAACCCTCAAGAAATTTATTGCGAATTTTTATAGATACCATGAACTATTATTCCGATCAGTTAAATGAATTAAGCAACCTTCCTGTACTGACAGATGTCGTCGGTACTGATTCCTCAGAAATTCCCACCCTGACAGAAGTCGTTATTGAAGAACCTGTGAAGCTCATAGAGGAAAACGAAGAACTTCCTAACTTATCCGATGCACATTACCAGCATCTCGCGACGCAGATCGCACCGCAACTGGAAACGCTGCTGCGCGCAAAACTTTCACCACTGTTCGATGCACTGTGGCAGGATGCTTGGCACCAGGCCAAATCAAATCTGCCAGAACTAATACAAGCACACATATCCGCACCGCCCGTACCCCCTCCATCCGTTATAATCACGCCCCTTCCCACTGTAGCTGACAGTATTAAATTAAACACTATCAACATGGAACTTACAAAAAGCTTTGAACCGCAAGCAATCGAGGCGCGCTGGTATCCCATATGGGAAAATGCTGGTTATTTCCAAACCAAGTTAGAGAGCGACAAGCCCGCTTACGCCATCATGCTACCGCCACCCAATGTGACCGGCACGCTGCACATGGGACACGCCTTCCAGGACACGCTTATGGACGCGCTCACCCGCTATCACCGCATGCGTGGAGACAACACCTTATGGCAGCCTGGCACTGACCATGCCGGGATTGCCACTCAAATCGTAGTAGAACGCCAACTGGACGCACAAAAAATTAAACGCCACGACCTTGGCCGTGAAAAATTTATTGAGCGCGTGTGGGAATGGAAGGAAGAGTCCGGTTCAACCATCACACGACAGATGCGCCGCCTCGGCGCCTCGTGTGATTGGTCGCGGGAGCGCTTTACCATGGACGAAGGTCTATCCGAGGCCGTTACCGAAGTATTCGTCAAACTCTACGAACAAGGTTTAATCTATCGCGGGAAGCGATTGGTAAACTGGGATCCGGTGCTGGGTACAGCAGTATCCGATCTGGAAGTAGTAGCACAGGAAGAAGACGGCTTCATGTGGCATATCGCTTATCCGCTGGAAGCCGGTGTCGGTGCTTTAATCGTCGCTACCACACGTCCTGAAACGCTGCTTGGCGACGTTGCTGTGGCGGTGCATCCTGAAGATACACGTTACCGCCACCTGATCGGCAAGCGCTTGCAACTGCCGCTATGCAATCGCACTATTCCCATCATCGCCGATGAGTATGTCGATCCAGCTTTCGGCACTGGCTGCGTAAAAATCACGCCCGCGCACGATTTCAACGATCACATAGTAGGACAGCGTCACAGCCTTACACCGATCAACATATTTACGCTGGATGCGAAAATAAACGAACATGCACCAGACGTCTATCAGGGGCTGGATCGCTTCGACGCACGCAAGAAAATACTTTCCGATCTATCCACTCAAAAGCTGCTTGTGGACACCAAGCCGCACAAACTGATGGTACCGCGAGGTGACCGCAGCCATGCGGTAATTGAACCGATGCTCACTGACCAGTGGTTCGTAAAAATGGAGGGTTTGGCGCAGCGCGGTCTGAAAGCGGTAGCGGATGGCGAAATTAAATTCGTGCCGGAAAACTGGACCAACACATACAACCAGTGGCTAACCAACATTCAGGACTGGTGCATCTCGCGTCAACTGTGGTGGGGACATCGCATTCCTGCGTGGCATGACGAACAGGGTAATATATTTGTCGCACGCAACGAAGAAGATGCCCGCAAGCAGGCAGGCAACACAAAGCTGCGCCGGGACGAGGACGTGCTCGACACTTGGTTTTCCTCCGCATTGTGGCCGTTCTCAACATTGGGCTGGCCACACAATACTCAAGAACTCAAAACTTTCCTGCCAACCTCGGTACTGGTTACCGGCTTTGACATCATCTTCTTCTGGGTGGCGCGTATGGTGATGATGTCGCTGCACTTTACCGACAAAGTGCCATTCCGCGAAGTGTATGTACATGGCCTGATCCGCGACGCTGAGGGACAGAAAATGAGCAAATCCAAGGGGAATGTGTTAGACCCTCTCGATCTCATAGATGGCATCTCGCTGGAAGATTTGGTGGCCAAGCGCACGCAAAATCTGATGAACCCCAAGCAGGCAGAAAGTATCGAAAAACAGACACGCAAACATTTTCCGGACGGCATACCGGCCTTCGGTACAGATGCAATGCGTTTCACCTTTGCCAGCCTTGCCTCGCATGGGCGCGACATCAAATTTGACCTGCAACGATGTGAAGGTTACCGCAATTTCTGTAACAAGCTGTGGAATGCCACGCGCTTCGTACTAATGAATTGCGAAGGTCAGGATGTCGGGTTGGACGAATCATTGCCAGTTAAATACAGTGCAGCAGACAAATGGTTGATCGGTCGTTTGCAACAGGCGGAAACGGAAATGGCGGAGCACTTCGACCACTATCGTTTCGACATGGCGGCGCGCACACTGCATGAGTTAGTGTGGGACACCTACTGTGACTGGTATCTGGAGTTAGCCAAGGTGCAACTCAGCACTCGTTCCGACAATCCAGTCTCAGCGGAAGAAGAGGTTTTAAATGCAGTACGACAACGCACCACGCGGCGTACCTTGGTGCGAGTACTGGAAACCATACTACGCTTGGCGCACCCCATCATCCCTTTCATCACCGAAGAGCTGTGGCAGAAAGTTGCGCCGCTGGCTAGCAAAAAAGGCGACAGCATCATGCTGCAACCCTATCCACAAGCTAACCCCAAGCTGATTGACCAAATTTCCTTGCAGCGAATCAGCCTGCTACAAGAAATGGTCACTGCCTGCCGCAAGCTGCGCAGCGAGATGAACTTGTCGCCAGCACAGAGAGTGCCACTGATTGTGTGTGGCGATGCAGCTATCCTGCACAACTTCGCACCCTACCTGCAAGCACTGGGCAAGTTAAGCGGGGTTAGCCTGGCGGATGAACTACCTAACACCGATGCGCCAGTCGCAATCGTCGGCAACTTCAAGCTGATGCTGGAAATCGAAATTGACGTGGAAGCAGAATGCGAACGCCTGGACAAGGAGATTGCTCGTCTTGCAGGCGAAATCACCAAGGCGCAAGGCAAGCTCGGAAATGCCAGTTTCGTCTCGCGCGCCCCGCAGCAAGTAGTGGAACAAGAACGTAGGCGGATGAACGACTTCACCACTATGCTGACCCAGTTACAGGCGCAGCTCGACAAGCTTGGTTAAATTTGTCGGCGACGCAGGTAAAATACGAACTCGTCACCCAGCTGTGCTACAGACAACAAATCATTCCCGGTTTGCTTGCAGAAATCGGTAAAGTCATCCGGTGATTTTTTGTCTGTCGCAACTACTTTCAGTACTTGGCCACCTTGCATCTGCGACAGCATTTTTTTAGTACGCAGAATAGGCAAAGGACAACTCAACTTACGAGCATCCAATTCGACATCGAATTCTATTGTGCTCATGTCTGCGGTGGCGCACTTGCTTGCACCTGATCCGTAAATTCACTCTGCAGTTTGACCGTCAAAGCAAAACTCAGAGCTGTGGTGAAACCCACAACATGCGCGGAACTTTCGTCCGTTTGAATCTGTGATTCTGTCTTGTTAACATTCATATTATTTACAGTTAATTACTTTTCTTCAGTGTGTAAGCGGACTCTCGCAATAATTATGCAGCAAATGTGTAATACAGGACTCTATATAAAATAGAGCAAATATAATATTAATTATACCTTGCTAACAAATAATCACGGACATCCCACCTGCATCCTGCTCTAAAAAACCCTGCACGCCAAATCTGGGAACCACCAAACAAAGTAGGTATCATATTGTCATGAAAAACTTGTTGTTCATAGTGCTCTACACATGGTCGCTATTGTGCCACGCTGACGGCCTGCCAGACCTGGGTGACGCATCTCAAGGGGCTATGTCACCGCAACAGGAGCGACAAATCGGCGAACAGAGCATGTTTGAAATCCGCTCCGACAAAGACTACCTTGATGATGCTGAAGTCAATGATTACCTTAATCAGCTTGGTTATCAACTGGTTTCCAATAGCAACGAACCATGGCAGAAATTTGAGTTCTTTGCTCTCAACGACAACACCATCAACGCTTTTGCGCTGCCCGGCGGCTTCATTGGCGTAAACACTGGGCTAATACTCATGGCTCAAAGCGAATCCGAACTCGCCTCTGTGCTTGGCCATGAAATCGCCCACGTCACCCAGCATCACCTGGCACGTATGGTAGCGGGGCAGAAAATCGACTCAATCACCGCCATAGCGGCTCTGGCAGTGGCAATCTTAGCTGCGCGCAGCAACCCGCAAGCCTCTCAGGCAGCCATGGTCGGAATGCAGGCCAGCTCCATCCAACGGCAACTAAATTTTACCCGCGTTCATGAACAAGAAGCAGATCGCATCGGCCTCACCACGCTGCAAAAAGCAGGCCTCGATCCGTACGCCATGCCCATCTTCTTCGAACGCTTGCAAAAGTCCACACGCCTACTGGACAACAACATGCCATCTTACCTGCGCACCCACCCGATCACCAGTGACCGCATCGCCGATGTCGCAAACCGCGTACAACAGATTCCCTATCGTCTGGTTGCCGACAGCCTCAACTTCCAGCTAGTGCGCGCCAAACTGCGGGCCATGCAAAACAATTCGCAGGAAACGGTAAATTTTTTCAAAAGCGCACTTGGGGAGCAAAAATATGGTAATCAGACCGCCAAGCGTTACGGTTTGGCACTGGCACTACTGCGGATCGGACAAGTCGCTCTCGCCGCTCAAGAATTCGCTCCTTTGCAAGCACTAACATCACGAAACCCGATGATCGCGACGCTGGCCGGAAAAATCAAACGTGCGAGCAAGAATAACGACGGCATCGTTGCATTCTACCGCAGCGCTACACTGAGCTTTCCACAGCACCGAGCACTAATCTATGATTATGTCGAGCTGCTGCTGGATACCAAGCGTTTTGAAGACGCGCTCAAACTGCTCAACGAACAAATTATCACGCATCCCAATGACCTGCGTTTGCATGAACTCCTGGCACGTAATTACGCGGCCTTGGGCAAACGACAAGAAGAACACCACATGCTGGCCTACACTTACATTCTGCGCGGTAACTTGCACAATGCAATTGAACAACTGGAATTAGCCAAGAGAGCAGGCACTGATTTTCACGAGTTATCGATCATTGAAAGTGAACTGAAACAGTTCAAGGAGATCGCGGCGGCGCACGCGAAAAAGAATTGATATGTTTTTCCTGTCCAACATTCATTCGGCCATAAGAATAGCGTTCAGATTATTCGGCGTGAGACGTTATTGCTTATGGTGAAATATTTTTTTGTTGCTGCTGACTCACTGCCACAATAATGCAAGCTTGCTGTAGCCCCAACTGACAGCTTTTTTCCATTTGCTGTATCGATCCCGCCATATCGCGTAAATTTTTCAAAACAATGCTTTTACCATAATAAGCACTGGCATTTTTTGGGTTGCCAGCAATCGCTTTATCAAACTCTGCCAGCGCTTCCAGATACCGCCCTGAATTTGAATATACAGAAGCCAAAGCAACATTCACCTCAGGATAGGTTGAATTAATTGATAGCGATTTTTTATAATCTGCAATGGCCGCATCCCAATTTTTAACCGCAAACGAAGCCTGTGCGCGATTAAAATAGGTTCGATGGGCGCCGAGGCGGTCTTCACCATGCAGCAAGCGCACCGCGTCATCCCACAGGCGGTATTTATCTGCAAACACCCATAATCGATTCCATGCCAGCGGCACGAGTAGGAAAACCGTTAATGCCCCCACCAGCATAATTTTTCGGCTGGGGAGTGAACTCAGCAGTAAAGGCAATAACAGCATATAGCCGGGCAACCATAAATAACTGCGATACAACACAAAAATTTCCTGAACGCGTATGCTGGAAAACTCCACCATGTAGTAACACCACGGATATAGCAATGCCAACCCCAACAAAGCAACGCGCCCACCGCGCAGCAAAATAACCAGCGCAAATGCGCCATAAGCAACAAAAGCAAGCAGGCCGATCCAACTTGTCCACTCTTTCCAGGTGAGGATAAATGGCTCGCGCATATCCAGCGACATCCACGTGGGATTGGGCACAAGCATCAACAAGCAGTATTTGAAAAAAAGCCCTGCCTGCGTCAATACGCTCAGCAAGTGCAGCGATGAAGTCCCCTGAAGCAGCGCTTGTTCCCCAAACAATGCCGCAGCATCCTTCTCATAAGGTACACCAAACAAACCTTTTATACGTAGCACCACAAACAGCCCAACCAATGCAAATCCTAGCCAAGTTGCCAGCAGTGCACGTAGTGAAAGTTTATTCTGGGTACGAATCGCCAGAGTTAAAGGTAGCAATATGGCAGGAGCCATCAAGCTGTGTTCCTTACTGAACAGTGCCAGAAAATACGCCATGACCGCTAGCACCATATAGCGTTTGTCGCCCTCCAGCAGGCCACGTAGGTAGGTTAATTGCATTATCAGTGTGAACAATGTCGCCATCAATATGCTGCGCTGTATCAAATAGCCTACGCCATAAACCGCAAGGGGGTGGCAGGCGAATACCAGCGCGCCCAACCACGCGCCCCAATTTGCAATATTTTCTTTGCTTACATCAGTGATAAACAGTTTGATCCACATCCGCAATACCAACAATAACAACAATACATTCACACCATGCAGCAATAAATTCTGTATGCGAAAAACAAATGGGTCCTCACCTAAAAACACCCATGTAATACCAAACGTCGTATAGGGAAACCAGCGTAAATCAAAACGAAACAGTGTATTGGCGTAATGACTTATCGCTGTCCCAAAGAATGGAATGTCATCGAATATCAAAGTGTTATTCAAAAATGGTGCATACACCACAATTACCAGCAACACCAAAATCAGCGCTTTTATTCGGTCAAGCGGATAAACAAGATTAGAAATAAAATTCATTACTCACACCATATCGCATTAACTGCTTACACAAAAAACCCCGCGATCCATTACAGATCGCGGGGTTTTAGAAAATCATCAATTCTACAATTTAAAATAATGGATCGGAGAACTGATTTTTATCTCATACTAAATCCACTTGGAAAGGATGTTATTCAAAACTGTGTCAGACGTAACACTTGGAGTTACCGTCCAAGTTATAGCCGACGTTCCCATTGCTGGAAGCCAAGTGATAGTCGCGCCATTGAGTGAAGTCTTAATGCAACCAGAACCACAGAGAGTAGCTACGATAGCGCCAGTTGTAGCCGTCACAGCAATACCTGTAACCTCTGTGGTTGCAGTTGGAGCTCCGCTCATCCCCAAAGAAGTCCAGTTATTAGCAGTTAGCAGTGCGGCAGAACCATTTTCCTGCATAAACGTGGCAACAGCAAGCTTGATTGGATCCACAGCAGATGCGACTTTTGCGAGCTTAGCCTTCACCACATAATCCGAGTAAGCCGGAATTGCAACGGCTGCCAAAATTCCAATTATCGCGACCACGATCATTAATTCGATCAGGGTAAAACCTTTTTGCATTTGTTTCATGATTGAGACTCCTTAAGAGTTGAACATATAATACACGGGGTGTGTGCTTTATCATAAGCAGGATACGTGCCAACTTATCAAAATTTGCAACTAATCACGTCGGGGCGTGGGTTTACGGAGCAATCTCAAGATAGATATTGACACTTCACATTTAGGGGGAAAGCCGATTTTCGTCAGGTAAGTGACGATTTTCGTCACCCTGTTTACCAAATATTATCGCGTCGGCAAACTACTGCACGTTGGCCAAGATATATCATTTTGCGCAATAAGATAACGTGACAGCTGTTTTATCCTGTCAGCGCAAAAGGAGATGATCTGGAGATTTATTTCTTCTGAGGGAGGTTAAAAAAAGCAAATCCGCTCATCCTTCGACAAGCTCGGGACGAGCGGATTTATTTTTCTACGTGTGCCACAGTTACTTTATGCAAACAACACGCACCTGATGCATATCGGTGATGCCGGACAAAACTTTTTCAATGCCATCTTGCTTCAGGGTGCGCATGCCTTCGTTGAGTGCGCTGGCATAAATTTCCGCGACTCTGGCGTGTTCCTGAATATTCTTTTTTATCAGGTCAGTGCCTACCATTAATTCATGCAAACCCACCCGTCCGCGATAGCCTGTGCCGGAACAATGTTCACAGCCAACCGGTTCATACAAGGTAAATTTCCCCATTTCATCAGCAAACAGCTTGACCCATTCAGTGTACAGTGCCTTGTAAGCAGCATTGGCATCTTTTTTCCAGAGCGCGCAGTCCATAAGCTCTGTCGAATATTCAGCAAGCAATAATTTGAGTTCGTCTTGAGTGGCGGTATGTGGTTTTTTGCACTTCTTGCACAAACGTTTGGCTAAACGTTGCGCCAGAACACCTAGCAGAGCGTCTGCAAAATTAAATGGATCCATACCCATATCCAATAATCGTACGACGGATTCCGGCGCGCTATTGGTGTGCAGGGTGGCGAACACCAAATGACCGGTAAGCGAGGCTTCTATGCCGATGGAAACCGTTTCCTTGTCGCGCATTTCACCCACCATGATTACGTCTGGGTCGGCGCGCAAAAATGCCCTCATGATGGTGGCAAAATCCATACCGGCCTTTTTGTTAATTTGCACCTGACGCAGACCCTTCTGTGTAATTTCTACCGGATCTTCTGCCGTCCAGATTTTGGTCTCAGGCTTATTAATGTGGCCAAGAACGGAATGCAAAGTGGTCGTTTTACCGGATCCGGTCGGACCACATACAAAAAACAGGCCGTAAGGCTTGCTTACCACCGCTTTCAGGGTTTCCAAATTACGTGCCGACAGACCCAGCTCGTCAAGCTTGATTGGCTCGCCGGCGGCCAAAATACGCATCACGATGTCTTCCATGCCGCCCTGAGAGGGAATGGTAGCAACACGCAACTCAATATCCAGTGGCCCATATTTATTGAACTTGATCTTGCCATCCTGCGGACGGCGCTTCTCCGAAATATCAAGATCACACATTATCTTTATACGTGTAACCAGTGAGTTGCGGAAGGATGATGGCACTTCAATATAAGGTAACAGAGAACCATCCTTGCGCAAACGAATCACGGTCTTGCCTTTGCCCGGCGCGGGTTCGACATGAATGTCGGAAGCGCCCATCCTGTGGGCATCCATGATAATCTTGTTAACCAGCTTCACCAGTTCATTGTCTGCCGCTGCACTTGCCTCCTCCTGAATAATATCTTCAGGCTCTTCTTCATCTCCTCCCATGGCGATAAGCATCTCATCCATTGAGGTGCCGTCCATTTCCGAGTCACCCAGCTTGCCACCGACCCCACCTCCGCCAAAGAACAAGCTGAGAGTTGCATTGAATTCGCGCTGCGAACACACTCTGTAAAGCAGTCGGCTCCTCGAAAAAACGTTGTTCACCACGCGTGAGGTCTGTATCCTCTCTGGATCAGTGGTAAGTATTACCAAGCCTTCCTTTATCTCATCTATCGGCACCCATTGACTGCTTTCTATATATTCCCGTTTCAGATTTTTGAGTAAATCGGATGGTCTGGTGCGATTAGTCTTGAACGGTTCATAGGACACACCGAAGAACAGTGCAAGCGCTTTACCAAGTGCGGCCGGTTTAACCTGAAATTCGTCGAGCAACACATCTTCAATGTCAGAATTTTTACGCCGCGCTGTGGACATGGCCAGATCTAATTCGTCGGCAGATAACACCGCGTCATAAACCAAGTAATCGTATTTTGTTTTAGCAGCAGGCTGCTGACTCTGGCGCAGCGCCACCGCCAAGTTCTGCGCTAGTTCCAATATTCCATCTACTAGCATCCTCGAAAAAGGTTGGTCTATCTTATTATTCAGAACCTGAATGACACCCGCCAGATTCATGCTATCTGGATCGAGTATGGGCACTACAAGAGCTTGCTTGGTACGATAACCTGTGCGTTGATCTACGTCTTGTAGGAAGCGTAGATTGACACTATGCGAAGCGAGCTCGTTCTCATCGTATACATCCGAGATGTTAAGTATTTTTTTATTTAGTGCCACATACCCAGCGAGGCTTTGCTCAGTAATGCGTAACTTGAGATCTCTGAATGAATTGGCCCCGGTCTTTATTTTTGAAATCAGCGTAGTCTTGTCTTTATCCAGTGAATAAATAGTGATGCGATCAGCATTGAATATCGTGCAGATATCCTTGCTTACTTCCAGCATAATTTCGTCAAAATCGTATGCAGTGTCGATCTTGCTTATGACGTGGTCATGAATATTGCTTATGACGGAATTAAGATTTTTCGTGAATGCCAGTTGAGCCTCAATGTGGCTAACATTGGCCCGTCGTTCTAGCCGTATTACTGGTTCATGATCCATCTACTTCTCCCTGATAACTCCAAATGTGGCTTGCTACATGGTGTGAATGCGTAACTTTGTTGCTCGCTATCAAGATAGCGGCATTTAGCGAAAATTCTTCAAGACACCTCTAAAAATTCAAGATTTTAGGCAAGGCAAGGCACAAGAAAAAAATTCTAGCGCAGCATATAGTGATAGGTAAGTAATTATTTTTTCGAGTTATGCGGCATTGTGACAACAATTGGATTTTTAGAGGCGTCATGAATAGAAGAAGGTGGTTTCAATGATGTAATAGTGTAGGTTAGCGGCTTGTGCCGCATAAAGCCCTCTGTGAAACAGGCCCTCACCTTTTTAAATAAAACTCCATTTTGATCCCCGCCAACTCAATAATGTCGTTCTCATTAAGCTGGCGCGGTTGATCGTCCAGCGGCTTGCCATTAAGATTAGGGTAACTTGCTCCTTCCACATGAGTGACGAAATAACCACGCGGACGACGTGTAAACACGACGACTTGCAAGCCAGCTTTTCCTACGGTAGTCAAATTTTTAACTAGCTCAAGCTCTTTTCCAGCATTAGGTCCGGTAAGTATCTGTATTACCCCCATTGCTTGCTGTGAGTCAGGCGGCGCTATCTCAGCTGACGGTACACGAGCAGGCTGTGGCGATGTGGCAGCCTCAGTCTGTCGCAATTCAAGCGCTTTCTCGGCGGGTGTTGATTGTGGTTGCTCAGTAGGATTTGACCTCTCTGACATTTCAGACGGATCAGCTTTCACTGGGGTGGAGGATGCGATATGAGGAGACGCACGAAATACCATTGTTTTCTCAAAATCTGCCGCAGTAGATGGGCTTTGCTGATCGTTCAAATATTTGAGTTTATATTTGCCAATTTCGATTACGTCATTATTTTGCAAAAAATGCCTCTTAATTGCCACATCATTTACCAAGGTTCCATTGGTACTATCCAAATCTTCCAGAAAGGAATCATTAAGTATGGTTACGATTGCAGCGTGCTCACCGCTAACAGCAATGTTATCAATTACGATCTCACTGCTCGGCCTGCGGCCTATCGTCATGCGTTCCTTGTCCAGAGCATATTCCTGCAACACCACACCATCCATGCTTAGCATCAGTTTTGCCGCCATATCATCAATCCCCGTATTTAATTCTTGACTTGAACCAGGACAACATTTTTGCGAGCCAGCCCCGCGGCACGGCAAATTCACCGTTAATTTTAACCAGTATCACGGATACATTATCACGCCCACCATTATCATTTGCCATTTCAATCAACTGTTTCGCCATCAGCTGGAGATTGGCACGCAGCATATGCAACCTGGTACCGATCTCATCATCTTCGACCATATCGTTCAAACCATCAGAGCATAGTAGATAAATATCGCCTACTTGCACCGCATGCACGTGAATTTCCGCCTCAACCGCTGGATCAACTCCGACCGCACGCGTAATCAGATTTTTATTCCTGGATAGTCGCGCATCTTTTGGGCTCAGCATGCCTCTGTCGATTTGCTCCTGCAACAGAGAATGGTCACGAGTAATTGGCTCAAATATTGCGCCACGCAACCGGTACATACGCGAATCACCTACGTGGGCGACTGCTAAACGGTTATCGTAGAATAGCCCGGCCACCACCGTAGTACCCATGCCAGCACATTGTGGCTGGCTCAGCGACGCATTGTAGATAGCAGTATTGGCTTTTTGCAATTTTTCGCGCAACAGCATCACTCCAACATCTTCACCACCTTCACCCCGCTCTTCAGGGCGCATGTTTTCCAAGCTATGCTTTATTTCGGTCAATATCAGTGAAACTGTAATGCTGCTTGCAATTTCACCTGCATTATGACCACCCATACCATCAGCCAGCACAACTAACCCACACGACACGTCAAACTCCACGCAATCTTCGTTTTGCGATCGCACAACACCTGGGTGAGTCTGACTAACGATTTCTAACGCCTGTTCGATATACATATTAGGGTATCTCTATACATTCAAAATTCTAAGCGTGACGCTACTAGTCAATTTAAGCTGGCAAGCGACTGGGCACTCGCAAAACCATATTGCAACGATAGTAGGAGCAACCTGTTTTATACATGCAACTTGCCACATACGGACAAATACCCCAGTCATTCCAGCGCCAACATGGTAACGCGTTTCAACTTGCTTCGCCAATGACTTACGATGCTTACCTATACAAATATTTCCAGGCCAGTATGAGATTCCAGCGACATGCATTCTCAATTTTATTGATTGCCACTTTCTTAGCGTAACATTTTTTCGGCCCACCACGCATATCAACGGCGAACTGAAATATGGCAGAACATATTTACGCTGAGTATAAAGTGGCAATCTGTTACTGCACACCAATCAAATAAAAACATCAAAGTTGAGCTAAAGTTTTTCAAAGCTTATCCGCTATTTCAACTAGCAGCGGCTAATTATGACTTGCAGCATACGGTAAATCGGGGCGGCATTGTCATGATCATCCAAGCATTAAGAATGCAGGCCATGAACCCAGTTATCGAAAATTTTGAGCATTTCTCATCTCTCCACAAGTATATATATTTTGGTGTGGACAAATGATTACATCATCAGAAATAGGGCATACCGCATTGCCCGATGCCGTTTCCCGGCATCTAAAGCAGGCCGACACCATGCACAAGATAATAAATGGCGATATCACCAAATATGCTCCGACCTGTGATAGTTCATTGCTGTACCAAACCAATGAGTGCACCAATACCAGTTTTTTGTCCCGTGGCGAGCTATCCAACGGCAGCAATATCGCTCCTGCGGCTCAAATCGCAATCTATGGTTCAGTGCTCTTCGTCGATATTCGTAACTTTACCTTGTTCGCAGACCGACTTCACAGCGAAGAAATTGTTGAGTTTTTGAATACATTTTTTGACCGAGCATATGAACCAGTCCGTCAACAGTGTGGATGGGTGGTGAGATTTCTCGGTCATGAAATGGTGGCAATGTTTGAGCCAAGAGTGGAACAACCGGATGATCATGCCGAACGTGCGCTTAAAGTGGCACTCCTGATAGTGCTCGCCGCCACCACTTTCCGTGATTGGATCGCGCAGCGCTTCCCGGAACGGAAATTGCCGGAGTTCGCAGTCGGTGTCGGCATACATTCAGGTGATGTAATGCTCTGTAATATTGGCAGTGGCACCGCTATCAAAACCACCGTAATCGGCGATACAGTAAATATCGCTGCACGCCTGCAAGCGATGACCAAAGCTATTGGCTGGAGCATAGCGACAAGCCGCACCTGTGCAAATATTGCCGGAAGTCGTTTTCAGCTCGGCCGTGGCGGCATAGTAACCATGCAAGGGGACATACAACAAATTCAGGCCATAGAGGTCACTGGGCTCTATCCGCGCACTGCAAGCTCGCACACTGATAACGCTTTCTACGAGAAGCTGAGCCAATCTGTAGTTGTAAATACAGCAATATTAGAATTAGAAAGGGAGCAGGCAGACTTGATTCAAAACCCTTGTTCGAGCACCGGATACACGTTTGAGAAGACTCCTCAAAGTCAATCGATCGAAGTGGAAGGTTATCACTTACTCCGCAAATTGGGACAAGGTGGAATGTCTGAGGTTTTTCTCGCAAAAAATATTGTTACGCATACCCAGCAAGTACTGAAACTTATTCCGACGACAGCGATCGACTTCGACAACGACAACATATTGCAGCGTTTTCTGCATGAGTTCGCACTAATTTCGCAAATTGATCATCCTAACGTCGCCCGCATCTATCATCAGGGTTTCACATCAACCCACGCTTATATTTCAATGGAGTTTTTCCCCGGCGGGGATTTAAGGTGCCTAATCTCAGATTATCCCACTCCGCAAATCGCAATCGCCTCGTTGCTGCAGATTCTGGGCGGACTCTCTGCGATTCACGCACTGGGGATCATTCATTGCGACATGAAACCCGATAATGTGATGATTCGCAAAGACGGCTCACTTGCACTCGCCGATTTCGGAATTGCCGAGCATTCCGACGCAATCAGGTTACCTACCCTCCCCGGTGAAATCATGGGCTCGCCGTCATACCTAGCGCCTGAGCAGGCGTTGGATCTTCCAGTCGACGTGCGAACCGACATATATAGCACGGGGGCTATGTTTTACGAAATGTTAACGGGACGGCCGCCATACAAAGGCAGCTCCGTGCAGGCGATTCTTTACCAACACGTCCATCTCCCAATTCCCATACTACCCGTGGGCCTCGAACGCTTTCAAGCCATCCTGAATCGCATGATGGCCAAATCAGCCGTAGCACGCTTTGAGAGTGCCGATGCGGTTATTGAATACATGATTTCATCAGGTTTGATCGGAAATATGTGATGATGGAAGCATCCACAACCGTGCCATCGGCAAAACCACAATACACCGTTGATGTCCAAGGCTTCAGCCAGACCGAACGGATTATCTTGAAAAGTATTTTTAGTTTATCCGCACGTCGCGCGCCTAAATTTGTCGAGTTTATGCAGACGATGGGTTCGGCACCAGATGTTTTTCTCGTTGATGCTGAAGACGCGAGTGCGATAGCGAATTTTCGTCAAAAAAATTCCACGAACACTCGGCCTGCGATCCTGGTTGGCGACACCAATCACGGTATCTCGTGCACAACGCTGTCTCGACCATTGCAATGGACCAAGCTGTTCAAAGCATTCGATCTCGCAGTGGGAATTAACGAAACAAGCCATATGCCCAAACCAGAGCCTGCAGCTCGTATAGCTCCTCCCTTAGATAAAACTCAACCGATGATCGCAATACCAGCACAGCGATCATCGTCGTCCTCGACAACTTTACCAAAAATATCAAATACACCACCGCTGAAGGCGGGCTCAACGAATCAAAGCCTGACAGGCAGCTTTGTAGCACCCGTGTGCCGGCCGGATCGCCAACTTAACTCGGTTCTAGTCTGTGACGACAATATGACTGTGCGTGAATTCATGCGCGTAAAGCTCGCGCCATTTGGTTTTAATGTCGATTTCGCCGAGACAGGGGAACAAGCGGTTGGACTCAGCGGCACCAAACACTACACCTGCATCTTTCTTGATGTCGTGATGCCAGGAATCAATGGCTATCAGGTCTGCAAGCTTATCAAGTCCAGAAAAGGAGCCGCAAAAACTGCAGTAGTGATGCTCTCGAGCAAAGATTCAACTTTCGACAAAATCCGGGCAACCATGTCTGGCTGCGATACTTACCTCACAAAACCGGTCAACGAAAACCGGCTTTACGCTGTAATCAGCAAATATCTACCAACGAATACCTAACCTCGACCGCATTATATTTAACTCAATCCAATTAAAGGAGAAGCAACCATGACAGTCAAGAAAGTTCTTTGCGTCGACGACTCACATACCGATCTTGTCAATATTCAAAAAATCGTAATCGGCACAGGCCGCTTTGTCGTCACCGCCGCCAATGGCAAGGAAGCGATCGAGATGACCAAATCCGAGAAGCCGGATCTGATCTTCATGGACGTAAACATGCCAGATATGGATGGCTTTGCCGCGACCCGCGCTTTGAAAAAAGACCCCATGACCAAAGATATCCCTATCGTATTTGTTACCAGCAAGGATCAGAAAGCAGACAAAATGTGGGGCCAAATGCAAGGGGGTAGCGGATACGTCGTTAAACCCTACACACCTGATGATATCGTCAGGTTCGTCAACACGTTATGAGCATTTTGTACCCACGTTTGAATGCCATATTGCTGATCCATTCTGTACGAGACAGTCATGCAAAACGAAAACGATTCTGCTAATTCGCTGCTAGCGCCGAGCGTGGCACTGCAGCCGGCACGCACGGCAGGGTCACTCGTGACTATCGGACTAAATCGACGGCACAGAGCGACTCTCACCACAACTCAGGAATGGATTGGCTTTGAGGTCAAAAACGTTAAGTTTCTGGTGCCACACGCGCAAGTAAACGAAATTTCAGAAATGCTACCTGTTTTTCGCCTTCCAAACACTGGCCGCTGGTTACTCGGTCTGGTGAACCTTCACGGTAATCTTGTGCCAGTGTTTGACCTAGCATCGCTCGTCGGTGGCGCATGCGACACGAAATCGAAATCAATGCTCCTCGTGCTTGGTCGCGGTGATGCGATCGCCGCCATTGTGGTTAACGGCATTCCGAACCGCAAGCGTTTCGGGGTCTCGAATCGAGTTCCTCTTCCAGCGTTCCCAGAGGCAATCCGCGACTATATATCGAACGCTTATGCAGAAGAAGCCCAGGTGTGGCTGGAGCTCGACCACATCCGCTTCTTCGAAATGATGGCGCGCAGAATATCAGGCTAACTTACCCGCCCTCAAATTACGACCCGACTGGAGAAACAAAATGAAAAAAAAGCTGAAAATCACCTTCCTTACCCGGATGAAGCTATGGCAGAAGTTCCTGCTTCTGGGCGCTGTCGCGCTACCTGCTGCCGGAGTGCCCGCCTACTTGTTTTTGGCGCAAACCACCGCCGCCATTCAGACCGCCAAGCTCGAGGCTAGCGGAATTGACCCCGCATCAAAACTGCTGAAACTAATACAGAATACTCAGCAGCACCGCGGTTTATCCGCTGCTCTCATCGGCGGAAATACTGCCGTTACCGCAGACCGCGCCGCCAAAGAAGCGGAAGTCGTCCAAGCGATCAACACCTTCGAGCCCTACGTAAAAAATAACAACAATGCAAAGCAGGCCGAAATATGGGACAAGATAAAGGCTAATTGGACACGAATTTCAGCCGAAACCACGAACCAACGCACAAACGCGCGCAAATCATTTACTGACCACTCTACATTGGTCGCTACCGAGATGACCTTGCTTGATCTTCTAATGGATCATTACAAACTCTCTTTCGAATCAGATGCCGCGACGCATTTTTTAATTCAGGCCGCACTGTCCGACTTGCCCCAAGTATCTGAGTCACTTGGGCAAACACGGGCATTTGGAGCCGCCCGACTTGCGGAAGCCGAGCGTTCTACCATCGCTCAAAATTCCGGCTCTGAACTAGACAATGAGGCGCTCAGTTCAACCGATCGCGCAACAATGGCAACGCTAATCTCCGCATTGGTAACCAAAACCAATCAAGCGATTACTCAGTTAAATAAAGCGCAGACAGAAGAAACGCGCATCAAGAACAAAATTGCAGGCAAAGACCAGATCGCTGAAGAACAAATAAAACGCCTGGCCGATCTGGCTGCCGCAGAAATCATTAATGCGCAACGAATCAAGCTGAGCTCTGCGGAGTATGTAAAACAATTCACTAGCGGCATTAACGATCAGTTCAAACTAATCGATACCGCGACGGCAGTGCTGAATGACGAATTGCAACTCAAAGTTGACGGCCTGCTCAAACGTTCGTTCGTTTTATCAGGTGTAGTAATCGCCTTCATTATATTTGCGGCGCTTCTCGCCTTGTTAATTACACGAAACATCACTGCAACAGTGCGCTTACTACAGCTATCAGTTGAAAAGGTACGGCACGGAGACAACACCGCACTCGGCTCAATCGACGCACAAGATGAAGTCGGTGATTTAGGACGGACGGTAAACCAACTATTGGAAGAGCGTATGGCAGCGCAACGCAAAGCTGAAGCAGAAACCGAAACACTCAATGACTCGGTAATTTCGCTCCTGCAGACCATGCAGAAACTCTCGGATAAAAACCTCACGGCCAAAGCGCCGGTCACCCAGGACATCGTGGGTACAGTGTCTGACGCCGTAAATCAGAACACGGAAGAAACGAGCAGAGTGCTTTATAGGGTAATGCAAATTGCCGGCCAAGTTGAAAATGCCTCGGTCAAACTCAAAGGACAGGCCGACCAGGTGCAAGCAACCTCTGAAATAGAACGAAAAGGCGTTGAGGAAATGATCCGTGAGCTCGCCACTTCAACCCAAGCCATGAACAACGTGGCGCAGCTCACCGCAAAATCTCACATTGCGTCAGGCGATGCTACCCGCTCAACCCTCTCCGCGCTAAATGCCGTAACCGGAACAATGCAGGGTATGAACTCAATCCGTGAAATGATTGCCGAGACCGAAAAACGAATCAAGCGCCTTGGCGAACGGTCACAAGAAATTAGCGGTATCGTGAACTTGATCAACACCATCGCAGAACGTACACACGTACTTGCGTTAAATGCGAGCGTACAAGCCGCAGTCGCAGGCGATGCTGGCCGTGGTTTTGCGGTGGTCGCTGAGGAAGTTCAACGCCTTGCCGAATCATCACGTAATGCTACAGCGCAAATTGGTACGTTGGTAAATAACATTCAAATCGAAACGAACGACACAATCAACACTGTGAACAAAACAATCTCCCAAGTGGTACAAGGAACCGAATTCGCTGAAAAAGCCGGTGTTCAAATGGCGGAAACACAAAAAGCAACCGACAATCTGGTGGACTTGGTGGTGCAAATTGCTGCCAGTTTAGAAGTACAGGTCAAGAGTGCGGAAATTCTGCAAAGCAAAGTTGATGATCTTGGCCGTAGTGCAGAAAAGACCGGGGAGCAGATTACAACTCAGACAGCTGAAGCCAACCTGCTCTCCCGATCCGCCGAACAATTGGTAAAAGCGGTGGGCGTATTCAAGCTACCTAGCGCTCATGTTCTTGGATTGTCGAGCATGCCAGAGCGTACGAGCGCCATGCCCAAACTCCAAGCTGTTATTTAAGCCTGCAATGACAGCGGTACGCCTGTGCCGCCGTGCTTCGACCTAAGGACGATAGATAATGCAAATGAGCGATTTCATCGAAGCGCTACTAACCGAAATCGAAGAAGCGCGCACCGATCTTGCCGGTTGGATCGCAACGATCTGTTCAGTCACCCCCGAGGATCCTGCATTCGGCGACGCACTCGATCAATATGTTGGCCAGATTGATCGCACGGCTTCAACCTGTGGAATGCTCGGGCTGCGCGGCTTGGAGTCTTGTTGCGCTCAGGTACAGGAATGCCTGGTGGTCATTTTTGGGCTTAACGCGGAAGAACGCAGCTCGGCGCAAACCTTCTTCGATCTCTGGCCCGATCTTGTGCTCGCCTATCTTGCTGACATCACGAACTTCGAGTCCGCAGAGCACTTGGCAGAACACTTTTCCCAACCCCCTTGTCCTGCACCAGTGGATGCCGATGGCAATCTCGAACTCATTATCGCGCTCACCGCCGAGCCGGTGCTAGCGGAGTATTTACGCGCAGAAGCAGCGGCCGAGGAGCTGGAACGTCCTCGCGTGGCGACTGATGAAGACCTCTCGCTCGCCCTGCCAACAGATGTGGATCGGGGCGTGTACGAGGCGCTGCTGCACGAAGCGCCAACGCAGGCCGCCGAGCTTTCCACCTACATTCGCAACATTGTAGACGGCGAAGCCACGAACGAGGATATGGCAGCAGCAAAACGCATTGCACACTCGTTAAAAGGCTCGGCAAGCATCGTCGGCATCCGAGGTATTGCGACGCTCGGGCACCACACTGAGGACATTCTCGAATGGTTCGAGCAGAACCAGAAACGCCCACCGCTGGCGCTTACCAATGCACTGCTCGATGCAACAGCTTGCCTGGAACAAATGATAGGTTCCCTGCTCGGGATCGAGGATGCCCCCACACAGACTCAGTCGAAGGAAATATTACAGTCGGTTCTCGATTGGGCAAGCTGGATTCACTCAGGAAATATTGAGGACGAAATCGATGCCACTTCGCCTGTGCTTGCAGATCTCGATGCCTCGCTACCAGCACCAACTGAAATCACTGATCTCGAAGCAACGTTTGCAATTCAAACAGAAACCAACGATTTCAACACGACACCTCCGATCCAAGCTGACAATGCAGATCTCGTCGCCTCGCTACTAGCACCAACTGAAATCACCGATCTCGAAGCAACGTTCGCAATTCAAACAGAAACCAACGATCTCAACACGACACCTCTGATCCAAGCTGACAATGCATATCTCGACGCCTCGCTACTAGCACCAACTGAAATCACTGATCTCGAAGCAACGTTTTCGATTCAAACAGAAACCACCAATCTCAACACGACGCTTCCACTTTTGATTGAAGCTGTCCACCACAACAAGACACACCAAGCGCTGACTGAAACCTTCAGGGAAGAAAAAACTTCTCTGCCTGAAGCTCCTCTGCCCAACAACGTGACCGACCAGATTCCTGTCGCCCCAATATTACGCGTCCCGGTAGCAACCATGGACGAACTCTTCCGTCTCACGGGCGAGCTATCTGTAAAGATTGGCCAACTTACCGAGCAAGTGAAGCAAACTCAGCAACGCACTAACGGCTTATTACGTCAGAACCTCAAGGTACAGCAGCGTATTTTTGATCTTGAGAACCTGGTTGACATCCGTGGCCTCTCGAGTCTGCGTGAAACGAAAATCTCTCGCAGTGACCAAATATTTGATGCGCTGGAAATGGAACAGTACACCGAGCTTCAGAGTAATACCCGCGCACTGACAGAAGAAGCCGCCGACACCAGAGAGTTCAGTCGACGTATCGAAGAAGACGTGGCGCAGATGGGCGCCGTACTTCAGCAAACGCAACGAGTACAGCGCGAACTTCAATACATGGCTATGACCACTCGCATGAGCCCAGTAGGAAGCCTCGCCCCTCGCCTGCACCGCAACATCCGCCAGACCTCGCAGCAAACAGGAAAAAAAGCAAAGCTGATAATCGAAGGGGAAGACATCCTGATTGACGGAGACATGCTGAACAACCTTGTCGACCCGCTGCTGCATATACTGCGAAACGCCATTGATCATGGTATTGAGACACCCGATGAACGTACGCGCGCCGGTAAATCGGAGGTGTCCACCATTCATCTTACGTTCTCGAGGCGCGGCCAAACGGTCACTGTGCGTTGCCGGGATGACGGGCACGGACTCGACTACAGCGCGATCCGAAACAAGGCAATCGAGCGTGGCCTGATGCAAGCCGGCCAGGATGTCTCTGAAGAAGAACTGTCACGCTTGATTCTACTTCCTGGCTTTTCAACACGAGAACGCGCGAATGAAATATCGGGACGTGGCGTCGGGCTCGATGTAGTGCGAGATCGACTTCTTGTCATGAAGGGAATGGTCGAAGTACGATCCGAGTTCGGTAAGGGTTGCGAGTTTCTACTTCGCTTCCAGGCATCGCTTGTCGCCCAGCATGCGTTACTCATAGAATCTTCCACCCAGATTTTTGCGGTACCAAGCTATGCGCTGGACCAAGCATTACCACCCGCCGCAGGAGAGTTCATATCAATAGGCAGCGAAATAAACCTGCGCTATCAAAAACGTACCTATCCGGTAAAAACTCTGAGTGCACTGATAGGCTATGACAGCGGCGTGATGACGTCAGAAATCATGAACTCGAAATCCGTATTACTTGTTCACGTCGACCTTGATATTCATGCGGTGCTGGTCGACCGCATTGTTGACGGTCGTGACCTGATCCTCAAGGATCCGGGCCGGTATGTAAAGAAGATTAATGGCGTTGGCGGCATCGCGATTCTGGGTGATGGAACCGTCGCACCGCTGCTCGATTTAGCTGAATTGCTGCGTCTTCCCATGCCGCAATTGATCGAGGCCGCAACCTCCATTAACTCAAGCAACTCTGAAGCGATAACGCGACGCGACATTCTCGTTGTGGACGATTCCCTTAGCGTGCGCAAATCACTCGTACAACTCGTAAGCGATGCAGGATATAACGTGAAAGCAGCAAAGGATGGATTAGAAGCGATCGCGCTTTTAAAAGATTTCATGCCCGGGATAATACTCACTGACCTTGAAATGCCAAACATGAACGGGCTTGAACTCACCTCGCACCTGCGCGCGCGCGCCGACACTCGCGAGCTGCCGGTGATCATGATCACCTCTCGCTCCATGGATAAACATCGTAAACAGGCAGAGCTCGCAGGTGTTAGCGTATACATGACCAAACCCTACACTGACACCGACCTTCTCGGGCACATCCACGGCACGATCGGCAGAGTGCAATGAACGCGGCCGCAGCCGGGTACGCGTTGATCTGTTTTGACGGCCTGGATCTGCTCATCGACCAACACGCGATCGTCTCCCTCGAGAATATGATCGTATTACAAGGTAAAAATGATGAAGTGAAAGCGAGCGAGGTCATTGCAGGGGATGCATGCGAAGTACATTCGCTGACTGCACAATTGGTCGTGGCAGACAAGATCGATACACGCTGTCGCTACATTGTCGTACTACAGGCAGATGAGCACCGCTTCGGCATTACTGTGGACTCGGTTCAATCACTCCCTATTCAAGACCCAAAACTGCATGCTTTACCCGCATGCATGAGCATTTCCGAATCACCGATCAAAGCTTACGTGCAGGTAAAAGAGCGTATCGCATTTTGTTGCGATGTCAGTACATTGTGGTGTCGCATCAAATCTTCTGAGAGCAGGCATGAATACAAGGAATAACGCCGTTTTGTTTGAGTTCACAAGTGGCCACCACGCAGCAATCGGCCTGCACGAAGTCGCTGAACTCGTTCTATCGCCTAAGCTTATACCTGTACCGCTGGCTCCAGATTACTGTCATTCGCTTTGTATTTGGCAGGATCACGCCATTCCATTCGTGGAGCTGGCACCGCTCATCGGCCAACGTTCTCTGGATAAAATCCAACTTGCGCTGGTGGTTACGTACTTTGCCCGACCAAACGGCGAGCAACGATGGGGCGCCCTAGGGCTATCCGCCTATTTCCGCACGGTGAGCGTCGGTGACGATGCAGCATGTCTGCTACCCCAAGATTCGTCCGCATGGCCATCTATCGCTCACTCATGTTTTCAACTGGTAGATGAAAACGTTCCCATTCTTAATCTGGACGCCTTGTTTGAGCAACGCTTGGAATTGTTCTCTAGACTCAAAAACCCTAATAGGCACCCATAAAATCGCCTTTGCCGACTTCTAGACCATTGTGCCGCAAAATTGCATAAGCCGTTGTGACATGGAAGAAAAATTGCGGCAAACCTTAGTTGGATAGGTAGGTGTGGCCATCCATTTTTTTCTCTTTCGGTGTGCCCGGGCGTAACACAATTTCACGCGTTTCGCTGCCTTCGAATTGTGCAGGCGTTAGGCTTTCGATAAACGACAAAGCCTTGCTAATTCGTGCCTGCAACTCGGCGAAGGTTTGTTCGCTATCGTCATACGCTGGCACCTCGACATCTGCCAGCCGCGCTGACACGCTCTTGGCGAAATCAGTAGCGATTTGCACTTGGCGGTTCAAAGGGAACATATCAGGGAATAGCCGCGCATCCAATAATACTGTCGGTTTAAATTTTTTCTCGGTAGTATATGCTTCAGCCTTGATCAAAATAGCGCTGAGACTGGTCAATAGCTGTTTGAAAACGGGTACGGACGTAGTGTACATATAAGTGGTCATAGATTTTTCCCGGTTATTTGATAGCAGTTATTGCTATACGATGAAAATTAGTGAGTTAAGTGATTTTAACAATTTTACAGGGTAACAGTTGTTCTATTGCCCAAAAAAACAGAGAAATAAACACCGCCCAGCTAAATTTGCAGCCGATTTCCTTTAAGTTCGAAGGCTACTAGGCAAAACTCGCTGGGCAACATTGAATATATTGACGCTTCCTTAGCGGCTTATCACATTCATGTCCGGCTTCAATTCGTTTTCATCGACATATCCGATAGCGCCGGGTGTAGCTTGGACAAAGCGAATAACTTCGGCGGCACTCGATAGTTCTTTTGGCGGAATACCTTTACCAATGAAGCGGCGCACCGTCCAATAAGCGGTGTATTTGTCATCTTTCTGATTCAGATAGTGCTGCAAGAAACGATCACGCAATGCACCTGCTTTGAGATTTACCGCTGTGACATGCTTACCCTCGATTTCGATGATCTTGCCGGTAAATATTCTTTGTATGGTATTTGCGTTCAACTTATTTAGACCAGCATGGCCGATGACAACCACGTTGTCCGCATGCGCCTCGCATATCACAAGCGCCAGTAGCGCGAAGATCAGCTTGAGTTTGAATTTCATCATGGCTGTCTCCCTTAGAACGTAAAGTTGTAAGAGAGAGAAAACACATTGATGCGTTGATCGCCGGATTTTTCACCCGGCGGCGCATCAATAAAGCTGGACGCAATGCCGGTTTGAACAACAGACCATTCTGCTTTTATTTTACTTTTAAGATCAAGTGAGTAGGCGGTGCCGAATGCCCATGTGTTTTGGTCATACACCACCAGTGTATCCGCCAGGTTACGTTCAAAAGCGTTGACAGCCGGAATAATCGTTTGAACACCATTTACCGCCCGGTACAGGTCGCGGTTTTTAGTGGTTAGCTTGGCGTAGGTCAGGTAAGGTGTCCAGCCACCGATTTCTTTCTGTAGGCTTAGGTAAAAGCCTTTACTGTCGGGAGAAAGGGTTGAGCCTTCATTTTTGCGTCTGACAAACTCGCCGATTGTGCGAAAGCCGTGCCCCAAATCAATGCTGGCACCTAAATTGGTGGTAACAGTTTGTATCTTGGATGGACCGTCCGCAGCAGGGCAGTAATAGTCACCTATGAATGCCGGTGGGATGCCAATCGGTGCGCAACCGCCAGCCGGCGCGGGCACGTAAGTTGAAGGCCCCAGTGTGGTACCGTTGCGTGCCCTGGTATCGGCGAAATGTACGCCCGCCAAAAATGTATTTCCGCCGCGATTCAGGCTTAGCCGCAGTCCTTTTGACTCGAGCGACAAGGGTGCAAAAAACTCACCCGCCGCACCGCTTGGGGTGAGTATATTGCCGGGGTCACGTGCATAGAAGCGCCATGATTCATTCGTGGCGTTCCCCCAATAGCCATCAAGAGTGAATTCGTTCTCGTTAACCTGCCAGGTTTTGGCGAACGATGCTCCAATAAAGTCCACTGTAGATGAGGTGGCATAAACCTCAACCGGCAAGCGAGCGGACGTGTAAGTTGTACCTATATTGGCATTCTCGGAATTCAGGTAAAAGGGAATACGTAATTTACCTACACGAAACAACCAATCATTAGTTGGGCGGTAGGATAAAAATGCCCAAGTAATGGTTGGTTGCCAGTTCTGATTGTCACTTAGCAGTGCGGGCGGCGCGACATTGACTTGTAGCGTCGCGCTCCATTCTGGATTGAATTGGGCATTTAATTGTGCGCCGAAGATGGTGTCACGTTTTAAGCTGCCTTTTTTGTCGATATAACGTTGATAGTTGTAGCTTTGGTCGGATATGGCATAGCCTATCGTGCCATATCCTGACAATGAAAAATCGACTGCTTGCGTGGATAGGCTGACCATGCCTATCAGGAGGCAGGCAAGCTTACGTGCAGTATTCCTAAGCCGTTTTTGCATGGCCATTTACTTGGTTATGAGTCGGAACTATGCGGTTGCAGGATTTTAGAATTCAGCGCATCTATATTAAAACGCGGCAAATTATAACGGTTTGGCTTTCCCTTGGCAGGTTTACTAATAAGCAGGCTTTGGACATTTGCAATAGCCATTTAGCTCCACATAGGCCTGGCCGCTTGCCGCGCCGCTGATATTGCACGCCCCTTCCCAATACACCGGGCCGACCCAGAAACTGTGGCTGCCGCGTAGTTCCTGGTCTTGCACGGCAGGCTGCACGGTGAAGGTTTCGCTGCCGATTGTCACCGTCCAGCCGGCGGGATAGGTGCAGCCGGTGGTGGGGCTGGTCCAGTAACCCAGTATGGTCACGTCGAATTGATGCGCGGCGAGAGTTGTGGTGCGCCCCTGCGCGTCGGTGATTGAACCGGATTTTTCTACCGTGGCATCTGCGCCGTTGAAATCGAACAGCATGATTTGGCGGTTGTCTGCCAGTTCGATGGCAAACCATTGCCAGCCTTTACTGATCGCTTGAAACAGTTCGCCGTACTGGCGGTCAAACCAACTGGTTCCGGTAACATTGTAAGATTTTCCTTTTATACTCAGGGTGCCAGTCGTCACCATGTGGGTACGCGAGTAATAGTAGGTGTAGCCGCCAAAAACATAGGGGTGTGCATCGCCTCCATAGTGCAGCGCGGGCGGTTTTGTTGACTGCAGGTCAATATCCAG
Organism: Candidatus Nitrotoga sp. BS; assembly: GCF_927797785.1. Lineage (GTDB taxonomy): Bacteria > Pseudomonadota > Gammaproteobacteria > Burkholderiales > Gallionellaceae > Nitrotoga. Next base: position 28,025 of record NZ_CAKMLL010000043.1, on the reverse strand, counting down.
TACGTAATCACCGATCACGCTATGCAAGTGATCTGTGCCATTGCCACCCACCGCAGTGACAGATTTGTGCGCACCGGCGCTGAGCTTGAAACCATTGAGGGTTTTGTTGGGGAGATGGAATTCTACAAATTCCTTGAATTCAAAGCGATTGCCGTTCACATCGGTGATGGCTGCTTGCACCAACTGATCACGCATGAACAGAAAAGCATCGAAGCTAAAAAACACCACTTCAAAACCGAAATGCTGGCCGTCTTCCGTTTCCAGATGACCCGTCCAGTACCACCATTGCACCTGCTCGGTGGATAAAAATCCATCGTCTGCTGGTAGGCTCACAGAACCAATCAAACCGCGCTTTGGGCTAAACCAGCACATAAAAATGACCACCACAAGCAGTATCCACGGCAGTAATGGTGGGTATTTTAAAGCCATCAGCGCCAGAATCAGCACGATGAGCCAAGGTAATTTTTGCCAGATTGCGCGCATGCTTAGTCGTTCCTCGTCCTCGGAATGGATTTATTGTGATGCCAAGACTTTACCTGATTGCGCCCAGATTGTTTGGCGAAGTAGAGCGCTTGGTCAGCTAGCTTGAGCAACTCCGCCGCTGAGTTTGTTTCGCTCTGGGTGTTGCAAGCGACACCGATGCTGATCGTTATATGTGCTGCAGCTAGTGAGTGGACGTGGGGAATCTGTATGGCGGCAACGGTTTCACGCAAGGATTCGGCCACTTTGCGCGCACCTTCCAGATCGGTTTCTGGCAACAAAACGACAAATTCTTCGCCACCGTAGCGCGCTAGCAAATCCAGCGGACGGTTCACCTCAGCCTGCATGGCTTGGGCGACCCGCGTTAAACACTGATCGCCCAATCCGTGCCCATAGTGGTCGTTAAACAGTTTGAAGCAATCCACATCCATCATCAGCAAGGACAGTTCATATTGCTGCCGTGCCGCACGCCGTAGCTCGTTGTCCAACGTGTCGTCGAAACGACGTCGATTGGCGACTTGTGTTAGCCCATCCATGAAAGAAAGCCGTTTTAACGCATCGGTTTGCAGCTTGAGTGCAATGTGATTACGCACCCTTGCTCTGATAATCGGTGGGCTAATCGGCTTATGAATGTAGTCCATTGCGCCCAGCGTCAGTCCAAGTTCTTCATCTTCGGTTTGATTGCGGGCAGTGACGAACAACACGGGAATATCACAGGTATCTGGATTGGCTTTGAGGCGCTTGCAGACTTCATAACCATCCATCTCCGGCATCATCACATCCAGCAAAATCAAATCCGGCGAGTTGGTCGCTACCAGCTCCAGGGCTTTAGCGCCGCTGGTCGCCAACTGAACACGGTACTCATCGCGCAAGATACTGCTCAACAAGCTGAGGTTTGAGGGGACATCGTCCACCAGCAAAATAGTCGCGCGTTCGGTTTCGGCAAACATGGGATTGCACTCCGCTAGGTTTTAAAGTTTTAGTGCTTCAAGTTTCCGGCAACAAGTCCAAAGCAATATCAAAATCAAAATTTTCCAGCGCCATCGAGATGCGATGTACGGTTTGCACTGGCATTTTGCTTGCAAATGCGGGCTTGTGAGTTTGCCACAAATCTGCCGCCTCAACATTGCATTCTCCCAGCAATATTTTGAGTTGAGGCAAACAGTCTGGCCATTGGCCTGGTAGCGTGACAGTCGCTGGTGGTGCACTAGCTTTATGCGATGGCAATTCGGGCACATGCTTCGACAGCCCCCTGAGTAAATGCCGCAGCGCCTCAGGTAATACAGGTTTGGAGAGAAATAGATGAGCATTCAATCTGACGACTGTGTCGTGCATGATATCCGTATCGTAGGCGGAGACGATGACCGGCAAAGGCTGGTTGTCTGTAGGTTGTGCGAGCAGGCTGCGCAAGACTTGTTCCCCATCCATATCGGGCATGACCCAGTCCAACATCAGCAGATGATAGGGGCGGCCTTGTTGCTGCGCCTGGGCAATCATCTCTAGCGCAATCTGCCCGTTTTCGGCACTGTCGATGCCGGCTTCCGGTGTCTGACCCACGCCAAGATGACGCAATATTTTGACCAGCACCATGCGCGATTCGGGTTGATCGTCCACGACCAAAACGCGCAGAGTCACTACACCGGGCAAACTCGCTGGGGAAGCCATGCTCTGTTGCGCACGCAAGAGGCAAGCAGTAAAGATAAAGTGCGAGCCTGCATCGGGTTTACTTTCTACCCAGATACGCCCCCCCATCAGCTCAACAAAACGCTTGGCAATCACCAATCCCAAGCCTGTCCCCCCGTATTTTCGCGTAGTAGAACCATCCGCCTGACTGAACTCTTGAAACAAGTTTTCTATCTGTTCCGCCGTCATGCCGATACCTGTATCGCTCACGGCAAAGCGCAGTGTCATCGATTCGGCATTTTGTGCGTCAATACCCAACGTCAACTTGACATGACCACTATGCGTAAATTTGATGGCGTTGGATAACAAATTGATGAGGATTTGTCCCAGGCGCAGCGCATCCCCAACAAAAGCGCCGCCTTCACCTAATAAATGAGGGGTGTCTATTTCAAACAATAATTCCACTTCTTTTTCGTAAGCACGCTGCTGCAACAAGGCCAGAGCGTTGGAAACCACCTCCTCAACCAGAAAGCGATTTTGTTCCAGCTCTAGCTTGCCAGCTTCAATCTTGGAAAAATCCAAAACGTTGTTGATGATGTCCATCAGCATCTTGGCGGCGTTATGCACCTTGGAAATATAATCGCGCTGACGCGCATTCAGGCTGGTCTTTAGCGTCAAGTAGGACATGCCTAGAATAGCGTTCATGGGGGTGCGAATTTCATGGCTCATCGTAGCCAAAAACATGGATTTAATCTTGGTCGCCTTCTCGGCTTGGTTGCGCGCTTTTTCCAATGCCAACTGTACAGTTTGGCGGCGGCTGATATCAGCTTCAATTGATTGCGCCATGCTGTCAAACGTCTCGTTCAACACGGCTAATTCATCTACCTCTGAACCCCGTGCCGAATCCAGACGGGTGCGGCTAGTGTAATCACCTGCCGACAATCGGTCGGCAGACAACTTGAGTCGCTCGATCGGCTTTAATACCTGAAGACGCACAGTGTTAAAAGCTAATCCAACCAGACCGATGGAGACCACCATGCTTGCCAACAAAACCATAATGAGCCGCTGCAAGCGTGCGGTTGCTTGCTCGACCTCGCTCTGGGTGCGTTTGCTGACTTGTTCCTTTAGTCCCTCGACAGCGTGTGTCAAATCAGCTTTCAGCCGGTTATAAACCTGACTGTAAACTAGCTTGCTGGCAAAATCGAGGCGAGGAGCCCCTTCAGAAACGAATACGCGTTTGTCCGGGTCATAAAGCCCTTGCGTAGCGGCAAAAGCGATTTGTTCGGTTTTCTCCATTGCCTCAGTGGCTGCAAAAACCCGCGTTAGTGCCTGGAGTTCCAGTGCGTTGAAACCCAAAGCGCGCATCCTGTCCGTTAATGCAACGCGTTCACCTTGTTCAGGTATGACATGCAGCACCCGCTCTGCAATCACATCATCCCAATAAATCGCGGGATCAAACATGGCAGGCGCAGGTTTTTCGCCCTGACGTATGGCGAGGATGTCGTAGTAATAAAACAGATAGCGCAGCTCGCCAGTGGTCGTGTACGCGCGGACCAACTTGGTTAGCTGCTTGGTCTCTTGTTGCAGTTCGTTGGCCAATTCAATGGACAGCCGCCGATGCTCTTGCACGGCCAACATTTTGCTGTATGCCTGATCAATCAGCACAACACACAACATGTTTGCACCCAACACCAGCAACACCCCCACAGAAAACCATATTGAGAGTTTGCGCAGTTTCATCGGTACAGGTGACCGTCTACAGAGGTGTATTCACATGGATTTGGCATATTCGGTCGCGTATAACTGCTTTCAGCATAAGTTCCATCATCGTGCCACAAGTTTCACCATCAGGCCATTAGGGTTCACCATCAGGATAGCTGAATTTATCAAATGCTCTAAAACACCTGTCGAACTTACCGTCAAAGCTGCAAACAATTCGGGCTTATCAAGCTGAAATTGTATTTTCAGCTTTTCATCAAATCAGTTGTCAGTCTCTCATTAACGGTCATTTCCACCGAAAATTAATCTTTTCCTTCTTGCATTACCCTGCCAAGACAAACATTCGCTTCAGTTTCCACCTCATCGCGACCAGTATAAACTCGCTTTTGATGTTTCCAATCCACACAGTGAGAATTGTCGAAACCCCAGTATCGCTCTAGTCTGTCAGGCGTTGCAGATGACAATTGGACAGAGGCAAACAACGGTTGGACTGTATTGCATTCGGATCAAGTTAGTCAGTACGCCAGCCACGAATTCCAAGACTTACTGAAACAATATGGCATCATTTGTAGTATGAGTCGCAAAAGTAATTATTGGGATAATACAGTGATGGAACGTTTCTTCTTGAAATTTAAGATGGAGCGGGTGTGGCAATGGGAGCATGCAAACCAGATAGAGTCCACGCAAGACATGAAGGTGTAAATAGTGGGATTCTATAACTGCACATGACGGCACATAGCCTTGGGAAATTTTGCACTCAAAGTTTACGAAAAACTGTTCGCAGCAAAGCTGCCTATCAAGGTGTCCGTAAAAACTTGACCAATAGATGGTGAAGTAAGCTGAGAGAAATGGACACCAACGTTTTGTTAAACTTGAAACGGAGGTGTGAAATGAAGCAAAGAATACCCAACACAATTTTCAGCAAAGAATTTCGTGAACAGGCGGCCAAGCAAGTCACAGAAGAAGGGTTAAGCCCGAAGGAAGCTGCCTGGCATTTGTCGATGCCTGTTTCCACATTGAAGTATTGGTTAAAGGCCGTGCAAATTGGGCGATGTCGGCAAGACACAACGGCCGTTAACCGAGATTGAACTGGGCCTAACCAAGACCCAACGTGAACTGGCGGAAATCAAAATGGAGCGCGACCTGTTAAAAAAAGCGGCAGCGTACTTTGCCAGGGAAGTGCGGTGAAGTACGCGATGATGAAGGAATGTCAGGGGGATGACCCGGTGCCGTTTATGTGCCATATCTACGAAGTTTCGCCGAGCGGTTATACCGCTTGGCTTGGGCGTTCACCATCAAAACGGGCTCAGAAAGAGGGGCGACTGGAAGTGGAAATCCGAGCTGCCCACCCGCGCACCCGCGAGACCGATGGTCTCGAGCGACTCAAGGAAGATTTGGCTGAAAACGGCGTCAATACCAGTGTTCACAGCATCAAATGTATTCGTGTGAAATGGGGGATACGCTGCAAACAAAAAAACGCAAGTTCAAGGCGACGACGAACCCGGATCACGTCATGCCGGTTGCGCCAAATTTGCTGGAGCAGACATTCAAGGCGACCGCCCCCAATCAGATCTCGGTGACCGACATCACCTACATCCCGACGGATGAGGGTTGGCTCTATCTGGCAGGCCACAAAGATTTGTTCAGTGGCGATCTGGTGGGATACGCCATGAGCGAGCGCATGACCTAAAATTTGGTCAGCTAATCATTGTTTCGCGGTATAGCGACAAAATGCCCACCGCGCGGACTGATACACCACTCGGATCGGGGTAGCCAGTATTGCGCCTATGAGTACAGAAAATTGCTCGATCAGTTCAGCATGGTGCCCTTGATGTCGCGCCGGGGAAATTGCTACGACACGCCCCCATGGAAAGCTTCTGGGGATTACTCAAAAATGAATTAGTGCACCACCGGCGCTTCAAGACCCGCGCCGAGGCCATTCAGGCCATCACCGAATACATCGAAATATTTTACCGGCGGCAGCGCAAACAGGCACATTTGGAATATCTGTCTCCTGTCGCATTTGAGCATCAATTCTATAGGAGTAGGTTAGCAGCATGAACCCGTTGGTGTCCATTATTGACAACCGACCTCAAACCACAATGAGCTCTATCAATTGGACACAGAATCAACCTGAAAAAAGTCGCTATAAAGCGCTGGTTTGCCGATAAAATATCCCTGAGCATAGTCTATACCCATCGTTTCTAATAGAAGAAGTGTTTCTTCATTCTCCACGAATTCAGCTGTAATCGTCTTATTAAACCCCCTCGCCACACTACACAATGCTTTTACTAAGATTTGATCATCTTTACTATTAACCAAATTTTGTATAAATGAGCCATCCAATTTTATCGAATCAACTGGCAGCTCTCGCAAATAATAAAAAGAGGAGAACCCAACACCAAAATCATCAAGGACAAAACCACAACCCAACTCTTTAATTTCTATCATAAGGCTGCGGGCACCCGGTAAATCTTGTAGTGCTGCTGTTTCGGTTATTTCAAATACCAAAGTCCCAGGATCTACAAGATTGCGCTCAAGCTCCCGTTTAATTATTGGCAGCAATTCGGGATCATTAAATGCATGTGCAGACAAATTAATTGAAAGCTTGATACTTGACCCATGCTGATTAATTTTAGCAACCAGTGCAATAGCCTTATGCAACACCATATGATCGATTGCATGAATTAATCCTGTATGCTCTGCCGCTTGAATGAATCCGGCAGGTGAAAGCACTGAGCCATCTCTATCACGCATACGTAGCAGCACCTCATAGTACTCAACATCCTTGCTTTTGATATTTGCAATGGGTTGCAAATAAAGCAGAAAATTGCCATTTAAGTGCGCATACTCAATTTTTTCTTTCCAGTACACAAGCGTATGCATGCGCTCACGGCTACGGTCTTTTTCAGAAAATAAATACCATCCTCCGCGACCACTCTCTTTAGCTTGATACATCGCTAGATCTGCAATTGCTAACAAATCATGAACATTACACCCATGCTCAGGGAAAAGTGCTATACCAATACTGGCTGAAATTTTATGTGTCCGACCGTTTATCGTTAATTCCGCATTGCCTAGATAAGCAAGAATCTTCTTGGCAACTTCAATGGCATCCTCCACCTTAATTTCAGGCAAAATTATTGCAAATTCATCACCACCTAAACGTCCTGTGATGTCGTTAGTACGTACCGTGTTAGATAACATATCCGCAACCATTCTGAGCAATGCATCACCCGCTTGGTGCCCACTTGTGTCATTGATATATTTAAATCTATCGAGGTCAAAGAATAAAAGAGCGCCTGGTCGCTTATATCTATCAGCCCAACTTAAAGTTAGTTCCAACTCCTCACTAAAGCGACGCCGATTAAATAAATTTGTTAGAGGATCATGATCCGCAAGCCAGGCTAAATGGCCTTCAACTCGCTTGTATTCCGTGATATCCAGACCAACCGATAACACTGCCGAATCATTTTCTGAATGCCAATTCAAACGTGAATGCAACCAAACAACTTGACGTATTGAGCCATCCTTACAATTTGCCATTGCTTCATGACGAAATTGCTCTCGTTGGCCAAGATATAGTTCTTCAAGACTAGCAGATAGATCTTGAATCTCGCCTTCTAAAGCAAGAATGTCAACAAAAGGTGTTCCCCGCAATTCGCTTACTTTATACCGTATGAGCATCTCACCATAAGCATTAAGTGTAAGAATTTTTCCATTCGCATTTTGCGTCAAAACAATTACTTGTGCTGTATCAAGTAAATTTGAAATAAAATCTCTTTCCTTACTTAACTCGTCCCTTTGCTCAACCAACATCTTTGTTCGGTCGGTAACTTCATTCTCAAGTCGTTCTAATTGATGTGACAATTTCTCTGCAGCGTTGTAAAGCACATCAACCTCATCACTGAATTGATTTGCCTGCTTAGGCAATAGAAGTGAAGACCGAAATTTTTCAAAATTCGCTTTGGCCAGCAATGGTAATACTAAAGTAAAGCTCTTCAAACGGGACAATGTTCTGGTAAGAATCAGAAGCAACAATATTTCCGAAAAGACAAGGCCAAATAACCCAATTAATGCAATTTTCAAAATTGATTCATGTATATTTTTAACCGCTCGCGTTACATCCGTGATGATAATAAAGTATGCCTTACCAGATGCAACGGAAGTGACTAAAGGAAATAGTTTGATTTGCTGATAGCGATTGTCCCAATTAAATTCAACCCCTGGTTCCAAGCTACTTAAATCTGGAAATAGACGCATCGCTTGCTTTATTAGCTCAAGATTTATTTTGCTATTAGTAAGCGCAATAATACGAACACCCCAATCAGGCATTAATGTTTTTTCATAGTCAGAAAAATCTTCTTGAGGCTTAATTAGCAAACCGATATCAGCATCTGATATGCTTTTAAACTTCAAAAAAGCATCTGCCAGAGAAACGCCCATTGCCACCACACCTGCTTTTTCACCTTGAACCAATAATGGTGCAATAATAAGCTGCTCGCAGCGGTCCTTACAGAGTATGGGGCTAAGTGGCTGTTCAGTTTGATTTGCAGTATCAACCCAACTGGTCATGGCATCTTCTTTACAACCATGCATTGCATCATGTTCGCAGGTGATGGATTCATACATACCCCAGCTCGCTATAAGTTGACCCGATGTACTATAAAAGCGAACAAATTCCACTCCATTATGGAATTGAAGTAATGGCCAATGTTGATCAAAAGCAAGTTTTATTTTCTCTCCATTATTTACTCTTAAAGCCGCGCCCATACCCTCCAAAATTGGAATAGTCTCGACTATTTGATGTAAACTTTTAGACGAATCCTTAATTAAGGTACCCACCTCACGCGCATGTCGCTGATACTCCGAATCCTGCTGATTCTCAAAATTTGCCATCTGTCCAAGATAGCTAACAATACAAAATGAAACGACTACCACCAATAGAATCAGACTGCTTAATAGCAATATCTTCCATTTCAGACTCAGAAATGACAATTTCTTACTCTTCAAAATTTTCACTTAAAAACGATAAGATGCTTGTACGGCAAAAAGATCCCAGTGTTGACGGGTGTCTGAAGGGCTAGGGTTTTCCAATGTTGAAAGCCAAGCGGTTCCATTTACGTTATGATATTCAGTACGTAGCATAAATGCTGGGGTAACATTCCAACGTAAACCTACTGTAATATCTTTAGCAAAACGACTGTACGCAGGACGTCCTGATGCAGCAAAGTATTGTTGACCACTACGGTCCGCTCTGTCTGTAAAGAGAGCATCGTAACGTAAAACACCTTCCCATTTCGGGGTGAAGCGGTAAGCACTCTGGAAATAATAGCTTTCACCAGTGAAATCTAGACTATCAAATCCTGGATGATTGAAATTTTTATATTTAAAATGGCGAATCGCATATTCTGAAGTCAGACTCCAGCGTTCACCATTGTATTGTGCAGAAAAGAAAACAGGTGTGAACTGTACGTTCCCCGAAGCTAAAGGATCATTTGCTGCCGGATCATAACCCACGTCTAACCATATTCCACTAAGGGCTAAACGAATTTGCTTATTATTGGTTTCATAAATTCCACGTCCGATATAGGACAATTTCTTGGTTAAGTTACCCGCTCTATCCCCCCCTAAAAGAGATAACTCAGTATCTTTATCACCAACTAATGGCCTGAACACTCCAAATTGCACAGACAGACTCCCAAGACTTTTATGAGAGGATTCACCATATAAATGTACCGCATCTCCCGAAAGCCCAAGATTACGAGTTCGGTCAAAATAAATGGATTGCGGCAATAAAATACTTGGGCGTGTAAAGGCTACATCGCGCGTGTCATTATAAAATCCAAACGGATTTTTTAATCTTCCGACCCGAATTCCAAATTGATCCGTGTCACGAGAGAACAATCGATAGTCAGCAAATCCAAAATCGAGTCGTGGCTCACCCGAATTTCCATTGCCAGCACGTCGAGATAAAACCTGAACTGACAACTGTAGCTTTGGTAGTGGTTGAGCTAAAGCATTAAGCCCTACCTCAGTAAAACCGAAATTTCCGTTTCCATCTGTATTTCCGAAAAAATCATTATCTGAAGTTGAAATAAAGGCTTGACTTGCGAATCCATGAATTTGCAAATTGTATGGTAACGCTACTCTATCAAACCAGTCTGTTGCTGATGTTACAAGATTTTTATTTGCTAGATTGTTTACTTGTTCCTGAGCTTGCGCAGCACTATGCCAGAGTACAGTCGATACGATTAGAATTTTAATAGACGAGTACATATAACGATATGCACACTTATTCAATTTTAAGTACATGGACATTATTATTGATGTGACTAATTTCTAAATATCCGATTGAGCCAGGTGTACTGGCAATCTTAGTTAACATTTCGGCGCTTGAGGAGACACTATTCGGAGCCTGGCCAGTACCCGAGAACACTAGCCGATCCCAAGTCAATCGAAGCTGATATGGAAATACATGTAACTTTTCTTTTGCAAATCTTTGGTGCAAAAAATTGTCATCTGGCAGTACAAAAACTTTAATTGCTGTTCCATCTGGCCACGCTTTTAACTGCATGCCGAAGATGGCTCGTAATGAATTCACAGATAGACTTTTTACACTAAGATTAGGATGCGTAACAATTTCGTATTGCTCATTTGCCCATCCTTTTGTTATAACGCAAAAAAAACATATCAATAGAATTGAACAGTTATTTAGGTTATTTTTTAACATTACTATTCATACAAACCAATATCCAACTTAAAAAGGATTAAATTCAATTTAATGAGTACAACAGCTCTGTTTCACATTGCGTTGCAGAACGTATAGATGGTTTTACTGTAACGATAAAACTGTTTGGTGTTGTTATATTTTGGCCTTGATTGTGCACGTTAATGTAGCATAAATGACTAACTCACACCCCAAGCTGTCGCTATTGAGCAAAGACACTTATTCCGCCTTAAAAACTCACGTTAGCTAGTCGCTTGACAGTATAGTTACGCTACAACTCGAATACTCATTGCTTTGTCTGCGTGACATATGACTTTCAGTCTACAAAGCTTTGAATGAAAAGAGGAGGGTGAATACCATCCTTCAATCACACTCTCTCTTCGCAAAAATTGTCGTAGTGGGAGATCTACAATACATACCCTTCTCCGTCACTATTTCCCAAGCATCACGATGCGTCAGATACATTCTATCTAACATATCCACGTAGTTCGAGAAATACGGCCTGCGCAAACCAAGGTAATTAACCTTTGGCCCAATGGGAGTGAGGCCTGAACCATAATACCCTAATAGTCTGTTTAGTGCAGGTTCCATAACTGACAACCAATTCCTGACATTACCTTGATTGCTCATACGTACGGCAGCAGCCACAAGTAATAAAGTTAAATTAGGAAGGTATCTCCGATCTGTTTCGGAAGTATTGCTATCCATACTTCTAGTTTCAACGTTGCGACGCTCACTCTTACGACGATCAAAGTTATTAAGGACAATTAAACGAGATATTTCAACTGTATGTTGGCGCGACAATTCATCTATATTACAGAGCGCGGGGTCAATCAGCGTATGTAGTTCGACCGGAAATGGTTTGCCAGAATTCATCGGGTCACACCGTATCAAGCGAACTGTCCCAATGAAATCCCCCGTTTCTCGATATCTTAAAAGAGCATGAGAAGAATGATGATCATACTGGTCTTTTTCAAGCTGATCAGGATACAACGACATATCGAATCCAGGGAGACGCTTTTCAACACACAACGCTTGATAACGCACATGAAAAACTACACGCAACAATTCCGGCGTATCGGCTATGACAATCTCAAAATTCTTATGAAATTCTTCATACATTTTGCTCATATTATTAACCCAGTATTTTATATAACATAATGTATTTAAAATTAAAAAATATATCAATTACCGCCGCTTATACCAATACCCCATAATCATCGCCCAAACCATTGCACCATGGTAGCTCGCGTATTTTTTCATTTAAATATTGATTGATTAATTTATCAATAGAATCGGCGCGAAATATATTCGCGTGGCTTAAGATCAATTAAACTATCTGCAGCTTATGCTCATAATTCTCTAGCATCTCCTTAAGCATTCAGCAAATATTGTGGCTATAGCCTGACTACAACCTAAGATATTGGAATAAATTTAAGTAGCGTCTTACCATTAAACTGGTTTTTTTACGTAGTAGCGCCGTGACTATGCTTCATCATTCGTTTTGGAATATGGCGCCGCATCGGGTGCGTCGTCAAGCTCACTGTCTTAAACGGGATATCAGCCAAGCGCCCCATCAACGCAATGCCAATTCACCGATGTCGATGACGTCACCCATGGCCACGCAACCCTTCGGGCAATATGCGCCGTTGCTTTTCCAGTCTTCCGTGACACCACATTCACTTTTCCACATTCGGAAATGTGACATGTTACTTCGGCGCAATTGCTGTATTGAACTGATTACTAAGCTATCCATATGTTGAACGCCATGCGAAATAAACTGGAAAAAAGAAACCATTTTTAAATGCCCCACCCCGCCCGGTAAGGTGTGACATCGAATGGGTGCTGTACACCTGCAATCTCATTTAACAAAATTTCTGCGCTGGCTGGGGCCATCGTCACGCCATAACGAAAATGTCCGCTATTAATGTAAAGATTGTCCAGCTTCGGATGCCGCCCGATGGTGGGGATATTGTGCGGCGAGGCGGGACGCAGTCCAGCCCAATGTTGTACCAACGGTATATCGCGCAGAGATGGCAGTATTTTTTGGGCTCGTTGCCACAACATGTCGCGAGCCTCACTGGTGGTGCGCTGGTCAAATCCAACGTCTTCCATAGTACTGCCGACCAAAAGATGCCCATCGCGACGCGGGATTAAATACAAATCGTCTTGCAACACAATATGACGGAGCGGCGGCACATCGAACTTGAATAACAGCATCTGCCCACGCATCGGCTTAATGTTTAATCGTAGCGCATTTATTCCCAACACTTCCTTGCTCCACGCTCCAGCGGTAACGATATAGCCCTGTGCATGAAATTTGCCGCTGGAGGTGGTGAGTGTTTGTACTCGCCCATTTTCGACCACAATATCGCTGACTGCACATTGCTCTATGATTTTTCCTCCAAGCGATTTCACGTGCTGATGCAAAGCGCGCATTAACCTAGGATTTCGTACCTGAGCGACTTCCGGCAAAAAGAGGGCATCTCCTTGCGTGAGCAGCTTATGGTCTGTGGCACGAACTTGATGTACAGAATAAGCACTATGCGCCTCACTCCATTGCTCTGCCGCCTGAGCATCAAATGGTGGCAAAACCAACATTCCGCTTGTTTCATATTCCGGATTTATGCCGGTGGCCGCATGCAATTCCACTGTCCATGCCGAAAACAGGTCTGCGCCACGAGCGGTCAACCGCGTAACCACATCGGGATAATTCCACGGGCACAGCGGCGACAAAATGCCGCCACCTGCCCAAGAAGCTTCCTGGCCAACTTTTCCGCGCTCCAACACGGTGACTGCCGCCCCCTGCTGCAGCAAACGTTGCGCCGTCGACAACCCGGCCACCCCACCCCCAATAATCAAAAAATCGGAATTCAAGTATCCAGCCTCTGGCTACAGTCATAATCAAGCCTGACATAATAAAACTGTTGGCGAGCATTTAAATAATTTCCCAACAGATAGCCTTGTATAAAAATAACAAATTGATTATATTTAAGTATTTATTAACAACAGCGATCATTCCAAATCAAAACCCGTGTCAAGCCGCCAGAAATATGCGTTAAAAATCGAATCTTTAAATATGTACCGCAGAACAATTACCCAGCTAGAATGTTGCAAAAAATGATGGTAAATAACAAAGTAGCAATTTGATATTACATATCATTGAAATAATAACAGTTTTTTAAAAAAGACTGTGTATACTCGCCTGCTGCCAATTTTACCCCAGAGCAACCCTGATAAACTCCTGCTGCTAGCAGACTCCTTTGGGCCAGCGTTGTTGCGCCCACGCTTGGGCTCAGACTTTTCCCGTTCCTTACCCTTTCTGCCAGCTCAGTAGGTTCGTTTCCGTCGCGCCCATAAGACTACAAATATGTATTTGATTATAAATGATTTACAAAGCATAGATAAAAATAGTTCAAAGACAAATTAAAGATTGACCCTCACCTACAGACTGCTAACATGCGCGCCATGAGCACACCCAATCCAACAAAATCACAACAATGGCTGCTGTATTGTCGCCCCGGCTTTGAGCGAGACTGCCTGCAGGAAACGCAGGCATTGCCACTTGAAGCCAGTGCCAACAGCGGTTTTCTCATTCTTCAGAACAAACCGCGCCTAAATTATGACCAGCTCACCTTTACCCGCCAGTTGATCACCATGCTAGCCGAAGTAAGCGCGCTGCCCGATCGCGACCGCCTCACTCCCCTGCTTGCAGCCATACCCGTTACCCCCACGCAATTCAGCGTATTGTGGCTGGAAACACCTGACACCAACGAAGGCAAAACCCTGTCCGGTTTTATCAAGCGTTTTCAACCCCTGCTGGAAGAAAAACTGCGCGCTAGTGGGCGCATGGCTGAAGCCCCTCACCTGCCCCGCTTGCACATCTTTTTCCCGGACAAGAATCGTGCATTGATCGGTGCAAGTGATCCGCGCAACAGCGCAGCCTCCGCTATGGGCATCCTGCGCATGAAGATGCCTTATGAAGCGCCCAGTCGTTCTGTACTCAAGCTGGCCGAAGCTTTCGAAGTGTTTTTATCCGAAGACGAAAAAAAACAATGGATCAAACCGGGCATGCGCGCAGTTGATCTGGGTGCAGCTCCCGGTGGTTGGACTTGGCACCTTGTCAGTCTGGGTATGCAGGTGGATGCAGTCGATAACGGTCCGCTCAAAGGCGTGGTGGCCGATCACCCCTCGGTTAAACACCTGCGCCAGGATGGCTTCCGCTATCGCCCCAAACACGCGGTTGACTGGCTGGTATGCGACATGATAGAACAACCGGGACGAGTGGCCGCACTGGTTGCTGACTGGGTAGCCAGCGGCTTAGCCAGTCGCGCCTTTTTCAACCTCAAGCTACCGATGAAAAAACGCGTGGAAGCCTTGAACAAAGCGCTCGCCAGTATCCGCAAGGTACTGGATAATAAAGGCTTCAAATATAGCTTGCAAGCGAAACAGCTATATCATGACCGTGAAGAAGTGACTGTATTTCTGACCAAGATAAAACGCTAAAACAAAAAGGTTTTACTAAGCCCCGATTTTATTGCGGTTGATGTCACATGCTTCCTTTTTGGTCGGCATTAACTCGAATAATTCATGTTAAAATTGTTTAGTCAGATCACTACATAAGGAATTTTAATGCTACACGAATACCGCGACATCATTACCAAAATGAAACAAAACAATGCAGCTAATGCCCATTTTTTGAAAATTTTTGACAAGCACAATGAGCTTGATAGTCAAATCACAAAAGCTGAAAACGGCGAAGCCCATCTGACTGATATTGAACTTGAAGTACTTAAAAAAGAGAAGCTGCTTCTCAAAGATGAAGCTTACACATTGATCATGCTTTATAAAAAAGAACACAATCTATAAATTTTGCTATGTCACAGTTGCCTGTTGGATCTTGGTAATTATATAATGATAAAATTTTTTCGTTATTCATAAAAACAGCCAAGCCCACTCTTACATAAGAATTTGAGTAACTACTCGCCCCCATCGCGCCAGCCAAAGCCATTTGGATAGCAATCATTGGATTCACCTCCTTGTAAGCCTTGGTTTGCAGGTAACGGATGATGCGACAAAAAGCGTGAGCGTAGACTTCGGATATCGATCCCAGCCGCATTGGGATGGGCGATCGTTAAAGGCTCTCTTGATATGCCGGGTTTGAGACTGTTTTTTTGCTTGCGTAGCACCGTGGCTATCTCCATACATTCGTATTTAAATATGGTGCCACATCGGGTACGTCGTCAAGCTCACTCGCTTAAACAGAGTAACAGCCAAGTGCCCCATCGACGCCAATCCAATTCACCAATATCGATGACGTCACCCATGACCACGCTACCTTTCGTGCAATATACACCATTGCTTTTCCGGTCTTGCGTGGCCTGTGTCTGATCGTCGATTATAATTATTTTCCATTAACAGATTTCGCTGCAATTTGCGACAAATGCCAAATATCGCGGTTGTAATCCAATATGGTACGGTCGCTGGAAAACTTGCCGCTGGTCGCCGTGTTGATAATACTCATACGTGTCCAGCGCTTCGTGTCACGGTAAGCCTTTGCTACTTTCTGCTGTGCATCGATATAACTGCGGAAATCCGCCGCTGTCAACCACGGGTCGCCAGGGCTATAGATGGATTGAATAATCGAATCGAAAATGCCTGGCTCGAACAAGTTGAAGTGGCCACTTTCAAGCAGGTGCATCACCCGGCGTAGATCATCATCCGTAGCGACAATTGCGCTTGGATCATAGTGCCCTCTGGTTGCCTCCACCTCTTCGGCAGAGAAGCCAAACAGAAAGAAGCTTTCATCTCCCGCCTCTTCACGAATTTCGATGTTGGCGCCATCCAGCGTACCTACAGTCAACGCACCGTTCATCATGAACTTCATGTTACCCGTCCCGGAGGCTTCCTTGCCTGCGGTGGATATCTGCTCTGATAAGTCGGTTCCAGCACAGATGACTTCCATCGCCGATACCCGATAATTCGGCAGGAAGGCCAATTTCAACAAACCAGCCACGTCCGGGTCGTTGTTGACTATCTCAGCCACTGCATTAACCAGCTTGATGGTGCGCTTGGCCATCATGTAGCCGGGCGCAGCCTTGCCGCCAATAAGTACGCAACGCGGTGTCCAATCCGTCGTATCGCCGCGCTTGATGCGGTCATACAGATGAATGACATGCAGCACGTTGAGCAGCTGCCGCTTGTACTCATGAATGCGTTTCACTTGCACGTCAAACAGGGAATTCACGTCAAAAACAATGCCGCAATCGCGTTGCACCATCTCTGCCAGACGGACCTTGTTGGCTTGCTTAATTTTTCGCCATTCTGTTCGGAATGCTGCATTGTCGGCATGTGGCACCAGATCTCTCAGCCTGGACATATCAGTAATCCAGTCGTCTCCAATGTTGCGCGTAATCAAATTGCTCAGTGCAGGATTGCTCGACACTAACCAACGGCGGGAAGTCACGCCATTGGTTTTGTTGTTGAACTTTTCTGGCCACAGATCATAGAAATCGCGGAACAGATGCTGAGTCAACAAACGCGAGTGCAATTCCGCCACGCCGTTCACCGACACGCTTGCCACCACAGCCATATAGGCCATACGGATATATTGATCTTGCCCTTCTTCGATAATCGACATGCGCCGTTGCCGCTCGACGTCTCCGGGCCAACGCTGCGCCACCATCGCGAGAAAACGAGCGTTGATCTCGTGAATAATTTCCAGCAATCTCGGCAACAAGCGTCCGAACAGGTTGACCTGCCAACGCTCCAGCGCCTCCGGCAGCAAAGTGTGGTTGGTATAAGCGACCGTCCGGGTGGTAATGCTCCAGGCTGCGTCCCAACCCAGGCCATGTTTGTCCATCAGCAGGCGCATCAGCTCCGGCACCGCGCACGTGGGATGGGTGTCGTTCAACTGAAAGAAATTCTTGTCGGCAAATCCGCTGAAATCATTGCCGTTTTTTTTCACCCATGAACGCAGCACATCTTGCAAGCTGGACGAGGCCAGAAAATATTGCTGACGTAGGCGCAGCTCCTTGCCGTTCTCGCTGGTATCGTTTGGATACAGCACCATGGTGATATGCTCGGCGGTATTTTTTGCTTCAACCGCATCGGCATAGCTGCCTTTATTAAACTCGTCCAGATCGAACTCTTCAGTAGCGGTGGCTTTCCACAAGCGTAGCGTGTTGACCGTGCCATTGCGGTAACCGGGAACCGGAACATCGTAAGGCACCGCCATCACATCATTGGTAAATTTCCAATAGACACGCATCGTTCCATCAGGCTGCTTGTGATGCTCGGTTTTGCCACCAAACTTGACCAACACGCTATGTTCCGGGCGCTCAATTTCCCAAGGGTTACCGTTACGCAACCAGTGATCCGGCTCTTCCAGTTGGTAGCCATTGTCAATTTTTTGGCGGAACATCCCGTATTCGTAGCGAAGGCCATAACCTCTCACCGGCAATTGCAAGGTGGCGCAACTATCCAGAAAACACGCGGCCAGTCTCCCTAAGCCGCCATTTCCCAGACCGGCATCGTGTTCCTGATCGATAATTTCCTCCATCACCAGACCCAGCTTCTTCAGCGCACCAGAGATTGACGGCTCTACTTCAAGATTCAGCATGGCATTGCCCAGCGCCCTGCCCATCAGAAACTCCAACGACAAGTAGTAAGTACGTTTAGAGTTCTGTTCGTCATAAGCTTGTTGAGTCTTTTTCCAGCGCTCCACCAGCCGATCCCGCAGCGCAAGCGAGAGTGATGTATAGACGTAATACGCCGACTCACTCAACTTGTCCCGACCCAGCGTATGACTGAAATAACGGCGAAAATCTTTGACTATACTTCCGACATCCATACCCAAGACGGGCAGTTCTGCAATGTTTGTTGAAGGTTTGCTGGTAATAGGCGGCTTGGTCTTAATAATAATTCTCCAGATTGACAATTGGTAAAGTTATTTGAACATTCATATTGTGATGCCTTGATGTTCAAATTGAGCCGAAAAAATGGCTACCAAATGCGTTTATTTTACGCAATTTCGCATATCCTCGCTCGCTCTTAAGAAACAACTACAAGCCAACTGATTTTAATAGCAACGGGGCAAGTCGCTTAATCAGTACTAATACGCAAAAATATCGAATTGACGCATGGAATAAAAGTTGTCTGGAAATTTATTATTAATCAAGTAACTTGAACGATTATTTACATTTGATACATCAGGGAATCATAAAAATAACGTTGTTTGCTGCGTGGGCAATTTCGCAGAGACGCTTAGCATGCACAGGATCAGCAAAATGAACGGCATGCTCATTCTGTTGCGACAGTGGCGTTTAGCATTGGCGAGTTCGGCATGATTAGTATCCCGTTTACTACCTGTTATGTAAGCAAAACTTATCTCTTACACGAAGCGGGAATGGCTGGTGCGGCTTGGGCTGGCTGGGTACTGACTACTTCAAGCGTGTTAAACTCTGCGTATTCTTTGCCCATTCCTTATCGCTCATGGCTCAAGCGTCTCGCGGGGAAATGGTCGACTGAACATTGTGGCTAATCAGGTACCAGTTTGATCTGAGTCAAATAAACTTACGGGAGCACTGGTACCCTTGGCGCATATCATGCGACGAGACGTTTTAATTCAAACGCTGCATCGAATACCGCCGATCAACACTTTTGGAAGGAAACCAGCATGCGAAAAATATTGATCCCCTGCGACGGTTCGGACAATTCTTTACGAGCGGTGCGGTATGCAGCATCTGTGGCAAAAGACCTTCCCGATTTACAGCTAGAACTGCTGCATGTGCAGGATCCTATACTAATGAAGGTGTACGCCAACTTGTCCGCACAGGAAACCGAGCATAATCGGCAAGCCGACGAAGCCGACCGCACTCTGCGATCTGCCAAGCAGATTCTCGACACGGAGGGAGTACCCTACCAAGTGCATTGGTGCGCCGGCTCACCCGCCAACGAAATTGCACGGCATGTGCACGACACACATTGCAACTCAATCATCATGGGCACCCGTGGCTTAAGTCCGGTAGCTGCCATGATGATCGGTTCAGTCGCCACCAAGGTCATACATCTGGTCGAGGTTCCGGTGACCCTGATAAAATAACCGGCATTCAGCATTTCATCTGGATTCAACTCAGGGCTGCAACTCGGCAGATAAAACACTTCAATCTCGTCCTGATGTTTCGCGAGCCATGCCTTAACCAGCTTGGCATGGTGGACTCGCAAGTTATCCAGAATCAGATATACCTTACGCTTGGTGTCTTTCATCAATCGCTTCAGAAACACGATGAGTTGATCTGAATCCAACGCACCATTCAACATTATCCACCTGACCTTGCCTAGGTTCGTGACTGTAGAGATAGGTCCCGCGTTCTCGCGCTTACTATGGTACAAAGAACAAGATTTAATTGTTAAACGCGTCTATAAAACAGGCGGGACTTGATATTTAACCCTCCTGAACTACGCGCGACTCAGCGCACACTACGCCACCCTCTGCCTCAAAGTAATGAATGCGTGACTACGGAACCTGCTGCACAATTGCCTGAGCTTTAGAAGCCCATATTTTAAGAGCCTCAACTGTTCTCACATCCTCCAATGACAACGGCTTATCAGTGACCACCCTCTTCAAGTTTTGAGTGGATACCTGCGCAGGAGCTAATTGAGATTTGACTGATATGGACTCTCCTGTTCCGTCATTTAGTCCCGTTTCGATGCCATTTTTTGTCGATATCCTGAGAGCATGCATTTCTTGGTCGGCGCTAAAATCCCCACTTGAAGATAATTGCACAGCCGCGACACCCTCACCCCTATCACCTGAATATTTTAGGACATAGAACGACGATCCTACCACTTCCGCGAGATCACCACATAACACTATCCCAGCAAGTTCCCCTGAAATCTGATACTCACAAAGAAAATCTAATGCTGCCGTCGTAACAATGCCATTACCTGTATCGGTTGATTTTCCAGTGTTATTGATTAAATTTTTCATCTGAGAATACGGAGTTAGGCCTTGTATCCTCGTGAACAACCATGTCCCTAGCAATCCATCATGCCCGTCGAAATATCCAAATGGCCTCTTTGACATAGCTCTTTGTGGCTCACTGGGCAACGAAATGATGCCATGCTTTCCGCTTGAAAAAATAATTGTAACGGTGCCAGCTGGGTCTAATAAAGACGCGTTTTGATGTGGCCCACCTAACGATGTCCCTCCCCGCAAATCAAGAAGAGAGGCTGTAAAGGTATTATTTACAATTGGGCCAGCCGCGAAATAAAATACACTGCTGCCATCTGCTCGGTATCCGAAATATGTAAAAACGACTGTTCCGTTTTCTGCCTCAATCTGGAACCCTCTGCCGGGAAGTCCATTATCCTCAGAATCAACCCCCCACATTCCGGCAGCTGGCATGAATGCCCAAGCGGGAGAGCAAATTAAAAAGCACAGCAATGCCACTATGATTTTAAGATTTAACATTTTTTGACTCCCAGAGTTATACATAAAAACTTATGATAAACACATTTTTTATTTTACTTGCTTCTTTATGTAGCGACGATGCTCAAGCATTCAATGATTTTCTTAACAAAAATTTCCCAATCGCTTTGCAGTGGACGCTTCCAGATATTGCTGCCCTCCTACCCATGACAAATACGTGCAGTAATTAGCCTCAACTCTTGGCGGACACTGCCCATCTGCGCGTCAATGAAATGGTGCATTTCGGTAGACTGAGTATTTCATCAAGCGTTATTCATTTTCATTGAAACTCTCTGATCCCTCTAAATCGTAGCGGCATCAGAAATATTGCAAGTTCTTGTGCATAGACTATTTTACGTATCTCCCTATAATCAAAAAATAGGCAATTTACTTATTTGTTTTTTAGGTGTAGCCCTACTATGTAGGACCTTGCTAGAATGATAGCTTCCAGTGAAATACGAGAGTTCGATATGAGCTGCTTGTAAAAGCGGTTACCCGAGGATGCATCAGAATGACATGAACATTGACTGAGAATTCAGCTTTTTCTTACAAGGAGATCACCATGAAAGAGAATTTAAAAATTTGTCACGACAGACTTCTGCCGCTCGATCTTGTCCGCCCGCAACAGACTATCAGGCTAGGCACTGGGCCAGTGCAGGCGGTCTTCGTTTTTAGAAAGATGTGGATCAATGGATCGACATTACGAGTTCGATTCATGGGTGGGACCGCTGCCCAGCAAGCAATTGCCAAAGAACAAGCGCTATGGTGGCTTCCGCATGCAAATCTGAAATTCGAGTTTAACAACGCGCCCGACGCAGAGATTCGCATTGCCTTTAATTCCTCGGATGGAGCGTGGTCCTATATGGGTACAGATTGTCTATCAATTCCCCGCGATCAGCCCACGATGAACCTTGGATTTCTCGATGGTGGCACTGCCGCCCATGAGTTTGGCCATACAATCGGTCTAGCACACGAACATCAAAATCCATCTGGGGGCATTGAATGGAACGAGGAAGTCGTTCTCCGTGACCTAAGCGGCCCGCCCAATAATTGGACCCCAGATCAAATTCGGCACAATGTTTTGGAAAAGTATGCGGTTAATCAGATCAAGGGGACGGAATTCGATCCCGATTCGATCATGCTTTACTTCTTTCCTGACACTTGGGTCAAAAGCGGCCATGGCACCAAAGAGAATAATGCGTTGTCAGCGCTGGATAAGGTATTCATCGCCAGCGAACAAGCCTATCCGCACGCTGCGGTTCAAGCGATCGAGTTGGGTGTCAATGCAGCACCAGTATCGACTTCGATCGGCAAGCCTGGTGAAGAAGACCTATTCAAATTCACCGTAAAAAAGAGTGGTCGCTATATCATACAAACGGACGGTCAGACCGATGTAGTGATGAAATTATTCGGCCCCAACAGTCAGACTGGCTTGATCGCCGAAGACGACGATGGCGGCTTTGGGCTAAATTCAAAAATTGCAGTTGAACTCATTCCAGGACAATACTTTGCCCAGGTTCGACACTATAACAAGGCTCAAGGTACAGGTTCATATAGCATCAGGGTGAACCGAACATAAAGTATCGGTCTATCTTCCCCACCTTGCCCGACAAACTACCGTCGGGCATCATTACATTACTCTCGGTTCCTGCGCAACGTTGCTTTTCAAGATAGTCAGTGTTTACGACTGTCCAATTTCCCCTGTTATAACTGCGATTGCCGCTCATAACGACAAACGCATGACTCAGTGCCAAGATGATGACCCACTTTAAATCGTACCGGACTTTCACCGACTACATTTACCAGTTGATGGCCGACAATCGAAACAACCAAAGGTAAAGCATGTGCTTGGTGTTTCAAACATTAGCACGAGCCCATGACACAATGCCGGCCACATCCATGGCACCTGCCTGCCTTGCCACCTCACTTCCATTTTTAAAGATTGCCAAGGTGGGAATGCTGCGGATGTTATAGCGCGTGCCCAGTTCCTGCGCTTCTTCTGTATTTAGTTTAGCTAAACGAATACCCGGCTCCAGTTTCTCTGCTGCTTGTATAAAGGCGGGTGCCATCATGCGACAGGGTCCACACCATGGTGCCCAGAAATCCACCAAAACCGGTATATCGTTACGCGTAATATGCTTCTCGAAGTTCTTGCTGTTCAGCTCAATCGGATGCGCGTTAAACAGAGCTTGTTTGCATTTGCCGCAGTTCGGCTGGCTGCTTAACTTTCCAGAAGGAATACGGTTCACCGCATCGCAACTCGGACAGACGATATTTATAGAGTCGCTCATGATTTAAACCTCAGTTGTGAATACTCTCTACATGGGGAACGATAGATTAAATTTCAAACCGCATCGATAAATCTACAGCCAGTATATCTTTTGTCAGGCTACCAATGGAAATGCGCTCTACGCCGGTCTCGGCGATAGCGCGTACTTTATCAAGAGTAACGCCACCGGAGGCTTCCAGTTCGGCGCGTCCGGCAGTGAATCTAACAGCAGCACGCAGACTATCGAGATCGAAATTGTCGAGCAAAATTAGCTCGGCACCAGCATCTAGCGCTTCACTCAGTTGTTCCATATTTTCTACTTCAACTTGAATGCTTATATCCTCAGAGGCAATGCGGAAAGCTTGTTCCAATGCAGGACGAATACCACCCGCAGCCAGGATGTGATTCTCCTTAATCAGCACGCCATCAAATAAACCAATCCGCTGGTTATGTCCCCCTCCCGTTTTTACAGCATATTTCTGCGCTATGCGTAGACCAGGCAGTGTCTTGCGTGTATCCAGAATTTTCGCGTGCGTGCCGCGCACCGCCTCGACATAATGCCGAGTTTGCGTGGCGGTAGCGGAAAGTGTCTGCAAAAAATTGAGCGCGCACCGTTCTGCTGTCAGCATCGCACGTGCATCTCCGCGTATCTCGCACAGCGTTTGCTTGGCTGTTACAACATCGCCATCCTGAGCAAGCCAATGAATGATGCAATTTTTATCCATTGCATGGAAACACGCATCAAACCAAGCTGTGCCGCATAGCACTGCATCTTGGCGCGTTATCACAGTGGCCTGTGCTTTTGCATGCTGGGGAATTAGTGGTGCGGTGAGGTCACCGCCGCGCAAGTCTTCATCGAGAGCGGTAGTTACGCTGACATTAATATGGGTGGCCAGTTCATGTTGGTTGATCATTTTAATTTAGCCTTCGACGCCCATAGCGGGCTCATTAACAAATAATAAATTTCATTTTAACCGATGAGCAAGTACAGCCAGAAACTCCTCGCACATCAATATCCTCCGGCATTTTTTGAGCCAGGGCGTGTATCACTTAGCTTAACCACGACAGCTCTGCCTGCAAACCTCTTATCCCAAGTAAGCAATTTGCTTATTTAATTTTTTTCCGCTGCCACCCTATGAGCATTCTCAAATCATGTTCCACTTAAAATGAGGCAGGTATTATTTTCATGTAACAATGTCGAGTGGTTCTCTGGTCGGGCAATCAGAGCAGGAGAAAATACTTCCGCCCCATTTCGCACCTCATGCCATCTTGTATCACAGCTTAATATATTGTGATGGCACGCTAATTGTTCCGATCGGAGACTATTATGACACTATCCAACACATCCTCTCTCCCAACAACTCCAGAAGAGCGGCTGTTTCAGCCTGTCCGGCTGGGTCGTTACACACTTCCTTACCGGATCGTTATGGCGCCACTAACGCGTTCACGCGCCCACCAACCAGGCAATACCCCTTCCCATCTCAATGCGCTTTATTACGCACAGCGGGCTTCGGCGGCGCTCATCGTTAGCGAAGCGACTCAAGTCTCAATGCAGGGTCAGGGTTACGCTTGGACGCCAGGAATCCACAGTCGTGAGCAAATCGATGGCTGGCGGAATGTTACCAACACAGTGCATGAGGCTGGTGGTTTAATCTTCATGCAGCTATGGCATGTTGGACGCATTTCCCATCCAGCGCTGCAACCCGACAATATGCTGCCAGTCGCTCCGTCGGCCATCAAGCCTAGCGGAGAAGCATTCATTGAGAATAAAAACGGCAAGGGCGAAATGGTGCCATTCGTAACCCCGCGAGCCTTGCAGATCGAGGAGATACCCTACATTGTTCGGCAGTATGTACGCGGGGCCAAGAATGCGCTAATTTCGGGCTTTGATGGCGTGGAAATTCACAGCGCCAACGGTTATTTGCTCGATCAATTTATCAATTCCCACACCAATCGTCGCAACGATGAATATGGTGGCTCAGTCGAAAATCGGGCACGGCTGCTTCTGGAAATAGTCGATGCAGCTATTGAAATATGGGGGGCGGATCGTGTCGGTGTGCGTCTATCACCACTTGGCACGTTCAACGACATAAGTGACGACAATCCCGAAGCAACCTTCGGTTACATCGCCGAAAAGTTAAACGACTATCCGCTCGCCTACCTTCATGTTATCAATCCAGCCGCGGCCGCGCTTGAAAGTGGCGCAACTCCCGACCCAGCCGCACTGCGGATGCTGAAGCTGATACGGGAAAAATTCCACGGCACCCTGATCCTGGCCGGCGGCTTTGACCGCGAGACAGCCGAAGCCTGGTTGCAACAAGACAAGGCAGACTTGATCGCCTTTGGCCGCAAATTTCTGGCCAATCCCGACCTACCGGAACGCTTTCGCACCCGCGCGCATCTCAATGCCGCCGATCAGACCACCTTCTATGGCGGCAGCGCAGAAGGCTATACCGACTACACAAGTCTTGCTCAAGAACTGTGACGAGGCACGATAAAAAAATTTGTGCGCAGCATATAGTTGATATGTGAGCTATAATTTTTTCGGGCAACGCCGTATTGTGACGAAGCGGAGTAAGCAAGCAAGCTTCAGAGCGACTGCTCGCAGTATTGCGATTTTTTAGGTGCCCTTAAGTCTTAAATCCGCCAGGCCATTTGGCCATGCGTAATTGAGATGTTGAGCATCATTTCATGCAGCTCAACCTAACGAGCTCGCCGAAATATTTTTTCTGCCACCCAATGACAGCGCACAACCATCAAGAATGCTCATCAGATAGCGCCGATTGACAAGGCACGAATCAACTTGTTTGATTTCGCTTGAAAATTCAACGAGTGCGACGAGCAAAGCAATTTTGCATGGTGCCGTATTATGGATGCGGGGGGCGGAAACTTAATATTTTTCACGGCAAGGACGATTTTATTGAAGCGATCCTCCGTTTCAACAACCACTAGGTGGCTAGCAAAACTGTTGTGGATGCGTGCCAAATATTCATCGAGGTGCGCATGGCTGCCCCACAAGTTGACCACCAAAATGCCGTTGTCAGCCAAGGATGCGAAGCAATCATCATAAAACTGCTGACTGCCTAATTGAACGGATAATCCAGCCGCATCAAATCCATCCACCATCAGTACATTCGGCTGATTGGCGGGATCTGCAACCCACTCGGCTCCATCGCCCAGCACCACTTGAAAGCGCGTGTCGTCTGCAGGGATTGCAAATTCATTACGCAGTGCGATCACATCGGGATTAATTTCGACAACCGTAATTTTTGTCTGTGGCAAATAGCGGTAGCAATACTTAGCCAGTGAACCGCCGCCTAACCCTATCATTGCGATACGCTTGGGTGATGGATCAAACAACAAAAAACTCATCATGACTCTGGTATAACTAAAGACCAGCGTGTCTGGCTGTTCAATACACATCCCGCTTTGTACGTACAAGGCATCAAAATGCAACGCCAGGATTCCTTCGCGCTCTGTTAAATAAGGCTTATCGGTTTCAACATTCGTTTGAGGCTTAGTCATCCAGGCAATCATCTGATCAATTTGCTGCTGCATTGCTTTGGCAATATTTTTCATATGTTAGTATTTTTAGGCCTAAGTCACAAAGAAATGATGTCACAAAGAATAGCGAAACGAACAAGCTGGGCAGCGTTCTTCAGTTTGAGTTTTCTCATGAGGCTGGCGTGATGAACACCAACAGTTTTGGACTAATGGAAAGATTTTCGGCGATTTCAAGTATCGAATTGCCTTCAGCCATCAACTTGAACAGCTGAAATTCACGTTTGGAAAGCGCGTTTATTGGATCTAGAGCCTCGTGAAATAACTGCCTGTCAACAACGATGTCCGAAATATGCTCAAGGTCGATATATGTTTTTCCCAGCTTTACTTGACGCACCGCGTGCGTCATTTGATTGAGACCGCTTTTCTTGGTTAGATAACCCGTTGCGCCCATTTCCAGAACGCGCTGCACCATAGTTTCATTATTGTGCATACTAAATACCAGAATGTGCGCAACCGGATCATGCGCTCTGATACGACGAATTGTTTCCAGGCCACCGCTACCCGGCATATTAAGATCAAGTACCACCACATCGGGTTTTATCGCCCGGTAAAGAATATAGCCCGCTTCTCCATCATCGGCTTCCGCCACTACTCGAATATCAGCTGTACTTTCAAGCAAGCGGCGAAAACCGTCGCGCACCACGGGATGATCGTCTATCAGCAATACTGAAATCGGCTGAACGACATTGCTTAGACTCATTGCTTTCTTCTTTCCAGCTTACACTTAAGCGGTAATCGAACGTCAATGCGAACGCCGTGGCCTGAAGCGCTAAATGAGGAAAACTCTCCCCCCACTGCAATTACCCGCTCACGAATGCCTAGCAACCCTAATCCATTTAGTGCCTGATTTGGGTCGAAACCTTTGCCGTCATCGGTTACTCTTAAGAACACTGCCTCGGCATCGGGTGTCTCACCTGGTTCGCGGCTCAAGCACACCGAAACACGCTTTGCCAAGGCGTGTCTGCAAATATTGGTGAGTGCCTCCTGAAGAATGCGGTATACGGTAATATTTATCATCTCACTCAAACCGTTTAAATTACCTTCAAATGCAAACTCGAAGATTATGTCTGGATTATGTAAGCACCATTTATTCATTAGTTCACGCAAGCTAACTGCTAGTGTAGAGAACCGTAATTAACGGAACTAATAACAATGGTGCCTGTCTCATT
>NZ_CAKMLL010000042.1 GCF_927797785.1 Candidatus Nitrotoga sp. BS | reverse complement strand
ATTTTTTTCGAGTAACGCAGTATTGTGACGAAAATTGGATTTTTAGAGGTGCCCTCAAGCAGAATGCTGATTTTTTGTATTCAGTGATTATAGCTAGAAGCAGATTGAATAGCCTTTTTCGGATCAAACAAGGAATCTAAATATGTGTCTAGCCATTCCCGCCCGTATCGAACAATTAATCGCTGAAGACAGCGCTATCATTAATCTGGGCGGGATGCGCAAGGAGGTCTCGCTCGCGTTGGTGGAGAATATCGCGGTGGGTGATTATGTGATTGTGCATGTCGGCTATGCGCTGCAAAAGCTTGACCAGGAAGAAGCTGCACAAACGCTGGCATTGTTTGCCGAGATAAGCACTATGGATGACTTGCATGGTGGTGAAGCATGAAATATGTAGATGAATTTCGTGGCGGTGAATTGGGCATGAATATTG
Source organism: Candidatus Nitrotoga sp. BS (assembly GCF_927797785.1). Lineage (GTDB taxonomy): Bacteria > Pseudomonadota > Gammaproteobacteria > Burkholderiales > Gallionellaceae > Nitrotoga. The sequence goes on along the minus strand of NZ_CAKMLL010000042.1, from coordinate 32,679 downwards.
CCGCCAACATCGCCTTCGAAGCGACAGCTGCATCAGGGTATCGCCTGATGGAATTTTGCGGCGGCCATACCCACGCTCTGTCCCGTTATGGTATTGCGGACTTGCTGCCAGCCAGTGTGCGCATGATTCATGGCCCGGGTTGTCCGGTCTGCGTGCTGCCGATCGGTCGTGTGGATCAGGCAATTCGGCTGGCGCGTGAGCATGGCGTGATCTTGTGTACCTATGCTGACACCATGCGTGTGCCGTGCTCCGACAATCTTACCCTGATGCGCGCAAAGTCTGGCGGAGCGGACGTGCGCATGATCTACTCGACACAGGACGCGCTGAAGATCGCGTGCGATAACCCGAATCGACAGGTAGTATTTTTCGCCATCGGCTTTGAAACCACCACCCCGCCCACGGCTGTGGCGGTCAAACAGGCGGCAGCCGAAGGGCTGAAGAATTTCAGCGTCCTGTGCAACCACGTGTTGACTCCGGCGGCAATGCACGCGATTTTGTCTGTAAAGGGCGGAGTGGCACTGGACGGGTTCGTCGGCCCGGCGCATGTTTCCACCGTTATTGGCAGCAAGCCGTATGAAGTGTTCGCCGACGACTACGGCAAGCCGGTGGTGATCGCCGGATTTGAACCGCTCGATGTGATGCAGGCAATATTGATGTTAATACGGCAGATCAACGAGGGGCGTGCAACAGTAGAAAACGAATTTACACGTGCGGTGACACGCGAAGGTAATCTTAAGGCACAGGCATTGGTTGAAGAGGTGTTCGAGTTGCGTGAGGTGTTCGAGTGGCGAGGCCTGGGCAGTCTGCCCCACAGCGCCTTGAAACTGCGGCCTGCGTTCGCTGAATTCGACGCAGAGCTGAAATTCAGCATCGATTATGTGGCCGTGCGCGATCACAAGGCATGCGAGTGCGCGGCTATTCTGCGCGGCGAAAAGCGTCCGCAGGAATGCAAGATTTTCGGCACGGTGTGTACGCCGGACAACCCGATCGGTTCCTGCATGGTGTCATCGGAAGGCGCGTGTGCCGCGCATTACAGCTATGGGCGTTTTCGGGATGCTGCTTAATGAATATAGTTAAACCAAATTACTCGCGCCCGCTTGATTTTAAGCAGGGGCAGGTAGATATGGCGCATGGTTCCGGCGGTCGTGCCATGGCGCAATTGATTGCCGAGTTGTTTATTACCGGTTTTGATAATGCATATCTGGCACAGGGCAACGATGGTGCGTTGCTGCCGATAATTACCGAGCGACTGGTGATGTCTTGCGACGGCCATGTCGTGTCACCGTTGTTCTTCGCGGGCGGCGATATTGGCTGCTTGTCGGTGCATGGCACCATCAACGATGTCGCGATGATGGGAGCGAGACCGTTGTATCTGACGGCTTCCTTCATACTCGAAGAAGGCTTCCCTCTCGCCGATTTGAAACGCATCGTTTTGTCTATGGCGACTGCTGCAAGATTAGCGGGTGTACCCATCATCACGGGTGATACCAAGGTGGTGGAGCGAGGTAAGGGCGATGGGGTATTCATCACCACTACCGGAGTCGGCGTGGCACGCGAGGGCATCACTTTGTCCGGCGATCTTGCGCAGCCGGGCGACATAATCCTGTTGTCCGGCACGATAGGGGATCACGGCATGGCGGTGCTTTCGCAACGTGAAAACCTGACTTTTGATGCGCCCATCATGTCGGATACGGCGGCATTGCATGGGCTGGTCGCAGCCATGCTGGACAGCGAGGTGAGGTTGCGCGTGCTGCGCGACCCGACGCGCGGCGGGTTGGCGACGACACTCAATGAGATCGCCAAACAATCGGGCGTGGGTATGATGCTGCATGAATCCGCCATTGCGGTGAATCAGCCGGTTGAAGCTGCCTGTGAGTTTCTCGGGTTGGATCCGCTATATGTCGCTAACGAAGGCAAGCTGGTTGCTATTTGCGCGCCGGAGGATGCCGGGCGCTTGCTTGAAGTGATGCGCGCTCATCCGCTGGCTCGAGAGGCGGCCATCATCGGTGAGATCACAGAAGATGCCCATGGATTCGTGCAAATGACCACCAAGCTCGGCGGTCGTCGTATCGTTGATTGGCTGGCAGGTGAACAATTGCCGAGGATCTGTTGATTTTATTGATACCTATCCTGCAAACTTTGGCTCTTTGTAAAATAGAGCGGGTAACCAACTCTAAACCTTCGTTGCTCTGCGCCCAATTCAGGGCCGTGATGCAGCCATCTGCTCTATGCTTGGCTTTATATTTTCAAGTATCCATTTGTCGTTTGTATTTCTGATTTATGATTAATCATTCATCAGGTGTAAAATTATAGAAGTTGGTCTATTTACTCCACGTTGTGTCCGCCAATGAATAAAAATCGCCCTATACATCTTGATTTGCGCTTGATCAAATTGCCCTTGCCAGGCTTTATATCTATTCTGCATCGTATTAGCGGATTGTTGCTTTTTTTGACCTTGCCGCTATTTCTAAGGATGCTGCAGAACAGCCTGTTTTCTATCGAAACGTATACTCAGTTGGTCGCGGTACTGAAATATCCCTTAAGTAAATTAATTTTAATCAGCCTATTGTGGGCATTTTTACACCACCTTTGCGCTGGGATACGCTATCTCGCGATTGACATGCATATCGGCGTTGGGCTGAAGCAGGCACGTGTCAGTAGTAAGTGGGTGTTGTTTGTGAGTTTGGGTTTAACCTTGCTAATGGGGATATGGCTATGGTAGATCGTATCGTAACCGGCGCGCATTATGGATCGCGGGATTGGCTGGTGCAGCGAGTGACTGCGGTTCTGATGGTGGCTTATATTCTTTTTATTGTGGGTTATGTGGTGCTGAACTCCCGTTATGTAAGTAATTCCTGGGTCGGTCTCGATTACAACACCTGGACAGGGTTGTTTTCGAATTTGGTGATGCGCTCGTTCTCATTGTTATTTCTGTTTGCCGTTTTCTACCATGCATGGATTGGAGTGCGTGACATTGTTATGGATTATGTCAAGTCGGCAAGAATGCGTCTTGGTATTTATGTACTGGTGATAATGGCATTGTTGTTGTATTCGATTTGGGCAGTACAAATTTTGTGGGGAATGTAATGGCAGTGGCGAAACGCACATTTGACGTTGTAATCGTGGGGGCGGGTGGTTCAGGGATGCGCGCAGCTTTGGCATTGTCTGAGGCGGGCTTGAAGGTGGCGGTATTGTCCAAAGTTTTTCCCACTCGCTCGCATACCGTAGCGGCACAAGGCGGTATTGCTGCATCATTAGGTAATATCAGCGAGGACAATTGGCATTGGCATATGTACGACACGGTGAAAGGTTCAGATTATCTTGGTGATCAAGATGCCATTGAATTCATGTGTCGCGCCGCGCCGGAAGTGGTGTACGAACTGGAACACTTCGGCATGCCATTTGATCGCTTGGAGAATGGCACAATTTATCAGCGCTCATTCGGCGGCCATATGCAAGACTATGGCAAGAGCCCGGTGCAGCGCGCCTGTGCCGCTGCTGATCGCACTGGGCATGCCTTGTTGCATACGTTGTATCAAAAAAACATGCAGTCTAATACCATTTTTTTCGTGGAATGGATGGCTTTGGATTTGATTCGCGACGAGGACGGCGATGTGCTTGGCGTGGTGGCAATGGAAATTGAAACCAGTGAAGTGATGGTTTTACAGGCGCGCGCCACGCTGTTTGCTACCGGGGGTGCAGCGCGCATTTTTCAAGCGAGCACTAATGCTTATATTAATACCGGCGACGGTCTGGGTATGGCTGCTCGTGCCGGTATTCCACTGGAGGATATGGAGTTTTTTCAATTTCATCCCACGGGTGTGTATGGCGCGGGCGTGCTGATTTCAGAAGGTGTACGAGGCGAGGGAGGGTATCTCCTTAACAAGGACGGTGAGCGCTTTATGTTGCGCTATGCGCCTAATGCTCAAGATCTCGCCAGCCGCGACGTAGTATCACGCGCCATTGCCACTGAGATTAAAGAAGGGCGCGGTTGCGGTAAACATGGCGACCATGTCTTATTGAAGGTTGACCACATTGGTGATGCTGTCATCCGTCAGCGTTTGCCCGGTATTCGTGATATTTCCCTAAAATTCGCGCATGTTGACCCGGCACAGGATCCCATTCCGGTGGTGCCCACCGCACATTATATGATGGGCGGTATTCCTACTAATTATCATGGCCAAGTGGTCGCCCCTTACAAAACCGGGCCGGAAGAAGTGGTGCAGGGGTTTTATGCGGTGGGTGAGTGCGCTTGTGTATCAGTGCATGGCGCTAACCGGCTGGGCTGTAATTCTTTGCTTGATTTGCTGGTGTTCGGGCGTGAAGTGGCGCGGCAGATAATTGAGGACTTGCAACGTAACCCTCATCCAAAACCATTGCCACACGATGCCGCTGAGCGTCCGCTGGCGCGTCTTGCAAGGTTGAAATCACAAAAAAATGGTGAGAGTGTGGCCGAAGTGGGGGTAGAGATGCGGCGCGTGATGCAAAATCATTGCGGTGTATTCCGGTTTCCTGACCTGCTGGCTCAAGGCGTGGAAAAGATTCGCACAGTGGCAGAGCGTGTTAAAAATACCATGATTAATGATCAGAGCAAGGTGTTTAATACTGCCTGCGTGGAGGCATTGGAACTCGACAATCTTATCGAAGTAGCGCAAGCAACCATGGTTTCCGCAGCAGCGAGGCAAGAAAGCCGTGGCGGTCATGCGCGCGATGACTACCCGGAACGCGACGACGACCACTGGTTGAAGCATTCGCTATATTTTAGTCAAGGGCAAAAGCTGGATTACAAGCCGGTTCGACTGAAACCGTTGACTGTGGAGTCGTTTCCGCTTAAGGCGCGGGTGTACTAATCGGGAGATAGAAGCGTGTCGGCAACCAGTTTTAAAACTGAAAATAATACTTTTCGCAAGCTGATCAGTCATGGTTTGAGTTACCGTGTACCTCATTTTCATCCGGACTATAGTTGGACGGAAAATGAATGGGAAGATTTGTGGGCAGATATTATGGGGGTTGTTCAAGCCGACGGCGGGGCAGACCACTATATGGGCTACCTCGTGTTGCAATCAACAGATAATAAGATATTTGACGTGATTGAAGGGCAGCAGCGCTTGACGACCCTGATGCTAATCATTTTAGCGGCACTCAAGAATTTGACGCGATTGATTGCAGAGAATAATAACCCAGAAAATAATAAGCAACGAATGGATCAAATTCGTCAAACCTACATTGCTTGTCTTGATCCTGTAACGTTAAAGACGCGAACCAAGCTCACACTCAATCGTAATAACGATGTTTATTTTCAAAATTACTTGATCACGCTGAATCATTTATCTCAGACTGGTAGTAAGGAATCTGAGCTCAGATTGAACAAAGCATTTGAATGGTTTGCGATCAAAATGAGTGCGTATACTAAAATTGCTGGCGGGGATGAAGGCGTAACGTTGGCAAGTCTGGTTGAATCAATCAGTGACAGGTTATTTTTTACTGTTATCAGTGTTGCTGATGAGCTCAATACCTATAAAGTATTTGAAACGCTCAATGTACGGGGCATACGTTTATCCTCAACAGATTTGCTTAAAAACCATCTTTTTTCTGTCCTGTATGGCGATAAAAATCATCTGCATGAAATGAAAGTGCTGGAAGACCGCTGGGAAGCAATGGTTACCAGTTTGGGCAGTGAAAACTTCCCCGATTTTTTGCTGGTGTACTGGATTAGCCGCCATGCTTTTGTCATGCAGTCCGAACTTTTTAGAACTATGCGCTCCAATGTTACGAGTCGAGAGGAAGTTTTCGAACTGCTGCAGGGTATGGAAGAGGATATGAATACCTATCTGGCACTGACCCAGGTGGAGTCATCACAATGGCCTGTTGATCTCAAGGAGTATATTCGGGACTTGCACTGGCTCAGAGTGCGCCAGCCTTTTCCATTGCTTCTAGCAGCTCACCGTATGCTATCTGCCAGTGACTTTGAGCGTGTGCTACGGAATTGCATTGCGATTTCATTTCGTTATATCGTAATTGGCAGCCAGCCGACGAACCAACAAGAAAGTATTTATTATTCAGTGGCACAAAAAATTTCAAGCGGCGATATGAGCAATGCGGCAGCTGTGGTGGAGGCGATGCAATTTGTTTACCCTAGTGATGATGAATTTCGTAGCGCATTTTCTGATAAAAAAATTAGTGCTACTACGTCCCGCTGTGTCAGTTGGAAAAACAGATACCAGGAAATGGTTACGATTTTGAAAGTGCTGGCCTTAACGTAAAGCGTTCTCTGTCATTGAATCAAACAATCAAAGGTAGGTAACCCTGTCGGGCTGGCTACATTATTGGAACTCGATCTACCTCGTCTAAGTTGAGTAAGCCGCCATGATTTCCACCGTTGCGCAAAAGTAAGGTTTAGCAGTTACATGCAAGACGACTGTCTGCAACGCGGTCAGTGATTGAAGCATGCAATGTAATTCAACAACAAATAAAGCTTGCCGGCATCGCTATGAAACAAGTTCAATATTAGGCAGTGAACTTGTAATTATCTTGAAGCGAGTGGTAATCAAGATGCGGGGATGGCGTAGGCAGATGTCTCGAAGTGATTAGCAGAGGAGTGAAACCATGCAATTCAAAATTTACCGGTACAACCCCGAAACCGACGAGCAGCCTTATATGCGCAATTATGAGCTGGATATAGAAGCGGGCGATATGATGTTGCTGGATGCCCTGCTTCTTATCAGGGAGCAGGACGACAGTTTGAGTTTGCGTAAATCTTGTCGTGAAGGCGTGTGCGGCTCGGATGCGATGAGCATTAATGGGCGCAATGGCTTGGCTTGTATCACGCAGCTGTCCAGTTTAAAACAACCAATTGAATTGCGCCCGTTACCCGGCCTGCCAGTGATACGTGACCTGATCGTGGATATGACGCAGTTTTTCAAGCAGTACCATTCGATCAAGCCTTATTTGGTAAATAACGATCCGCCTCCGGAAACAGAGCGCTTACAGTCGCCAGCGCAGCGCGCCGAATTGGATGGTTTGTATGAATGCATTTTGTGCGCCTGTTGCACTACGGCTTGCCCGTCTTTTTGGTGGAATCCGGATAAATTTGTAGGTCCTGCCGGTTTACTGCAAGCCTATCGTTTTATCGTTGATAGCCGTGATCAGGCGACGAGCGAACGACTGGATAATCTGGAAGATCCGTACCGATTGTTTCGATGCCACACTATTATGAATTGTGTGGATGTATGCCCCAAAGGCTTGAATCCCACCGCTGCCATCGGAAAAATTAAAGCTCTTATGGTGAAGCGTACGGTATGAAAGAGCTGGAACGAGTACGCTGGCGCTGTCGACGCGGTCTGTTGGAGCTTGACATAGTGCTGGGTCGATTTATCGAGCAACATTATGCAAGTTTGAGTAAGGCGCAGCAGGCCGAATTTGATGAGTTGCTGGATATGCCCGACCCGACACTCTGGGATATGATTGCCAACACGCAGCTTCCGCCGCTGCAGAGTGAACGGAGTGAAGTGCTGAAATTACTTCAGGCAGTTTGATGTACCCTTGAGCTTTGGTAGCGTGATTTGCTGCTACATAAAGATGTAAAAACAGGAGGTGAAATGAAAGAAAATCGCGTTGCAACACTGATGATGGATGATGGCCGCAGTATTGAGTTGCCAATAATGTCTGGCACTATGGGGTCTGATGTGATCGACATTCGTGGATTGGGTACGCTCGGCATGTTTACTTACGATCCAGCTTTCGTTTCCACCGCCAGCTGCTCTTCCAGTATCACATTTATTGATGGCGAGGCCGGGTTGCTATATTACCGCGGTTATCCCATTGAACAGTTGGCGGAAAAATCGGATTTTCTTGAAGTGTGCTTCTTGCTGCTGCACGGTGAGTTACCGAATGCGAAACAGAAAAGTGAGTTCAGTGGAAAGGTAATGAAGCACACCATGGTGCATGATCAGCTTGCCCGTTTTTTTAACGGATTCCGCCGCGACGCTCATCCGATGGCGGTAATGGTTGGGGTGGTAGGCGCGCTGTCGGCTTTTTATCATGATTCGCTTGATATTAATAGTCCGGAAAATCGCGAAATCTCGGCGTTACGCTTGCTGTCCAAGGTGCCGACCATCGCCGCAATGACCTACAAGTACTACACCGGCTTTCCATTTATGTTTCCGAAGAACGAATTCAGCTACGTGGAAAACTTCATGTACATGATGTTCGCGACCCCGGCAGAAGACTATGTGCCGAATCAGAAGTTGGTGCGTGCACTGGAGCGCATTTTTATTCTGCACGCTGATCACGAACAGAACGCTTCGACTTCGACTGTACGACTGGCAGGTTCCAGTGGAGCCAATCCATTCGCTTGTGTGTCCTCCGGCATTGCAGCGCTGTGGGGACCAGCGCACGGCGGAGCGAATGAGGCAGTGTTGAAGATGCTGGAAGAGATAGGTGATGTGTCACGAGTGGCGGATTTCATGGACGGTGTGAAAGACAAAAAATTCCGTCTGATGGGCTTTGGTCATCGGGTATACAAAAACATGGATCCGCGCGCAAAAGTGATGCGTGCTACCTGCTATGAGGTGCTTGAAGAGTTGAAGCTGGAGAAGGATCCTCTATTTTTAATGGCGCTGGAGCTAGAGCAGATTGCATTGAGGGACGAATACTTCATAGAGCGCAAGCTGTACCCCAACGTTGATTTTTATTCTGGAATTGTGCTGCGCGCGTTGGGCATCCCTAGCAATATGTTCACAGTAATTTTTGCTGTGGCACGCACTATAGGTTGGGTGTCGCAGTGGAATGAAATGATTTCCGATAGCGAGCGTAAAATCGCTCGTCCCCGTCAGTTGTATAAGGGTGCGACGCAGCGCAATTTTGTACCGCTTGCCAATCGCTAACGCCGAATCTAACAAATGTACACATGGAGAAAATAGAGATTGGAGGAGCTTCATGTGCTTGGGCGCCATATCGTATGAGGATAGGTGACACTACCAAAGTGTACATAGACATAGCGACATAAACAGATAGGTAATAATACATGACGTCGGTAATGCAAACCATGCTGGGCAACTCTATGCTGTTCGGGGCCAATGCGCCGTATATCGAAGAGCAATATGAGGCATATTTGACCAACCCCGATTTAATTTCGGATGGTTGGCGTGCCTATTTTGACGCCCTGCAAAATATGCCGAATGCGGTGTTGCAAGACTTTCCACATAGCCCAGTAGTGCGTGCTTTTGCGGCCTTGCCGTTAACGGGCGTACAAAGCGTAAATCAAGATGCTGATATGGCGCGCAAACAGGTGGCAGTGCTGCAACTGATTAATGCCCATCGTTTCCTCGGCGTGCATAGCGCTCGCCTCGATCCGCTAAATAGACATCTTAAACCTGAGGTGCCCGAATTGGATCCGGTCTTTCACGGTCTCAGTGAAGCTGACATGGATACTACTTTCGAGACAGGCTCTCTTGTAGGGTCGCCACGCATGATGCTGCGGGAAATTCTGCAGCTGGTGCGGCAAACTTATTGCGGCAGCATAGGTGTGGAGTATATGTACATCAATGATGTTGAGCAGAAACGCTGGATCCAAAATCGCCTGGAGAGCATGCGCAGTCAGCAAAATTTCAGCGCTGAGACGCAGTATCGTATCCTGGATCGGCTGACTGCAGCAGAGACGTTGGAGCGTTATCTGCATACCAAGTTTGTAGGCCAGAAGCGATTTTCGTTGGAGGGCGGTGAATCGCTCATTCCGATGCTCGAACATATATTACAACGTGCAGGTACGCAGGGAGTGCGCGAAACCGTTATTGGCATGGCGCACCGAGGCCGCTTGAATGTGGCAGTGAATACACTAGGCAAGCTTCCGAGTGATTTATTCGCTGAATTTGAAGGTAAGCACCGTGAACAGCTGACTTCCGGAGATGTGAAATATCACCAGGGTTTTTCCTCGGATATTTCTACGCCGGGCGGAGTGATGCACTTGGCTTTAGCATTTAATCCCTCGCACCTGGAAATCGTTAATCCAGTGGTGGAAGGCTCGGTGCGCGCACGCCAGCATCGTCGCGGTGACAAGGAAGGACGCGAGGTGCTGCCTGTATTGTTGCATGGCGATGCAGCTTTCGCTGGACAAGGCGTGATCATGGAAACGTTCAGCTTATCCCAAACGCGCGGTTATTACACAGGCGGTACAGTTCACATCATTATTAACAACCAGATCGGTTTTACAACTTCGAATATACATGATGCCCGATCTTCTTTGCACTGTACCGATGTGGCAAAGATGATAGAAGCTCCGATTTTCCATGTAAATGGAGATGATCCCGAAGCGGTGTTGCTAATTGCCGAAATTGCACTGGATTACCGCATGACCTTCAAAAGGGATGTAGTGATTGATATGGTGTGTTTCCGCAAGCTGGGCCATAACGAGCAGGATGAACCGCTGGTCACGCAGCCATTCATGTACCGATATGTTAACCAGCATCCGGGCACACGTGCGTTGTATGCTAATCGCTTGCTAGAACAAAACGTGATAACTGAAGAGGAGCCGGAGGCGATGATCGCGGCCTATCGCCGCTCGATGGATGAGGGCATCAATCCGATCCAGCCAGTATTGAATGATTTTAATAAGGAATACGCTGTAAATTGGGCTAAATTTAGAGATGGTGTGACTTGGGACGTAGCAGTGAATACTGCCGTACCGCAAGAACAGTTGCAGAAATTGGCTCAACGGCTGACAGATGTGCCGACGGATTTCAAGCTTCATTCGCGCGTGGAAAAAATTATCACTGACCGCCGTGCCATGGGGAATGGTGAATTGGCTTTGGATTGGGGTATGGCAGAAAATCTGGCCTATGCCAGCTTGGTAGTTGAAGGTGTTCCAGTTCGTTTGTCTGGAGAGGACAGCGCGCGTGGCACCTTTTTCCATCGTCATGCCGTACTGCATGACCAAAACCGCTTACAGTGGGACAAGGGCTATCACATTCCATTGCAAAATATTGCGCCGGATCAGGCTGATTTCATCGTGATTGATTCCATTCTTTCTGAAGAGGCGGTGCTGGCATTTGAATATGGTTATGCTAGCGCTGAACCTAATTCGCTGGTTATATGGGAAGGACAGTTCGGCGATTTCGCTAATGGTGCACAGGTGGTAATCGATCAATTTATATCATCGGGGGAGGCCAAGTGGGGACGCATGTGCGGGCTGGTGATGTTTTTGCCCCATGGCTACGAAGGACAGGGTCCGGAGCATTCTTCCGGGCGTATTGAGCGCTATTTACAGCTGTGCGCAGATTACAATATTCAAGTGTGTATCCCTTCCACTCCAGCTCAGATGTTCCATTTGCTGCGCCGCCAGATGTTGCGTCCAATACGCAAGCCGCTTATTGTTTTTACGCCCAAAAGTATGTTGCGCAGCAAGGATGCATCTTCGCCACTGAATGAGTTGGCTCAAGGAATATTTCAGCCAGTGATTGGAGAAGTGGATACGCTGGAAGCTGCCAAGGTGCGGCGTATCATAGTATGCAGCGGGAAAATTTATTATGAGCTGAAGGCCGCGCGACGCGAACGCGGTATTCAAGATATCTCGCCGCAGTCTTTGCCTCCGGAAGAGGTTGCGATTATCAGGCTGGAACAACTTTATCCTTTTCCGCATGATGCTTTCGAGGCACAGATTGCCAGTTATCCAAATGCGACGGAATTGCTGTGGTGTCAAGAAGAGCCGGGCAACCAGGGCGCGTGGCATCGCATACAGCACTATTTGCTGCGCCATCTGCGGGATGGTATGAGGCTTGCGTATGCGTTGCGATCTTCCTCGGCATCGCCCGCAGCGGGCTATTTAGCAGTGCATAATGAACAACAAAAGGCAGTGATAGACGCTGCTTTCCGCAGCGATCTCGACATTAAACCAGGAGCAAGACACCATGCAAGTTGAAGTGAAAGTGCCGCAGCTTTCCGAATCGGTTTCCGAAGCCACTTTGGTAGCTTGGCACAAGCAGCCTGGTGAAGCTGTGGCTGAAGGTGAGAGTCTGATAGACATTGAGACCGATAAAGTTATTTTAGAGTTGCCCGCGATCAAATCTGGTGTACTGACCAAAATTCTCAAGCAAAATGGTGACAAGGTGACCAGCAATGAGGTGATTGCCCTGCTGGATACCGAAGCAAAACCTGATGTGAGCAGCGCCGTTCAACCAGATGTGATAGCCAAGGAGCAAGCTGCAGTTATGCCTGCGGCACAGAAAATTGCGGCAGAAAATAAAGTTGATACAACTGCGATTAAAGGTAGCGGACGTGGCGGACGCGTCATCAAGGAAGATGTGTTGAATGCGGTGCAGGAAAAAGCAGCGGTGCCGGTAAGCGCAGTTCCGCAACCCATAGCAGGCGGGCGTGTGGAACAGCGCGTGCCTATGACTCGCATCCGTCAACGCATTGCCGAACGTTTGCTGCAATCGCAACAGAATGCTGCAATTCTCACTACTTTTAACGAAGTGAATATGTTGCCAGTGATTGAGTTGCGCAATCACTATAAAGACGCTTTTGAAAAGAAGCATGGCGTAAAACTCGGTTTTATGTCATTTTTCATCAAGGCCACGATACTTGCATTGCATAAATTCCCAATGGTGAATGCGTCGGTGGATGGCACGGATATCATTTATCACGGCTATTACGACATCGGCGTGGCAATCGGTAGCGAGCGCGGTTTGGTGGTACCTATTATCCGTGATGCTGACAAACTTTCGCTAGCCGATATCGAACGACAAATCATTGACTTCGGTACGCGTGCCAAAGACGGTAAAATTGCGCTGGAAGAGTTGACTGGCGGTACCTTCTCTATCTCCAACGGCGGTGTTTTCGGCTCCATGCTTTCTACCCCTATTATTAATCCGCCGCAGAGTGCAATCCTTGGTATTCATGCGACCAAAGACAGACCAGTGGCTGAAAATGGTCAAGTTGTCATTCGTCCGATGAACTACCTCGCGCTGTCTTACGACCACCGCATTGTCGATGGGCGTGATGCCGTATTATTTCTCGCCACTATTAAAGAAGCGTTGGAATATCCTGGGCGAGTGTTGCTGGATTTGTAGGTACGACTTTGTCGTTCCAAACTGGAAGGAAATGAAATATTTCTTACGAGTTCAGATATTAATATAAGGATTTCAATATGTCGAAATCATTTGATGTTGTCGTTATCGGTGCTGGCCCCGGAGGTTATGTGGCGGCGATACGTTGTGCTCAATTAGGGCTAAATACAGTCTGTATCGACGATTGGAAAGACGCGCAAGGTAAGTCCAGTCTAGGTGGGACCTGTCTTAATGTGGGTTGTATTCCATCCAAAGCATTGTTGGAATCATCAGAAAACTTCGAGCGCGTGACGCATGATTTCGCTACGCACGGCATACAAGCTGACAATGCGAGCATGGATGTTCTGAAAATGGTGGCGCGCAAGAACAAGATCGTGTCCGATTTTACATTAGGCATTCGTCAGTTATTCAAGAAGAATAAAGTGGACTCGTTACACGGCAGAGCTCAACTTCTCGGTCGGGATGGCGATGTCTGGCGTGTTGGAATTACGGATGGAGAAGAGGTGAGGGCAAAGCATATTATTGTTGCTACTGGCTCGACGTCGCGCATTTTGCAGCAAGCCCCGCTAGATGGGTTGCAGGTTGTGGACAATGAAGGTGCTTTGAGTTTTAGCGAAACGCCCAAGCGCCTCGCGATCATTGGTGCGGGGGTGATTGGGCTGGAACTTGGCAGTGTGTGGCGCAGGTTGGGGGCCGAAGTGACACTACTGGAAGCCGCGCACGTATTTCTTCCTGCCGCTGATGAGCAAGTGGCGAAAGAAGCGTTACGCGCTTTTACCAAACAAAAGCTGATTATCCACTTGGGTGCACAGATTGATGGCGTCACTCAGGCTGCTGAGGTTGTAAAAATTAATTGGCGCGATATACATGGAGTCACGCAAGAATTAGTTGCAGACAAGCTGATTGTTGCGGTAGGGCGTGTTCCCAATACGCAAGGCCTGGGCGCAGAAGCGGTCGGTCTCAAATTGGACGCTGCAGGGCGAATTGAAGTGGATGAACAGTGCCGTACCAGCCTGTCGCATGTGTATGCGGTGGGTGATGTGGTGCGCGGTCCGATGCTTGCGCACAAGGCATCGGACGAGGGTGTGATGGTGGCAGAATTGATTGGCGGGCAGATGGGGCACTGCGATTTGAATTTGGTGCCGAATGTGATGTATACAGCTCCAGAAATCGCTTGGGTGGGTAAGACTGAACAGCAGCTTAAGGCAGCGGGTGCTGCTTATAAAACTGGGCAGTTTCCCTTTCTTGCTAATGGACGCGCCCGTGCCTTGGGTGACACGGCTGGGTTTATTAAAATCATGGCTGATGTAAATACAGATCGTATTCTTGGCGTGCATATTGTAGGCCCGATGGCATCTGAGCTGATTCAGCAGGCAGTGTTGGCGATGGCCTTTTCGGCCAGTAGCGAAGATTTGGGGCGCGTCATTCATGCACATCCATCCTTGGCCGAAGTGATGCACGAAGCGGCTTTGGCGGTGGATAAGCGCGCAATCCATATATGATTCGAATGTTTTAAGCTTATCGAATTCAACAAGAACGATTACATAGTTAGCGGGTTAGTCGGAGTGAAGCTACATACCGCTTGTCTTCTTTAGTTTTGAACAGGTAAGTATTCCGTCCGGAGTGATCATATCCTCGTCAAAAACTGACCACAGTTTAGAGCTCGTAAGTTGATGCGAGACAACAATGAGCGATTTATAGAGAGAGGCGAAGTCATGAGTTAAGATCGTTCAGGGGAATGAATTGCATATAGTGTATCTGGATCTTGATTGCATAAAACTTCGCGTTATCGTAATTGCTTGAAGTATTTCAGAAGAAGTGGCATGACCCATCATAAGGTCTCGCAATCTTGACGGGATGCTAATATTTCCCATCTTCGCTTACAGCCTTCATACTTTTCATATGTTACAATGGCTCTGTTGTTGGAATGGGCGAAAGTGGCGGAATTGGTAGACGCACTGGATTTAGGTTCCAGCGCCGCAAGGCGTGAGAGTTCGAGTCTCTCCTTTCGCACCAACTGAAGAATTTACTTATTAATATTAAGGAAAGCTAGCATGTCGAGTGTAGAAATCATGAGCGGGTTGGAGCGCCGCCTTAATGCATCCATCCCTATGCAACTGGTTAGCAGCGAAATGGAAGCGCGCTTGAAGAAAATGGCACGTACCGCTGAGGTACCTGGTTTCAGGCCAGGCAAGGTGCCGTTCAAGATTCTGGAGCAAAAGCATGGTGCGCAAATACAGCAGGAAGTTCTGCGAGATGCTTTACGGCAATCCTTTGTCAAAGAAGTGGAGGATAACAAGTTAAAAGTGGTTGGTTATCCTGCTTTTGAAATTAAGACTACCGACCCAGATGCTGTGTGGATTGAATATAGTGCGACTTTTGAGGTTTATCCTGAAGTTGTGTTAGGTGATATTAGCGCTGAAAGCATGGAGCAAGTGAACTACACTTTGAGTGATGCCGATGTGGATACTACGATTGTTACGCTGCTTACGCAACATGCAACATTCGAAGTGGCAGACCGTGCGGCTCGAGATGGAGATAGGGTGCATATTGATTTCAGTGGCTTGCTGGAAGGAAAAATATTTGAAGGGGGTGAGGCTAGAAATTTGGCTGTACTGTTGGGTGTTGGTAGTTTGTTGCCGGATTTTGAAAGTGCCATTATTGGCATGAAGGCTGGTGAAACGAAAACGTTCGATATGACTTTTCCGCCGGACTATAAGGCAGAAAGAGTGGCTGGTAAGGCAGTGACGTTTACTATTACCTTGCACAAGGTTGAAGATCAAATCTTGCCAGAAATTGACGATAAATTTGCCAAGTTGCTCGGTATAGAGGATGGCGATGTGAATAAGCTACGGGCTGAAGTTCAAAATAATCTAGAGCGGGAAGTCAAGCGTCGCATAATGTTACTTAACAAAGATAGTGCAATGGCTACCTTGCTGAAAGTAACTGAACTGGAGATACCCAAGGCGCTGCTGGATGCTGAAGCGCAGGGTTTGATGCAGCAAACTATGCGCGATATGAAAAAGCGCGGAATGGAAATGCCGAAGGGAGAGGAGTCGTTGCCTCTTGAGCTGTTTACTGAACGTGCGCAAAAGCGTGTCAAGTTGAGTCTGATAATGACGGAGCTGGTTGATAAGTATGATTTGCACGCTAAACCTGAGCAGGTTAAGGAGTTGGTTGAGGATTATGCACAAAGTTATGATAATCCAGAAGAAGTGGTGCAGTGGCACTATAGCGACCCAGCACGCTTGCAAGATGCGGAGAATTTGGTGTTAGAGGATAACGTTGTGGTATGGGTGACGGAGGCTGTCAAGGTGACAGAGAGAGTGGTGGACTTTAAAGAGTTGATGGAGAATGCTGCGTGATATATAGCGAAGAACTCCTAAATAAAGAGGATCCGCAAAACATCGGCATGATTCCGATGGTGATAGAAACCAGCGGGCGTGGGGAGCGTGCATACGACATTTATTCACGTCTGCTCAAGGAGCGTGTTATATTTTTGGTTGGCAATATCAATGATATGAGCGCAAATTTGGTGGTAGCGCAGTTGCTGTTTCTTGAGTCGGAAAATCCAGATAAGGAGATTCACCTCTATATCAATTCGCCTGGAGGCTCAATTTCTGCAGGCATGGCAATTTATGACACTATGCAATTCATAAAGCCGGAAGTTTCTACATTGTGCATCGGCATGGCAGCATCTATGGGTGCTTTTTTGTTGCAGGCCGGAGCAAAGGGTAAGCGCTTTATGCTGCCTAATTCTTCGGTGATGATCCATCAGCCTTTGGGAGGGTTTCAGGGGCAGGCGACGGATATTGAAATACACGCCAGATATATTTTGAGCCTGCGTGAACGCCTTTATGACCTGATGGCTCAACATACCGGTCGCAATGTCGAGGAAATTGCCCGTGATAGCGAGCGAGATAAATTCCTAACTGCGACTGAAGCTGTCGATTATGGCTTGGTAGATAGGGTTCTGGATAAGCGTGTTTAAACAACTGCTAGGAATAATCGATACATATTAAATGTAATCGATAAACAAAACAGGGGGTATGAATGGTGCTGGATAAAGGCAAGGGTGACAAGCTATTGTACTGCTCATTTTGCGGTAAGAGCCAGCATGAGGTTCGCAAACTGATTGCGGGGCCATCTGTATTCGTATGCGACGAATGTGTCGAGCTTTGCAATGACATTATTCGTGAAGAAATTAATAGTACTGTGTCCGGTAAGACGGACAAAGCTGATCTGCTTGTGCCGCATGATATTCGTGCGCGTCTAGATGAATATGTAATCGGTCAGGAACATGCCAAGAAAATATTGTCTGTGGCAGTATACAACCATTATAAACGTTTAAAAAACACAGACAAGGATGGGGTGGAGCTGGCTAAGAGCAATATCTTACTACTTGGCCCGACTGGCTCTGGGAAGACTTTATTGGCGCAAACCTTGGCGCGGCTACTTGACGTACCGTTTGTGATGGCCGACGCTACTACACTCACCGAAGCGGGGTATGTTGGGGAAGATGTCGAAAATATTATTCTGAAGTTATTGCAAGCGTGTGACTATGACGTGGAGCGCGCGCAGCGCGGCATCATTTATATAGACGAAATTGATAAGATTTCTCGCAAATCAGACAACCCTTCTATCACTCGTGACGTATCCGGTGAAGGGGTGCAGCAGGCGTTACTTAAGTTGATTGAGGGAACCAAGGCGTCTGTGCCGCCACAGGGTGGCCGCAAACATCCAAATACAGAATTCTTGCAGGTTGATACAACCAATATCCTTTTTATATGTGGTGGAGCGTTCGATGGCATGGAGAAGGTCATACTCAATCGCTCAGAGAAGGCTGGTATTGGTTTTGGTGCAAAACTTACCAATCGTGGCGATAAGAAGAGTGTGGGCACAGTGCTACGTAATTTGGAGCCAGAAGATTTGATAAAGTTTGGTTTGATCCCTGAATTTGTTGGACGTCTTCCAGTAGTTGCCACACTGGAGGAGTTGGATGAAGCGGCACTCATCCAAATTCTGACCGAACCAAAAAATGCCCTAGTCAAACAATATAATAAATTGTTTGCGATGGAAGGTGTGAACATAGAATTTCACGAAGGTGTGTTGCAGGCAATCGCCAAAAAAGCGCTGGAACGTAAGACGGGCGCTCGAGGGTTGCGCTCGATTCTGGAGAATTCTTTGCTTGATATTATGTATGATCTGCCTTCAATGGACAATGTCAGCAAGGTAGTATTGGATGTAAGCAGCACAAATGGCGAAATTAAACCGATTGTTATACACACGGATACATCCAGGGCAGCATAGTTATTTTTATAGTGGCATCCTATGAGTTGATGCGCGGCGATTTGTATCGTGACTTGAATTTTTTCGCTGCGCCCCCATCTAATTGTCGAGTTAATCCACAAAGGAATTCCAGCCATGACTGAGCATGACACTGATGTACTTGTTTCCAGTTTCTTTCCTCTACTTCCTTTACGCGATGTAGTGGTTTTTCCGCATATGGTAATTCCATTGTTCGTTGGCCGCGCGAAATCGATCAAGGCACTGGAGTCCGCGATGGAAGCGGGCAAAAGTATTGTACTGGTGGCGCAAAAAACAGCAGCTAAAGATGAGCCTGCTGCAGATGATTTATATCGCGTTGGTAGTATTGCTAATATTTTGCAGATGCTCAAGTTACCTGATGGAACCGTCAAAGTTCTTGTAGAAGGAACGCAACGTGCCAACATATTACGTGTGCTAGATGAAAAAAGTCATTTCGATGCAGATATTGACCCTGTCCCTGCCGATGACAGCTTGGATAATGAAGCAGAAGCTATGCGTCGTGCCTTGATTAATCAATTTGACCAATATGTTAAGCTCAATAAGAGAATTCCACCAGAAACATTAACATCTTTAGCTGGTCTAGAGGATTCCGGCCGACTGGCGGATACGATAGCAGCGCATTTACCACTTAAGCTGGAACAAAAACAGGAAATTTTAGAAATTTTTGATGTCCGAAAGCGCTTGGATCATTTGTTGGGTTTACTGGAAGCTGAGCTCGACATTTTGCAAGTTGAAAAGCGCATCCGAGGACGAGTCAAACGGCAGATGGAAAAGAGCCAGCGCGAGTATTACTTGAATGAACAAGTTAAAGCGATACAGAAGGAGTTGGGCGAAGGTGAAGATGGTGCTGATTTCGAAGAGTTGGCAAAGAAAATCAAGGCCGCTCACTTGCCTAAAGAAGCGCGTGTCAAGGTCGACGCCGAAATGAAAAAACTGCGTTTAATGTCACCCATGTCTGCCGAGGCGACTGTGGTGCGTAACTACATAGACGTGTTAGTGGGTTTGCCATGGAAAAAGAAGTCAAAGATTAACAATGATTTGAAATCTGCTGAGGAAATATTGGAAGCGGATCATTATGGATTGGAGAAGGTTAAGGAACGTATCGTTGAATATCTTGCAGTGCAGCAACGCGTTAATAAAATGAAAGCGCCTATCCTGTGTTTGGTAGGGCCACCGGGTGTTGGTAAAACTTCACTGGGTCAGTCTATTGCGCGGGCTACAGGCCGCAAATTTATTCGCATGTCGCTCGGTGGTGTTCGCGATGAGTCAGAAATTCGTGGTCATCGCCGTACTTATATTGGTTCAATGCCAGGCAAAATTTTGCTGAACATGACCAAGGTTGGTGTGAAAAACCCGTTGTTCCTGCTCGACGAAGTAGATAAGATGGGTATGGATTTTCGTGGCGATCCGTCATCGGCGCTGCTCGAAGTGCTCGATCCAGAACAAAATCATACTTTTGTTGATCATTATGTCGAGGTCGAATATGACTTATCTGATGTAATGTTTGTTGCGACTGCTAATACCATGAATATCCCAGCTCCGCTTTTGGATCGTATGGAAATTATCCACGTGTCAAGCTATACGGAAGATGAGAAGGTTAATATTGCGACACATTATTTAATTCCAAAGGCACTTAAAAATAATGGGTTGAAAATTGAAGAGCTCAGTATTTCTGAAAGTACAATTCGTGACATATTGCGTTATTACACCCGCGAAGCGGGGGTGAGAGGGCTGGATCGTGAGTTTTCTAAAATTTGTCGCAAAGTGGTGAAAGCATTGTTGCTCAAAGGGCGTGATAGCAAGGTAATGGTGAATACTCGTAACCTAGACAAATATCTTGGAGTGCGTCGTTTTAGCTATGGAATCGCAGAGAAAAATAATCAGATTGGTCAAGTAACTGGGTTGGCGTGGACTGAAGTTGGTGGTGAGTTGTTAACCATTGAAACTGCTGTATTGCCGGGCAAAGGTAATATTACCCCCACCGGTAAATTGGGCGAGGTAATGAAGGAATCGATTCAAGCCGCACTTAGCGTAGTGCGTAGTCGTGCCCGTAGCTTGGGTATTTCTGATGATTTTTATCAAAAAACTGATTTACACATACATTTGCCTGAAGGTGCTACACCTAAAGATGGGCCAAGTGCAGGTGCAGGCATTTGTACATCGATAGTCTCAGCGTTGACAGGCATCCCTGTGCGTGCCGATGTGGCTATGACTGGAGAAATTACGCTACGAGGTGAAGTGCTGGCGATTGGCGGATTAAAGGAAAAATTATTAGCGGCTCAACGTGGTGGTATTAAAGTTGTCTTGATCCCTGCAGAAAATACTAAGGATCTTGTTGATATTCCTGATAATGTAAAAAATAAACTTGATATTCATCCAGTTAAATGGATCGAGCAGGTGTTGGAAATAGCGTTGGAGCGCAAGCCTCAGCCGTTACCTAAGGATGCGCCAGTAGTCAATCCAATCTTGGTGGCGGACGAGGAGGATAGACGTGCTACAGCGATTAAGCATTAAATAGGAAAATGTATTTCACGGAATAGTTGACATTCTAGTGCCAACGAATTGGGCAAGGTTAAAGCAGTTCGATTGCCAGAATTTATTTCTAGTAAAGGCTCGGAGAATGCTGTAGAATACATCTTTTATTGGGTGCTTAGCTCAGCTGGTAGAGCGTCGCCCTTACAAGGCGAATGTCGGGGGTTCGAACCCCTCAGCACCCACCAGCTGTTTGATTATTGGAGTGGTAGTTCAGTTGGTTAGAATACCGGCCTGTCACGCCGGGGGTCGCGGGTTCGAGTCCCGTCCACTCCGCCAAAATTTAGGCGAACGAAAGTTCGCCTTTTTCATTTTTTAAATAAACTTTATCGGGCGGTGAATATGTTTGATTTCGTGCATGGGAACAAACGATTCGTTCAGATCGTATTGGGTCTCATTATTCTTACGTTTGCATTTTGGGGTGTGGATTCTTACAATAAATCATCTCCTGGTGAGACTTTAGCTACGGTAAACGGCGATAAAATTAATCAAGAAGAGTTCGATCAAGCATTGCGCCAGCAACAAGACAGAATGCGTAAAATGATGGGTAGTAACTATGACCAAGCTATGTTTGATAAGCCCGAAATAAAACGCTCGATTCTGGACAATTTGGTTAGCCAACGTTTATTGATGTCGCAGGCTCGTTCGATTGGTTTGACTGTTAGTGAGAAATATTTGGCTCAGAATATCGCAGGTATTGAGGCATTCCAGAAAGACGGGAAATTCGACAAGCAACTTTACGAATCAGTATTGCGTCGTGAGAAAATGTCGCCGCTGATATTTGAGTCAAATGTGGCACGAGAGTTATATATGCGACAATTGATAGATGCGTATATGCAGAATGGCTATGCATCACGGATTGCTGCGGATAACTTAATACGCTTGAATGAGCAGCAGCGCGTTGTTGCTGTGACAAAAATTTCTTTTGAGTCATATCTTAATCAGGCGAGTGTGGATGAAGCTGCGGTGCAAAGTTATTACGATATGAATCTGAAGGATTTTGAAACAGATGAGCAGGTGAAGGTAGAGTATGTGTCATTTTCAGCCGATGCATTGCAATCACAAGTGACAGTGGATGAGGCTGAAGTTAAGAAATATTACGAGGAGCACCAGAATGAATTCGGTTCACCTGAAGAGCGCCAGGCGGCGCATATTTTGATTGCTGTGGCTGTGCAGGCATCCGATGCAGATAAGCAGGCTGCCAAGACTAGGGCAGAGCAAATATTGCAGCAGGTTAAACAGTCACCGGATAAATTTGCCGAGTTAGCTAAACAACATTCGCAGGACCCCGGCTCCGCTGCTAGCGGAGGTGATCTTGGTCAGTTTGGTCATGGGGCGATGGTCAAACCCTTTGAAGAGGCCGTATACAAGCTTAAGGTAGACGAAATTAGCGGTTTGGTGCCAACTGATTTTGGCTTTCACATTATCAAACTTCTGGCAGTGATTCCCGCTAAAACGCTTCCGCTTGATGAGGCGAAAAGTGCTATTACGCAGAGGCTAAAACTACAAAAAACAAATGATATGTTCGCTGAGTTGGCAGAAAAATTCAATAATATTGTATATGAGCAAAGTGACACTCTAAAACCAGCTGCAGAATTGGTAAAAATGCCGCTACAAAAAAGTGCTTGGTTGAGTAAAAAACAGGCCGGATCATTACCTTGGACAGACAAAGCATTGCAAGCTATTTTTGCGGAAGATGTGACAAAAAAGAAGCGTAATAGCGCTGTCATCGAGATTGCACCTAATACTTTGTTTGCTGCACGGTTGCTGGAATATAAGCCAGTAAGTACACGCTCGTTGATAGAAGTGAAGGAGAGTATCCGCCAGAAATTACTGCGCAAACAAGCGCTAGAGTCTGCGGTCAAGCAGGGTAAACTAGTGTTGGCACAGTTGCAACGTGGTGAGAAGGTTGACGTAAAATGGACTGAGCCGACAGCTATTACGCGCGAACAACATGCTGGGCTTGACAATAGTATGGCTCGGCAAGTATTCCAAGCAGACGTGGCTACTCTTCCGGCATATGTGGGTATTGAAAATGTACAAAATGGCTACGAGCTGGTTCGTGTAGATGCAATCAAAGGAGTTGCCAACATCGATGATGCGAAGCAAGCGCGTTATGTGCAAGAACTGCGTCAAATAACGGGTGAAGAAATGTTACAGGCCTATCTTGCGGATGCCAAAAAACACGCTGACATTACCATGAAGCCTTTTTCTGTAGTCGAAAATAAATAACCTTTTTCAACCCGCTCAGTTTGTTTAATCGGTAAGCTAATGTAGTCATGGCTCAGTTGTGCCAAGTGCTGTGGTGTTAAAACCACCATCAACATAGGTGATTTCGCCGGTGATTCCACTGGCCAAATCACTACACAAGAACGCCGCAACATTGCCGACCTCCTCAGTTGTTACGTTGCGTTTCAATGGGGCATTTTTTGCGTTGTAGTTTAGTAGTTTACTAAAGTCAGCAATACCTGCCGAAGCTAGTGTCTTGATCGGGCCTGCGGAAATACCATTTACACGGATATTTTTGTTGCCGAGATTCATTGCTAAATAGCGAACACTGGCTTCTAGGCTGGCCTTGGCTAGACCCATCACGTTGTAGTGTGGCATGGTGCGTACCGCGCCGAGATAGCTTAATGTCACTAACGCGGCTGCGCGGCCTTCCATCATGGGTAACGCGGCTTTAGCCATTGCCGGAAAGCTGTAAGCACTAATGTCATGCGCAGTTCGGAAAGCTTCGCGTGTAAATCCATCAAGAAATTCACCAGCTAGTGCCTCGCGAGGAGAAAAAGCGATCGCATGCACAAAGCCGTCGAATTTATCCCAGTGTTTGCTAAGATTAATAAATAGTTGGTCAATTTCTGCATCGCTAGTTACATCGCACGGGAATACCAATTCACTGTCAAATTCCCGCGCGAGTTCGCACACTCGGTCACGTATGCGCTCACCCTGATAGGTAAATGCCATTTTTGCGCCTTCACGCTGCATCGCCTGTGCGACACCATAAGCGATGGAACGATTACTGATCATACCAGTAATCAAGATTCGTTTATTTGCCAGAAATCCCATGTTATTCCTTTAATTAGAGTCTTGCATTGAATCCACTTAATTATAACCGTACTATCATTTTAGCGCGCTACGATGATGCAGCTAAATATTTGCGATTTAAACTTAACCATCGTTCTTTCACTAACTCCGTGCCTTAAAGTACTAGTCCTAGCAGCCTGTCGGACTTAAAGGAAATCGGCTGCAAATTGAGCGGAGCGGAGTATATTTCGCCGCTTTTTTAGGCAATAGAACAACTATTACCCTGCAAAATCATCAAAATCTACCCTCGCTCAGCTCAATTTTAGCTACGACTCTTTAAGTCCGACAGGCTGCTAGCTACTGACGGATAAATAGTCACGTGGGATGGGACAATTAGAGCTAAGTTATACTGAGAATGTAGTGTCAAGATTTACCTCTATTAACTCGTTCCACTTTAGGTCAAGACGATTTAGGTTGACGGACATTGTCGAAAATTTTTACACTTGTTTGATAAATTTTTTATTGAAAGTTAAAAAACCACGTCCTATGGACGTGGTCATCACCTGTTTGGCTTTGCCTGTCAGAGTAGCTGCCCATACAGTTATCTTTCGGAGTGTTGTCCCCACAACACTTAACGAAAGGAAAAGATATGAGCAGGTTTGCAAGAGCATCGCATGTTATTTGGCATTGTCAATATCATTTGGTATGGGTTCCGAAGTACAGATTTCGTATACTCCATGGGCCGGTAGGTCGCGAGGTCTATAAATGCGTGATGATGTTCAGCCAGCAGTTAGGGGGCGAAGTAGTGGAAAATGAATTACCCTGCGGCAAGCCGCAGGGTATCAGAACAGCGCCAGTTGACGATCCTCGTGTATCTTCGTGTATACCTTACCTTGACCACTTACATACTTCATAATTATCTCTTCGTTACCATGCTTCCCAACGCTACTTGCAAAATATCCGCTTGTCCAAAACTTTCCACCCCACAATTGCTTCTTGACCTCTGGACATCTACGAAATATCTCTCGTCCCGTTATGCTCTTAATTACTCTGACCACCTCTGACACTGACTTGGTAGGTACACTTTGCACCAAAAAATGGACATGGTCCTCATCCGCACCTATCTCTAAAAACTTGATCTCATACCTCTTCTCTATCTCAATACATACGTCTCTTAACTCATCGTCTACCTTTTTACTAAATACCGTCCGACGATACTTCGCTGGAACACTATGTGGTACAGCAATACCGTTACATTATGCTTCTTATGAATGTATTCACTCATCCATTCAGTTTAAGTCAAAATCAAAGACAAAGTCGCGGCAAGCCGCGAGGAATCATACCCAAGAGATTGAGTGTAACTGGTAAAGGTTAGATCGTGATCGTGAAGCGAGCTACAATCTAAATCGTTTGTTGGACAAGCTCGGTCGGGTGCGGATTTTTTGCAACCGTAAGCGAATTGATGCACGTATTTGATGCAAGACGGCTACTCGCATTGGACGCCTTTGCACGGCGCGCTAAATAGCCAACGTGAAAGAGTTGGTATGTGCCACGCTTAAAAAATCTCCCGTGGGCGCTACTCACTGGAACACTTGGATTTTACCCAAAAGCTCGAGGACATCGTCGGCCTGAAACTTCATTCGCCCGACCATGCGCTGGTGCTTCGCTGAGATGTGAAAATTTACCTTCAGGCGCTCGACCGCACGCAGCCAAGTTTTTCACTCAAGCTCGGACGGGGCAAGACGATGACCATCCACTCACCGCCATCATGAGTGGTTGCGGTTTATCAAAATGATCCACCGCAAAACGTAAAAGACAAAGGTACTGCACCTCATTGTAGACAGCTACGCCACTCACAAGCACCCCGAGGTTCAGCAATGACTGGTCAAGCACCCTCGCTTTCATATACACTTCACTCCCACTAGCGCTTTCTGGCTCAACAAGGTCGAACGCTTTTTCCGCGATACTATCGATAAGCGCATCCGCCGCGAAGAGTTCACCAACGTGGTTGACTTGGAAACTACCCTCAAAGAATACATCACTGCACACAATGACAAATCAAAACTGTTCATTTGGACAGCAATAACCAGCGACATTCTTGCTAAGGTGATCCGCGCCCGTGCTGCTTGATTAAGAGCACTCCTAATAAGTCGCGCTTAACCTGATTGGTTGTCCGGCTGACAATAATGCTAATATCTGCCCCTCATTTTTGGTGGATTTCTATGGCTAAGCGTTATGATTTGATAGTGTTCGATTGGGATGGCACGGTGATGGACTCTACAGCTGTGATAGCGAGCTCAATCCAGGCCGCATGTCGGGATATGGGCTTAGCAGAGCCTAGTGATGCCGCTGCGAAGTATGTAATTGGCCTGGGGTTGCAAGAGGCGCTACGCCAAGCCGTGCCAGATTTACAGGAGAATCAGCGCGATGATCTGGTGGCACGTTACCGCCATCATTTCCTTTCACAGGGTGAGGCAATTCCATTGTTTGAAGGAGCGCAGCAGACAATTGCCCATCTACATACTGCAGGGCACTGGCTGGCAGTGGCGACGGGCAAAAGTCAACAGGGGTTAAAGCGGGCCATGCAAACAAGCGGGATGGAGTCTTACTTCCACGCTACCCGCACTGCAGACCAAACATTTTCCAAGCCTCACCCCGCGATGCTGTTGGAAATTATGGATGAGCTTGGAGTTACAGCACAGCGTGCGCTGATGGTGGGCGATACTACGCATGATCTGCAAATGGCGCGTAACGCCGGTGTGGATTCGATTGGCATGACGCACGGCGCGCATCCGGTAGATCAGTTGCGTGCCCTGGAACCGCTGGCGTTGATAGACGATTTTGTCGGGCTACGCGCATGGCTTAACGAATACGCCTGATATACTGGGTGCAGTTTATATTGAGGAATAATTATGTCAGAACAAAATAACAACTGGGAACGCGGCGTGTTGGAGAAGCTCGCCATGTCGGCCATTCAGGAACAACGCCGGGCGCGCCACTGGGGTATATTTTTCAAGGTGCTTACGTTTGGCTATCTGTGCATCTTGCTATTTTTGTTTATGGGCTGGATAGGCAAATCCGAGTTACCGCTAAGCGGCAAGCACACTGCGCTGGTGGATATGCATGGCGTGATCGCGGCAGAGACCTCAGCCAACGCCGACAGCGTTATGACTAGCCTGCAGGATGCATTTAAGGATAAGCACACGCAAGGGGTGATCCTGCGAATGGATAGCCCCGGTGGTAGTCCGGTGCAATCGGGTTATATTAATGATGAAATCCGCCGTTTACGTGCTAAGTACCCAAAGATTCCGTTGTATGTGGTGATTGAGGATATCTGCGCTTCCGGCTGCTATTACGTGGCAGCGGCCGCGGACAAGATTTTTGTCAATAAAGCGAGTCTGATAGGATCAATTGGTGTGTTGATGGATAGTTTTGGTTTTACCGGCACGATGGAAAAACTGGGTGTGGAGCGTCGCTTGATGACGGCTGGTGAGAACAAGGGTTTCATGGATCCATTTTCACCCGTTAATGCGGGTCAGCAGGAACATGCTAAAAATATGCTCGCCGAAATTCACCAGCAATTTATAGAGGTGGTGAAACAAGGACGTGGCAAGCGCCTGAAAGAATCACCAGATATGTTCAGTGGCTTGATCTGGACTGGTCAAAAGAGCATTGAGTTAGGCTTGGCGGATGAGATGGGCAATGTGGATAGCGTGGCGCGCGACGTGATCAAGGCAGAAGATATTGTTGATTTCACTACCCATGATGGTATTGCAGAGCGGCTCGCCAAGCGTTTCGGTGCGGGAATGGCGAGTGCTTTCCCAGGTTTATCTACTCAGGCAGGTATCAAACTTCGTTAAATACGATGCCTTTAAAAATTATTCGACTTCAATAGAGGTTTCAGTTTGGCCAGAATAGTTTGGAGGATTTGCGCTTGCGCCGACGCTGTGGGATGTAAGTTGTCGGCCTGAAATTGTTCAGGTAGAACATATTCCAGCATGAACGGAACCAGTGCCACATTGTGATGTTGCGCTAGTCGGGGATAGATCGCCTTGAACTGATCGGTGTAATTTTTGCCGTAATTGGGTGGTAACTGCATTCCCACTAGCAATACTTTTCTGTTGCTTTTGCCTGATTGTTGAATAAGAGCGCTGAGATTTTTGTCGATATCGGCGATAGGCTTGCCGCGCAGGCCATCATTGGCACCCAGTTCCAGAAGGACAATGCTGGGGGAGTGCTGACGCAAGGCTTGGGTAATTCGCTGTCGTCCGCCACTAACCGTTTCGCCACTAATGCTGGCGTTAACTACTTGATATTGTGGATGGCTACGTTCTAATTCTTGCTGCAACAGGTTGACCCAGCCTGATTCCCGTGGAATGCCATACGCTGCCGATAAACTATCGCCAAAAACCAGTATGGTTTGTTGTTGTGCGCCACTTATCCCGGGCAGCAAGCAACACGCACTTAATATAATTGATTGAAAGAAAGTAGAGAGTTTCATGGCGTCCATTTTGCAGGCAAAGAGACTTGGTAAGCAAGTAGAAAGTGGTGGTCAGCCTCTGATTATCTTGCATGATGTCAATTTTGCCGTCGAGCCGGGTGATAGTCTTGCTATTCTGGGTGCATCCGGTTCCGGTAAATCCACTCTATTGGGGCTGCTGGCCGGACTGGATGTGCCTAGTAGCGGTACAGTGTTTCTTGATGGGATTGATATTTTTTCTTTCGATGAAGATGAACGTGCGCGTTTGCGCGGTCGTCTAGCCGGTTTTGTTTTTCAATCCTTTCAGTTGCTGCCAGCTTTGACCGCGTTGGAAAACGTAATGCTGCCGCTGGAATTACACGGAGTATCTGATTCGCGCGAGCGCGCTACAGATGCCTTGCAGCGCGTGGGGCTGGCTAAGCGTCAGAGCCATTTACCCAAGCATTTGTCCGGCGGCGAGCAACAACGCGTAGCAATGGCACGTGCCTTTGTTGTAGGGCCGAAAATCCTGTTCGCAGACGAGCCTACAGGCAATCTTGACGCCGCCACTGGTGGCCATATCATTGATTTAATGCTGGAGTTAAATGGTGTGCAAGGCACCACGCTTATATTAGTCACTCATGATGAAGTTCTAGCGCAACAGTGTGGTCGGCAGCTGCATTTGGCGGCAGGACGAATTGTGCCGTGAATACATTGCAGCTGTCATGGCTTATGCTGCGGCGGGACTGGCGCAATGGAGAATGGCGCGTGCTGCTGATCGCATTGGTGCTGGCGGTGGGTAGTATTTCTACAGTGGGCCTGTTTGCCAACCGGGTTAGTCTGGCTCTGCAGCAGGAAGCTGCTACCCTTCTAGGTGCTGATCTGCGAATCGTCGCCACACATTCATTCCCACCAGTTTATCGCGCTACTGCGCTACAACGGGGCATGCGAGTGGTCGAGGTTGCGACTTTTCCCAGCATGGTGGTTCATGATCAACAAAATGTGCTGGCTGAAATTCAGGCGGTGGAAGAAGGTTATCCGCTGCGCGGCAAAATACACATAGATGATGGTACCCAATATGTTGCGCAAGGCATACCTGCGCCCGGTACAGCGTGGGTGGACAAGCGTTTGCTGCAACGCATGGGATTGCAGCTGGGCGATAGGGTTGATATCGGCGCGCTTAACATGCGCGTGGGCGCCCGCGTGGTACGCGACGTGGATCAGTCTGTAGGCTTTGCCAGTTTTGCACCACGTGTGCTGATAAATGCGGCTGATTTACCTACTAGCGGCCTCGTTCAACCTGGCAGCCGAATCAACTATAAAATCCTGTTTGCAGGTGACTCGGCTCAGCTTGCCGATTTACGTGCCTGGCTGCAAGGTCAGTTGGCAGTAGGTGAGAAATTGGAGGGGGTGCGTGATGCACGTCCGGAAATTCGAACTGCGTTGGAGCGTGCCGAACATTTTTTAGGGCTGGCGGCGCTTACTGCCGTAGTGCTGGCGGGTGTTGCTATGGCGCTGGCAGCGAGCCATTTCATCAAGCGCCATCTCGACACTTGCGCCATGATGCGCTGTTTGGGGGCAACTCAGGGGCAGGTATTGCGTATTTTTATTTACCAGTTTCTGTTGCTTGGCGTACTCGCGGTATTGTTGGGTGGTTTGCTTGGTTATGCGGCTCAGTCTGCACTGGTTCAGTCCATCGAGACCATGCGTGAGGCTACTTTACCCCCGCCGGGCTGGCTTCCATTGCGGCAGGCTGTAGCCAGCGGCATGGCGCTACTGCTTGGATTCACTTTTTTGCCGTTGTGGCAGCTAAAAGGCGTATCTCCATTGCGCGTTATCCGCCGTGAGCTGGGTATGCCACAGGCGCGCACTGGTTTGCTGTATGCGTCAGGTGCTGCTGTGCTGAGTGCGTTATTCCTTTGGCAGGCCGGGTCACTCAAGCTGGGTTTGACAGTGTTGGCGGGGTTGACCGTTGGCATGCTGTTATTTGGCCTGCTGGCATGGCTTGCCGTGCACATTTTGACATGGTTACCCCTGCGTGGCAGTCACGTCTTCGCGAATTTGGCCAGACACGGGCGTACAAATGCGCTGCAGATTGTGGCGCTAAGTTTAGGCGGCATGGCCTTGCTGCTGCTTACTTTCGTGCGTGCAGACCTGTTGGAAAGTTGGCGTGACCGCATGCCGCCAGATGCGCCGAATCGTTTTATTGTAAACATCCAGCCCGATCAGCTCGCCTCGATAAAAAAATTCTTCATACAACAGCAATTACCCGCGCCACATCTATTCCCCATGGTGCGTGGGCGGCTGATAGCAATCAATGATCAAGCGGTCAGCGGGAACAATTACTCTGAGACGCGTGCCCGTAGATTAGTGGAACGTGAGTTCAACTTATCTTGGTCAGATTCTTTGCCAACTGAGAATGCCTTGGTGCAGGGGGTATGGTGGGAGCGGGGCGTGTCATCGGTGTTGTCATTGGAAGAGGGGATAGCCAAAACGTTGGGCATCAACATGGGTGACACCTTGACTTATGATGTGGCGGGCACTCAATTCAGTGCGCAAGTGGTAAACCTGCGTAAGGTTCAGTGGGATTCCATGCAAGTGAATTTTTACGTAATAACTGCCCCCGACCTGCTGATAAATTATCCGACCAGCTACTTGACCAGCTTTTATTTGCCAACTGATAGAGCGCAGGCAGGTGATGCGTTGATCAAGGCGTTCCCCAACCTGTTGCTGATAGATACTGACGCGGTGATCGAACAAGTCCGCCAAATCATGGACCAGATAGCCAAAACCATGAGCGCCGTCTTCCTGTTTACCTTGTTGAGTGGCTTGGCTGTGCTATATGCCGCGCTGCTCGCTACGCAAGATGAACGCATTCATGAAGCCGCCATTCTGCGCACATTGGGAGCCGATAGCCGCTATTTGCGACGATTGCATCTGACCGAATTTGCCGTGCTGGGCGCATTGAGTGGCCTATTTGCAGCAGCAGGTGGAACCTTGCTAGGCTGGGTGCTGGCAATCAAAGTACTGGAAATTCCTTATCATTCGAGTGCGTTAATCTGGTTGGTAGGCGTGGGCGGTGGGATCATTACGGTGACCTTGGCAGGATGGCTGGCTACACGACGTGTGGCGCGGATGTCGCCATTGCAGGTATTGCAATCTGTTTAAGCAAAGAAGCGAAAATGAAAAATAAATGCGCTTCTCAACTAACATTCGAGCGCACTTTTTAGCGCGGCAGTACAAAACCTGAATATGCTCACTAGTAAAGAAAAATTCTCATGAAGAAATTAATTTTCACTATCGCAGTGATAGCTTCATCTGCAGGCAGCTTTGCGCAGGGAGAAGAGCAGGGGCCTGATTCGGCGTTAATCATGTCTGGTTATATAGAAACATACTATAGCAACGACTTTAATAACCCTATTAGTAGAAAAAAATCACCATTCATTTACAGCTATAACAAAAATAATGAAGCTTCAGTGAATTTGGCATTCTTGAAAGGGGCGTACAGTACAGATAATGTTAGAGCAAATCTTGCAATAGCTGGCGGTAGCTATATGAGTGCTAACTATGCATCCGAGCCTGGCGTGTTAAATAATATCTATGAGGGCAATATTGGCCTAAAGCTGTCCAAAAATAACAACTTGTGGTTTGATGCTGGTGTATTTTCTTCACATATAGGTTTTGAAAGTGCGATTGGTAAGGACAATTGGAATTTGACCAGAAGTCTCGGAGCGGATAACGCGCCTTATTATGAAACGGGTGCCAAAGTTAGTTATACATCAGAAAATGATGTATGGTTTGTGAGCGCATTAGTTCTGAATGGTTGGCAACGCATTCGACGTGTTGAAGGAAATTCTTCTCCTTCATTTGGTACACAGCTTACTTATAAGCCGTCCGCAAAAGTGACTTTGAATAGCAGCACTTTTATTGGGAACGACAATCCTGATAGTGTTAAGAAAATGCGCTATTTCCATAATTTTTATGGAATTTTTCAGCTTAATAGTAAATTTGGTGCGACTCTTGGATTTGATATTGGCGCTGAACAAAAATCTAAGGGCTCGTCAGCCTTGAACTCGTGGATCAACCCAACGATTATTTTGAAATATATGCCAACAGAAAAAACTGCTGTTGCTGTAAGAGCTGAATATTATGAAGATAAAAATGGCGTCATCATTGCAACTGGCACATCCAATGGTTTTAAAACATGGGGTTTTTCAACCAATTTTGACTATTCCATTGCAACTAATATAGTTTGGAGAGCAGAAATTAAGACAT
>NZ_CAKMLL010000041.1 GCF_927797785.1 Candidatus Nitrotoga sp. BS | reverse complement strand
CCAAGATGTCTTCCCTCGGTGCCGCAATGCGTAAGTTGGTACATTTGTGCTTTGGTGTACTCAAAACTCAACAGCCATATCAACACAATTATCTGAAAAAAAATGCTTGACTTTAAAGACGGTATCTACATGGCTACGCTTTTCATCGACGGTCGTCATCCACATTTCAATGGTAGACCCCGCACATTTACGTGGCACCTATTTCGTCATGCTTCTACTGGAACCAGTCAATAATTTAATTTGACGGTCAGCGCTGCGTAATTTCAAGGCTTTGGATATGGGGAATTGGAGAGTTGCTGCGGAGCTCTACTGTATGTGATCCCGGCGTGTCAACAAACCAAACAAATTCTTCTGTTAATGTTGCTTTCCACCCATTGGAGAGGCCCACTGCGTCACGCTTTCGCAGCTTGCCATCAATGTATAGCTTCATTGGGCGTTGTTCAGGTCTATCAGGTGATGCATAGTTTGCTTCCAATGCGTAGGTACCACAACTGGCCGCATCGAAGTGGAACATGACACGCCGAAGCGCTCCCGGTGTAATACTACTGATCTCCGTATCCGTTATTCCCTTGTAAATAGCTCCCCGAGAAAGAAAGGCGTCGCGCTTAACACCGACCATCTTATCTGTGTCTTCAATAAGCGCGATGTTCTGTGGATCGCAATTCCTCGGCTGGTATTTTTTTGGAAACAACACCGTGAAATTGCCGGCGTTTGTGAATATGTTGACGAACCCGCCTGCGTGGACTAGCCGTGGCTCAATTTGCTTCCTGGACTCTGGTAGCCGTTCACAGGTCATTGTCAGATAATTAGAATTTATCTCCTGGCGAGCTTTTGCGTCGAACAGATCACCCGTGCATTTGATTGAGCCGCTGATGTATGTCGGCCTTGATATTCGCTGAGAACCTTTAGAGGTTTTTAGGGAAATACTTGCGATAGAGTCATCGTCCACCCAATGCCCCGTAAAGTCTATAATGTTCGATTCTCTGGGAACACAGAGGGCTGCCAGCTTAATAGCATTACTCGACAAGATAGACTGGTTAGAGCGATAGTCAGTCGCGAGTTTGTCGCTCGTGTAGTCCGAGCTGCACATGATCTCGGTCTCCTTAGCGGCCTGCGCTGAGCTACTGCTGCCATTAGCACTTAATGGACCGACTGACCCAGAAATTGATCCGTCTGTTGACGATGATAAGCTCTTGTCTCTTGAGCTGCAATATGCCTTTTTTGCCTCTGCGTACGAGCCTTGTATGAAGGTCGTATTGACAGCATCAAAGAGTCCGCGCCGAGCTATTTCTAGGCAGAACTGATTTGGATCTGCTAAGGCGTTCGTAGCGAAGAGTAGTAGCGTTGCAGCAATACTTGCGGTGGGTAGTTGCATGGAATCTCCAATAGACGTTTTAGTTTATAGAATAGGCTAATCGTAGGAGTAAAACATCATAGCAAACCCTCCAAAATTATTAGACCAAGTGCGCGATAAGTTGCGGGTTAAGTATTATGGTATTTCTCCTGATCTAACTTATATATTTTGAATATAACACTTTGTTTTATTTCATGACAAGCCCCATCCGTAAAATCTGCGCGCGCCCGATGTGAAGACTTTTTCTACTCACTTGGCAATGGAGGGAAAAGTTTCCGCATATACTCAGAACCAGACGAAGATTGCGCTATTAAACGTTTACGGAGATGGGTTGGAAATTCAACTGCCGAAGCTCGATATTGTCTAGGCCAAAGCGCCGAAACAGTTGCCCATGGTGCATACCGTAAGCGAAGTGCAGACTGCGAACTCTAAAATACAGATTGCGAGCATTTACTGCACAGATTATTTTCGTACCTATATTTTTTTAGTGGCGCTTCGTACTACAAATCGGTTAACCGCTGCAACAACTTCTCATGTATCCCACCAAATCCGCCATTGCTCATGACCAGAACATTATCGCCGGGTCTAGCTACCGCAACAATGGCCACTATCAATTCGTCCAAATTATCTTTTACGATAGCTCTGTCTCCCAGCGGAGCGAGTACCGCCCGAGCATCCCATCCTAAATTGAAGTCGTAGCAAAAGACCAGGTCGGCATCCTTAAGACTTTCAGGCAGCGCGTTCTTCATCACGCCGAGTTTCATGGTATTTGAACGCGGCTCCAGCACCGCCAGAATGCGCGCACTACCTGCTTTGTCTCGTAAGCCTGACACGGTGGTGGCAATCGCAGTGGGGTGATGCGCGAAATCGTCATATACGGTGATACCGTTTACCACGCCGCGCATTTCCATGCGCCGTTTGACGTTTTTAAATTCGCTCAATGCTGCCAAACCCTGTGTCACGGGCACACCGGCATGACGCGCGGCGGCAAGTGCGGCAAGTGCGTTCAAGCGGTTGTGTTCACCCATTAACTCCCAATTCAGTTCACCCTGCGCTTCGCCATTTAAAGCCACACGATTATCTGCATCGATGTTCCAGCCTTCCGCACAGGCAAATAATTCCACAGGCGTCCAGCAGCCGTGATTGATCACGCGTTTTAATGAATCTTCACGGCCGTTGCTGATTATCAGACCGTTGCCGGGCACCGTGCGCACCAGATGATGGAATTGTGTTTCGATGGCGGCGAGGTCGGTAAAGATGTCGGCGTGATCGAATTCCAGATTGTTGAGGATGACGGTGCGCGAACGGTAATGAATGAACTTGGAGCGTTTGTCGAAGAAGGCGGTGTCATATTCATCCGCTTCAATGACGAAGAAAGGCGTATCGGTTAAACGCGCAGAGAGTCCGAAATTCTGCGGTACGCCGCCAATCAGGAAACCCGGGTTCAGGCCCGCATATTCCAGTATCCACGCCAGCATTGAGGTGGTGGTCGTTTTGCCATGGGTACCTGCGACTGCCAGCACCCACTTATCCTGCAGCAGATTTTGCGCCAGCCATTGCGGGCCGGAAATATAGGGCAGGTTGCGATTGAGGATTTCTTCCATCAGCGGATTTCCGCGCGATACCACATTGCCTATAACGAAAATGTCCGGCTGCAGGGAGATTTGTTCCGGGCCGAAACCTTCAATCAGTTCTATGCCTTGCGCTTCAAGTTGCGTGCTCATGGGCGGATAAACGTTGGCATCGCAGCCGGTGACGCGATGCCCTGCCTGTTTGGCCAGCACGGCAATGCCGCCCATGAAGGTGCCACAAATACCAAGAATATGAATGTGCATGTTATGCCTTGAAAATAATAAACACCGCACTCATCAAGCACAGCGCGGCATAGCCGATGCGGTTGTCTGGCACTTGTCGCAAGTATTTGGATCGTGCGGTGTTCCAGCTCACCCGTGCAGCAAGGTGCCACAGCGAATAGGTGATTTTATTGAAGTGTTCATGCTGGGGAAAAGTCGTGAACATATTTGAAGTAATTAACAGTGGGTGTGTGATCCAAATATTGGAGGGCGTTCTTAAAAATCCAAGTTTGTGAACCGCCCCTTTACGGCTTGCTTGCTTACCCCATTTCGTCACAATACGGTGTTATTCATAAAAAATATCGTTTGCAGATAAGCCATATGCCGCGCTCAAATTGTTTATTCGTACGGATTCTTTAAGTCTGACAGGCTGCTAGCCTGAATTTTTTCGTAGCAAGTTAGAGCGCTTATACATTCCATTTATATCTCACACGATGGTAATGGATCGTATGCAGTAATTTCCTATCGTGTTGTAGACGGCCTGTAATAATTCCAGGAAATATTCCAATTGTGTCAGCAAAGGCCTTGATAGCATTACTGGAAAAGTCTGAATTACTCAGAAAAATATTGTAATCTGTTACTGGAATTAAAGCCGTTTGTGCGAATGTATCAGCTTCCTTTTCTTGCTTTTGGTATTGAGGGTCTAATTTACCGTTTTCAAGGAATGTGACTCTCTTGTCATGCAGTAGAATGTGCCCGATTTCATGGAACAGACTAAACCAAAAAATATCAGACCATGCACCACGTAAAGACATCATAATTACAGCTTTATTGTTATTTAACCAAAATGTTGCGCCTGTAGTGTAGGACCTTGGAAAGGTCGGGGCTAGAGCAAGAACAACTCCACATTCAGCTAGTACTTTCTTTATTTCTTTAATCAGTTCATTTGGCTCAACAATGTTTGTAAGCGCTCTAAGTTTAGCAATACTAAACTTTAGTTTCTCTTTGCAAAAAAGCTCCACATCCGCATCGTCTGCCATCCTATGTCCTGCTCTTAGCCATGAAGCGAGAGACTCATGTGACACGGTGTTTTTTTCATGTTGGCGAAATGCAGGAGCGAACTCCTTAACCGTTCTAATATTATTTAATGAAGAAACGCCAAAAAACACTCTTAGAGAAATAACTTTCTTCAGCTTATCGCTAGTTTTTTTTACAAGGTTTAGCTTGCTAAGTTCAAGGTAGGGAAACTTGCAAAGCAAGTTTTCTTCAGTCTTAATTTCTTCAAGCTGCTGTTTCTTAGCAAGAATTAAACGGTACTCTGTTTCTAGTTTGCTCCAAAACTGAGCTGACACACCTAAGACTTGTTCTAATTGCAATGCTGTTTCAGGCGTTATAGCTTTCTCCCCTTTTACAATTTCATTAATAGCTTGAGGAGGCCTTCCCATTCGCCTAGCTAACTCTGCCTGACTAATGTCTACATCTTCTAGCACTTCTTCAAGGTACTCACCGGGTGGTATGGCTAGATCAGAAATAAAAGCTGTCTCAGTCATCATAATGTTTACTCACTTCTTTTATTTGGGCTATCTCTAAATGATCACCTTCAACCATAAAAATTAGCCTGTAAAACCCTGTCAAATTGACGGCATACTGTCCGTGTCTATTGCCTTTTAGAGGGTGGCACCTTAAGCCTGGCAGCGACATAAGCTCATCTAAGTCTTTTGCCGCTTTAATTAAATTAACCCTTTGAATGTATTTAGTTGCAATGCGATCTCCAAACTCCCTTTGGGCTTGGCTGCTTTGGCAATAGCACTGCTCAAGCTTTTTAGTCTTGAAATTGACTATCAAATTTACATCCTATGCACAGTGAAAATTTAGTATTTGACGTTCACCTTATAGGTGAATGGTATATGACAGGTTCGTCATTGTCGAGATAAAAGTGCTCTACCTAGTGTAGAGAACCGTAATTAACGGAACTAATAACAATGGTGCCTGTCTCATT
>NZ_CAKMLL010000040.1 GCF_927797785.1 Candidatus Nitrotoga sp. BS | reverse complement strand
AACGCAAAACACAGCAAATTCGATTACAGAGATAGGGGATTTTTAGAGGTGCCCTGAAGATGAAACCGAGCCGACAAAATACTTCCTCACTACCACCCCAAGCTACGCCACACTGGAGAAAATGGTATTTGTCACCAAGATGCGCTGGCGTACCGAGCGGGACTATCAGGACTTGAAACAGGGCGTCGGACTGAGTGTCACTTCGCAGGAAGGAGGTGGCGCTGGGTTCACCATCACGCCACGCTGAGCATTACAGCTTATTGATTCCTGATGACGAAACGACTCAAGGCCGGACGCGATAGCAGCGGTAAAAACTTCGCCGAACGCCAAGTACCTGCCGTTCCCAAAGCGTACATCCCTCGGGACAGCCCAGCTGCGCGCAGCGTCACATACCTGACTCGATCACAACACTACGCCTGTACTTGAGTGTCGCTCGCGCAAGTGCTTTGGGACATTACCTACATTGCAAATTAGGTAGCGATATGCTGCGGATAGAGCGTGATACAACGTAATTTAAGGAATGGATCAAGCAGGTGATTGAGGGCCTCAAACTTATGTTACTTGATTACATTCAATACTTGCTTCAGATAAGTGCCAGTCACGCTTTCCAAATTGGCAGCGATGTCTTTTGGCGAGCCTTGCGCAATGATAAGTCCGCCGCCTTCACCGCCCTCAGGCCCGAGGTCTATTATCCAGTCGGCGGTCTTTATTACGTCGAGGTTATGTTCGATTACTACGACGGTGTTTCCTTGGTCACGCAGCTTCTGAATGACTTTTAGAAGCAGAGCGATATCATGGAAATGCAGGCCGGTTGTGGGTTCGTCCAGGATATACAGAGTACGTCCGGTATCGCGCTTGGAAAGCTCAAGCGACAATTTGATACGTTGCGCTTCGCCTCCAGATAGTGTGGTCGCGCTTTGCCCCAATGTAATGTAGCCGAGCCCCACGTCGAGCATCGTTTGTAATTTACGTGCAATGATTGGTATCGGCTTAAAAAACTCATGTGCATGCTCCACTGTCATCTGCAAAATCTGGTGGATGTTTCGACTTTTGTATTGCACCTCTAGCGTTTCGCGGTTGTAGCGCATGCTGTGGCACACGTCACATGGCACATAAAGGTCGGGCAGGAAATGCATTTCAACCTTGATCACACCATCACCTTGACAGGATTCGCAGCGTCCGCCTTTTACGTTGAATGAGAATCGCCCCGGACCATAGCCGCGCTCGCGCGATTGCGGCACGCCGGCGAATAGCTCGCGGATGGGAGTAAACAAGCCGGTATAAGTGGCGGGGTTGGAACGTGGGGTGCGTCCGATAGGCGATTGATCTACGTTAATAACTTTGTCAAAAAATTCCAGCCCGTCGATTTTTACGAACGGCGCAGGCTCGGCGTTGCTTCCGTACAAGTGCTGTGCGACAGCCTTATACAGCGTGTCGTTGATGAGGGTGGACTTACCGGAACCAGACACGCCTGTTACGCACACCAGCAGGCCGACAGGTAAATCAAGTGTGACTTCTTTCAGATTGTTGCCACATGCGCCTTGAATTTGCAGCATGCGTTCCGGATCGGGGAGGAGATATTTTTTTGGTGCTTCAATGTTGCGCCGACCGGAAAGATAATCACCCGTCAGTGATTGCGGGTTGGCACACACTTCTTGCGGCGTGCCTTGCGCGACGATCATGCCCCCATGCTCACCCGCACCGGGACCCATGTCCACTACGTGATCAGCAGCATGGATGGCATCCGCGTCATGTTCTACCACGATTACACTGTTACCCATGTCGCGCAGGCGTTTCAGCGTACCCAGCAAACGATCATTGTCACGCTGATGCAGGCCGATGGAAGGTTCGTCTAATACATACATCACACCAGTCAGGCCCGAGCCAATTTGCGAAGCTAGGCGGATGCGCTGTGATTCGCCGCCAGACAGGGTCTCTGCCGAACGATCTAACGAAAGATATTCCAAGCCAACGTTGTTGAGGAAAGTAAGGCGGCTGGCAATTTCATGCACGATTCTTTCCGCAATGGCCTGCTTGTGACCTGGTAGCTGCACCTGCTGAAAGAATGTGAGCGCTTGCTTCAAGGGTAATGCACTAAGCTCGTAAATGGCATGGTCTGCGATACGCACGTTGCGGGCCTCCAAGCGCAGGCGCGTACCCTTGCATTCAGGGCAGACGCAGGTGTTGAGATGTTTCGCAAGCTCCTCGCGCACGGCAGGTGACGTGGTTTCTTTGTAGCGCCGCTCGAAATTATTAACGACGCCTTCGAATGCATGCTCGCGTAGCGTGGGTTTGCCGCGCTCATTGAAATAGCTAAATGGGATTTCTTCCTTGCCGCTACCATACAAAACAATTCCCTGTATTTTTTCCGGCAGGCTTTCGAACGGACGTTCCAGATCAAAATCGTAATACTTGGCCAAGCTGTCCAGCATCTGGTAATAAAACTGATTGCGCCGATCCCAACCTTTTATTGCCCCAGAGCTTAATGATAATTGTGGGAAAGCCACAATTCGTTTCGGGTCGAAGAAACTGGTACTGCCCAACCCGTCGCATTTCGGGCAGGCACCCATCGGGTTGTTGAATGAGAACAAGCGCGGTTCCAGCTCAGGCAATGAATAACTGCAGATTGGGCAGGCAAACTTAGCTGAAAAGATATGCTCTTTGCCACTATCCATTTCCACTGCTAATGCGCGTCCGTCGGCATGACGCAATGCAGTCTCGAATGATTCCGCCAAGCGTTGCTGATTGTCTGCGTTGGCCTTCAGACGATCCACCACAATTTCAACAGTATGTTTCTTGTTTTTTGCCAGCGCGGGCAGTTTATCTATCTCGTGCACGGTACCGTTTACGCGTAGCCGCATAAAACCTTGCGCACGCAACTCGTCAAACAAATCGACTTGTTCGCCTTTGCGCTCAATGACCAATGGAGAAAGAATCATGATGCGCGTGTCTTGCGGCAGTTGCAGCACATGATCGACCATCTGCCCAACGCTTTGGGCCTGTAACCCCAGATCATGCTGTGGGCAATAGGGGTCACCTGCACGCGCAAACAGCAGGCGCAGGTAGTCATGAATTTCCGTCACCGTGCCAACGGTAGAACGCGGGTTATGCGAGGTGGCTTTTTGCTCTATGGCGATAGCAGGTGACAAACCTTCGATCAAGTCTACATCTGGCTTTGCCATTAATTGCAAAAACTGGCGCGCGTAAGCAGAAAGTGACTCGACATAGCGTCGTTGCCCCTCAGCATATAAAGTATCGAAGGCTAGGGAAGACTTGCCGGATCCTGACAATCCGGTAATAACCACAAGTTGATTGCGCGGCAAATCGAGGCTGATGTTTTTCAGATTGTGCGTGCGTGCGCCACGTATTTTGATACTGTCCATGCCGGTTACCGTAGGTTGCGCTAAACCTGCTAATATACGCGATTTTTCGCGCTTTCAATACTTCAATATGGAACACAAGCCTGATTCAATGACTCAACTTGAGCGCCGCGCCAGCATGGGCTTAGCCGGTATTTATGGTTTGCGCATGCTGGGGCTGTTCATCATTCTGCCGGTATTTGCGCTGTATGCCGCCGAGCGACTGCCCGGCGGTGAAAACCATATCTTGATTGGCATTGCCCTCGGTGCTTACGGTTTGACCCAGGCTGTATTGCAAATTCCAGCTGGCTGGATTTCCGACCATTACGGGCGCAAACCTGTGATCTATGCTGGACTTCTTCTATTCGCTATCGGTAGTTTTATCGCAGCTTCGGCAGACAACATTTATTGGGTCATTGCTGGGCGCGCAATCCAGGGTGCGGGCGCAATTAATGCTGCAGTGATGGCGCTAACCGCCGATCTGACACGCGAGGAAGTCCGCACCAAGGCAATGGCGATGATAGGTATCACCATTGGTATTACATTTTCGATATCGCTGGTGCTGGCACCGATGTTGTATCAGGCGATAGATGTGCCCGGAATTTTTGCACTAACTGGCGTATTGGCTCTTCTGGCCATGTTGTTTGTGGCCTTTATAATTCCTAATCCTGCTATCACGCGCTTTCATTCTGGTTCCGGGGCGAGCAGCAAACGATTTGGCGATGTGCTGCGAAACATGGATTTGCTGAGGCTCGATTTCGGCATTTTTTCCTTGCATGCAATTCTAATGTCGGTATTCATGCAAGTGCCATTCGTACTAAAAAAGAATGGGCTGGAAATTGCGCAACATTGGCAAGTATATCTGCCGGTTATGTTGCTAGCCCTCGTATTGATGGTGCCACCCATAATAGTCGCCGAGAAAAAAGCAAAGATGAAGCAGGTGTTTATGGGCGCGATTGCACTGGCAGCGCTAGGACAATTATCATTAATGCTAATGCAGAACAGTGTATGGGGCGTAATGCTGTCGCTGTTGTTGTTCTTCACAGCATTTAACGTATTGGAGGCAACATTGCCTTCCATGATCAGCAAGATTGCCCCGCTAGCGGCTAAGGGAACGGCGATGGGCATATATAGCAGCGTGCAATTTCTCGGCGCATTCCTAGGTGCGATTGTGGGCGGTTTTCTGATGCAATATTATGGTGGCAATGCTGTGTTTGCATTTGCAGTAGGTTTGTTATTGCTGTGGTTGCTAGTTGCCAGCACCATGCAGCCACCTGCAGCGGTGCGT
The DNA here is from genome assembly GCF_927797785.1 of Candidatus Nitrotoga sp. BS. Lineage (GTDB taxonomy): Bacteria > Pseudomonadota > Gammaproteobacteria > Burkholderiales > Gallionellaceae > Nitrotoga. The sequence continues at coordinate 50,755 of NZ_CAKMLL010000040.1, read as the reverse complement.
ACCAAAATGTACCCATTACCTGAAATGGATGGGCGCGCGGGCGCTGTTTTACAACAACGCCTGGCGCAATTAAATGGGGTACGCGAAGTAATGGTGGTACCAGCCGAAGGTATGGCTTGCCTTAAAGTAGATATGAGTGGCTTTGACGAAATCGCGGTAGAAAATTTAGTAAAAGGAGAATGACATGTCTGTAAACAAAGTAATTTTAGTGGGGCGGCTGGGCAAGGATCCTGAAACGCGTTACATGCCCAATGGCGAAGCAGTGACCAATGTTACGTTGGCAACCTCAGAAAACTGGAAGGACAAAAGTGGCGAAAAACAAGAAAAAACAGAATGGCATAACTTGACTTTCTACCGTCGCCTGGCAGAAATTGCCGGAGAGTATCTGAAAAAAGGTTCGATGATTTACGTTGAAGGCAAACTTGCCACGCGCAAATGGCAGGATAAAGAAGGCAAAGACCGCTATACCACCGACATCATTGTCAATGAAATGCAGATGTTGTCCAGTAAGTCTGGCAGCGGTAATTTTGACATGGCGAATAATCCAGCTGCATCATCACCATCTGGTGCACCTGCTACCAGTAAACCGGCACCGGTCAAGAGTGGTGGTTTCGATAACTTCGATGACGACATACCATTCTGAAAATACCATGACTGCATTGTAAATGCATCAAAATTAAGCCCCTGCAAACAGGGGTTTAATATTTATACCCGTGCTTATTAGTGATCACAAGTACGTATAAGATGCACTGACGGCCCATGCAGTCGCATGGTATAGCGCATGTCACGCAGGCAGCGTTTTGGTTTACGCGAAAAGTTTAGTTTGCAGGTCGCTTCGATTAGATCCTCTGGCCAGCATCAATTCAGTTCAGGATACTGTGGGTGCTAACCGGATAAGCATGATTCCGACAATGCAAATTAACACATATAAATATACACATTAAGCTAATAAGCAACTACTTAAAGCTCATGGCGTGACAATGTTCACAAATTATCCAAACATTTTCCAGGTGGAACGATTTGCTGGCCGATGCCCCGCACGCGAAGGGAAGGAAAGGGAAGCAACCATGTATGACCAAGAGCTCCTGAAAATTAAGCTGTAACTATTAGATTATTTTGTAGCAGGTGCGCTAACGGATGATGCTGCATCCACCTTAGCCCGCTCTTTAGCGGCCTGCTTCATAGCATATTCTGCTTCCGGAGCTATGTAGTTTTCATCATGCTTAGCCAGCACCTCATCCGCACGGAACACTCCCCCAGGCTCAATCTTTCCATGTACCACCACCCCTTTCCCTTCCTTGAAAAGATCGGGCAAGAAACCCTTGTACACAACCGGCATACTCTTAGCGGTATCGGTTACGCTGAAATGTACTGTCAAACCATCGGCCTGTCGCTGGACACTATCCACAACAACCAATCCACCCATGCGGAAACCGCGCCCCTGTGGCGCCTCTTTGTTAAACACTTGGGTCGGGGTAAAGTACAAGCTGATATTATTCGTCAGTGCATATAACACTAAACCTGTAGCAGTAGCCAAAGCAACGAGAGCAAGAATTATAAATACAAATTTTCTCTGACGCGGTTTCATGATATTTTATTTCCAATATTAATATTATTTCAGTTTAAATATTTTTATGAATTGACACGGCTTTGGTTGCTTCGAGTTGGTTTTGTAACATTTTGTTCCATCGGGTAAATGAGTGCTCCACATTTGTGTTTGCATCGACAGGAATTCTTGTCCAATTCGAAGAGTTTTTCGCAATCATCGCACGAACTGCTTAAACGATCAGGATAGCTTACAAATCTAGCCTTGAAACGTTACGTCATAAATCTTCTGCATTACCCATCAGGTGCAATTGCTGCAAGATAAGCGCTCTTCTGTGGCGCACCATCACAATTTCAACAATGAATACCAGCAGTGCCATGCCGAACGAACCCCATATGTACCAAGCATAGCCATTCATGGCAAAAAATTCACCCCAGTTCATCGCTTAATCTCCATGAGCTCAGATACCCACTGGGTTTTGCTTTCGCGCTCTAAAATGATGCTACGCACACGTAGTAAAGATACCGCAATGGCATATAGCCAGACCGCTAGCATCATGGTGTACATCCCCTGCTGCATAGCCACATGCATACTAGTGCCGGTGAGCTTGACTGAAGCTCCTTGATGCAAGGTGTTCCACCATTGCACTGAAAAATAGATGATAGGAACATTAACCGAGCCTATTATGGCGAGTAGTGCGCTGGCTCGGTCGGCACGACGAGGATCATCAATCGAGGCATGCAACGCGATAAAGCCAAGATAAAGAAATAGTAAGATAAGTTCAGAAGTCAGTCGCGCATCCCATACCCACCATGCACCCCACATCGGCTTGCCCCACAACGCGCCAGTCCATAACGAAAGAAAGGCAAGCAGCGCGCCCGTAGGTGCCAGCGCAGAAGCCATCATGGAAGACAAGCGCGTATTGAAAATCAGACCTAGCGCGGCATAACCTGCCATGACCAGATAAATAAACATGGATAGGATAGAGGCAGGCACATGTATGAACATGATGCGATAAGCTTCGCCTTGCTGGATATCAGTCGGTGCCACAAAAAAACTGATATAAAGACCCGCAACAAACATGATTGCGGCCGAGCATGCGAACCACGGCACCATCTTACCTGCCGCCTTATAAAAGGAACTCGGCGAGGAATATTTAAACCAGTTTATAGCCAATATCTACTCAATTAAAAATACGCAATGTGCTTTATTCCATCGAAATACGCAGAGCGAGAGCCGTAACCCATGGTGTAAAGATCAATGCCATCACCAGTAGCGCGCCTAGCAACGATAAATGAGAACTCACACTTGTGCCACTTACAACGGCCTCCGCTGCCCCTGCTCCAAAAATCAACACTGGGATGCACAATGGCAACACCAGTAGCGACACCAGCGCCCCGCCGCCGCGCAGCCCCAGAGTCAGCGCCGCACCGACCGCACCTACCATACTGAGTATCGGCGTGCCAAGCAGTAGCGCAACAATCAATACCCCTATGGCCTGCGTCGTCATATCAAACTGCAAGCCCAGCACTGGAGCCATAATTACCAACGGCAAACCGGAGACCATCCAGTGCGCCAAAATCTTAGCTAACACGAGTACCGACAGCGACTGCGGTACTAGCATCATCTGCTCCAGAGTACCATCCAGATGATCCGCCGAGAACATACGACCCAGTGATAGCATTGAAGCTAGCAAAGCCGCCACCCAAATTACGCCGGGAGCCATTTTGCGCAACATATCCATTTCGGGACCCACACCTAGAGGAAACAGGCTGACCACTATGATGAAGAAAATCAGTGTCGTCAGCACATCGGCACGACGCCGCATAGCCAGCACTAGATCGCGACGAATCACTAGGCTTAACAAACCAATCAACGACAACTTGTTCATGACAACGTAAGCCGCCGCGTTGCAACTCCCACCACTTCCAGTGGCTGATGAGTTGTGTAGATTACCATACCGTTATTCACAAGATGCTCGCCAATCAAATCCTGCATCAGCTCAACCGCGCCCACATCTAGTGCAGTGAGCGGCTCATCCAGTATCCATAAAGAGGCATTGCAAAGCAGCAAACGCGCCAATGCCACGCGCCGACGCTGCCCCTGTGACAGTACTTTGACCGATAAAGTTTCCCGGCCGCGCAAACCCATACGACGTAACGCAGCGATTACCTGTTTGTCGTCCACCTTGCAGCCAGCCAGCCCAGCGCCAATACGCAAGTTCTCAAGCGCATTCAATTCATCCTTGATGGCATTCAAATGGCCAAGATAAATCATCTCAGCATAAAATTGATCACCCAACTCACGGATGTTCTGCCCACGCCAACAAATCTCGCCCGCAACAGGCATCATAAAACCGCATAAAGTACGCAGCAGGCTGGTTTTGCCGCTACCGTTGGCACCCTGCACCTGTAGCAACTCGCCTGCTGACAGAGAAAAATTCAGATCAGAAAATAGCAGATGATCTCCGCGACTACAAGCAAGATTGCTAATTTCCAGCATTACGTGATCAGTTTTCGCTCAATATAAAATAGCGCGGAATTGTATACGATTGCACCAGTGCATGTTAGCCAAAAAATTAAGGTGACTACTACTGCGATATATCGCAAGTTAGATTCATGGAAAAATATGGATTAGGGGAAGCGTATTAACCACCCAATTATTTTTGGTAACGATTCACTGCATTGTTGTGTTCATTTAATGTATTCGAAAATTGTGAACTTCCATTTCCGCGCGCCACGAAGTACAGTGCATCGGTTGAAGCCGGGTGAAGAGTTGCTAGTATCGAAGCTAGCCCTGGCAGTGCAATCGGAGTGGGTGGCATGCCTGCGCGGGTATAGGTGTTGTACGGCGTATCAGCTAGTAAATCACGCTTGCGCAAATTGCCATCGAAATTCTCCCCTAACCCATAAATTACGGTCGGATCAGTTTGCAGCAGCATGCCCTTGCGCAGACGGTTGATAAATACTGCCGCTACCATGCCTCGATCACTTGCCTGCCCCGTCTCTTTTTCCACAATAGAGGCCAAAATTAACGCTTCATAAGCTGACTTAAAAGGCAAATCTGAGGCACGGTCTTGCCAACTTTTCTGCAAATGTACTTGCATAGTTTTGTAGGCGCGCGTAAGCAAGGCTAGGTCGCCTGTGCCTTTAACGAAATAATAGGTATCGGGGAAAAATTGCCCTTCCGCATACGCCTCCATTGCGCCGATACGCTGCAGAATCTCCGATTCGGACAGGGCCACGCTATCATGCCGTATGGCTGGATTGGCATTCAATGCTGCGCGGAATTGATTGAACGTCCAACCTTCAATTACGCTGAACTTACTCTGGGCAGTTTGCCCTTCTGTCACGATAGCTAACAATTGCAACATCGTGACCGCAGTTTCCAGCTCATAGTTACCAGCCTGTATCTGTGTAGATTTACCCAACATGCGCGCCAACAAGACAAACATCCAATCGTTTGGCAACGCACCAGCCTGTTGCATTTGCAGGGCAGCAGTCTTCAGACTGCTGCCCTGCTTGAGGGAAAATTCCAAAGGAAGCGTGGAAAAGGTCAACGGACGAATAACATAATATCCAATAGTACTCGCTAGCAGCATAGCCATAAGCATCACGATGAGCAACAAACGTTTAATCACGCGCACAGTTCAGCCATTCTTGCACTTGCATGGAAATCGGGAAATGGCTCCAGTCAATGCCTGATAGCTCACGCACAGGCCATAACCCAATCACGCTATTCACTATAAATATTTCGTCCGCAACAAGCAATTCCGCCAGTCCAAACTGCCTGACACAACACGGTACGCCATGCATGTTAGCCCACTCTATCACGCGTTCACGCTGTATACCAGCCACGCCACAGCTCGACAAATTCGGTGTAAACAATTCACCGTTCCGGACCATGAACAAATTGCTGCGTATACCTTCAATCACATTACCAACAATATCCAGCAATAGCCCTTCTGCGATGTCCGGGTCACTACACTCCGCAGCAGCGAGAATATTTTCCAAACGGTTCAGGTGCTTAATGCCAGCCAGTTTCGATTGATGTGCCAAGCGTAAATCGCATATTCGGAGTCTGACACCGTGCGAATAATTTCTGCCTGGACAGTCAAGTGGAGGAGCGAGACTCAAGATACGTTTCGAAATCATGTTTTCAGCTGGAGTATAGCCGCGAGCCGTTTGTTCGCCGCGTGTGATGATAATTTTGGCCACACCATCGGACTGATGTTCAATCAAACTCCGCAACTCTTCAAACAACAGCGCATATTCTGGGCAAGTGATGCGCAATGCAATACAATCCTGTTGCAACTTGCGATAATGACGTGGCCAACACTGTATGTATCCATCGAGCACACGCAGCGTACGGAATACGCCATCCCCATATAGTAACCCGCGGTCGTGGATACTAACCTGATCTCCCGGCACGCCATTAATCAGCATGTGGCTCCCTGATGAGATGTGCAAGCGTTTTAAAGCTTACGAAACACCAAAGTAGAATTGGTGCCGCCAAAGCCGAATGAGTTAGACATGGCAACATTAATTGTCATGTCGCGCGCAATATTGGGCACATAATCCATATCACATGCCTCATCTTGCTCGAAAATATTTATGGTAGGTGGGGCAATCTGATGGTAAATGCTAAGTGCTGAAAATATAGCCTCTACGCCGCCCGCAGCACCCAGCAAATGCCCTGTCATGGATTTGGTGGAACTGACCTTGACCATTTTCGCATGTTCGCCCAAGCAACGCTTCATTGCCATAGTTTCAGCCAAATCGCCCAGCGGGGTGGAAGTGCCATGCGCATTAATATAATCCACCTGATCCACATTAAGTCCAGCATTACGCAAGGCATTATTCATACAGCGCGCGGCACCCTCGCCGTCCTCGCGTGGTGCGGTCATGTGGTATGCATCGGCACTCATGCCATAACCCACCACTTCGGCATAAATTCTTGCACCACGAGATTTGGCATGTTCATGTTCTTCCAGAACTAAAACTCCAGCACCCTCTCCCATCACAAAGCCATCGCGCCCTTTGTCCCATGGACGGCTAGCGGTAGCAGGATCGTCATTGCGAGCGGAAAGCGCCCGCGCAGAAGAAAAGCCCCCCAACGCTAGTGCACAAATTGACCCTTCTGAGCCGCCTGCAATCATAATATCGGCATCACCATATTCGATCAACCTGGCAGATTCGCCTATGCAATGAGTGGCTGTGGAACAGGCTGTCACCATGGACAGATTTGGTCCTTTAAAGCCATACTTAATGGACAGATTGCCAGAAATCATGTTTATAATTGTACCGGGAATAAAGAACGGTGAAATCTTGCGTGAACCTGCCGCCAGATAGTCGTTATGGCTATCTTCAATCATCGGCAGCCCACCGATACCAGATCCAATATTGACACCGATGCGTTCGGCATTTTCTTCAGTTACCTCGATCCCGGCGTCTTTAATTGCTTCTATACCAGCTGCCAGGCCGTAATGAATAAATAAATCCATACGTCGAGCATCCTTAGCTGAGATGTATTGGTTCACATCAAACCCTTGCACCTCTCCGGCAATCTGCGACGTAAATAGACTGGCATCAAAACGGGTGATGCGGGTAATTCCAGATTTGCCATCAATGATATTTTGCCATGCTTGGGTAATTCCTGTACCAACAGGCGAAACAATACCCAAGCCAGTAATGACGACTCTGCGTTTTGCCAAACTGAACTCCGTTATTTTAAGGGAAAAGCGAAAGAATGAATTACTTGGGATGATCGTTAACGTAATCGACCGCCTGTTGCACTGTAGTGATTTTTTCAGCGTCTTCGTCTGGAATTTCGCATTCGAACTCTTCTTCCAGCGCCATAACAAGTTCAACTGTATCCAATGAATCGGCACCCAAATCATTAACGAACGAGGACTCATTCTTCACTTCAGTCTCGTTTACACCAAGTTGTTCAGCAACTATTTTCTTGACGCGTTGTTCGATATTAGACATGTAACTCTCCCTACTCTGGTTAAAGTTCAAAAAAGCCTTGGCATTCTACCAAGCTTACATCAAATTCCCAACTAGCCGCCTCTTCCAATATGGAATGAATCTTAGATTGAATCAAACTATGGATCTATGTTCAGAAGCTTTAGTATCACTCCAAACAAAAAGGCGGATCATGCGTACTCCCTCCCACTGCTACATAATCTCTTTCGTGAGTCACTACGTGGGGGGGCTGGAAGTTTTTTTTCGAAAACTGAGCAGCAACAGCACATAACCAGATAGGGCGTAGCATAAGAAAAGCACAAACAATACTCCGGGCGGATAGCTGAAAATCAGTATAAAAAATAACGCAACCAAGATAATGACGGTAAACGGAACGCTCTTGCGCATATTGAAATCTTTGAAGCTGTAGAAGCGCACGTTGCTCACCATACTCAAGCCGGCAAATACCGTGATGGCGACAGCATACCAACGTGCCTCTTGGCCGCTATAATGGTTATCTAGCACCACCCAAACGAAGCCTGCGATCACTCCAGCAGCAGCAGGGCTGGGCAGACCTTGAAAAAAACGCTTATCTACCGTTTCAATATTAGCGTTGAAACGTGCCAGCCGTAATGCCGTGCCAGCGCAATATATAAAAGCTGCGAACCAACCCAATTTACCTAAGTCCTTAAACGCCCATTCATACATAAGCAAAGAGGGTGCCACACCGAACGAAACCATGTCGGACAAACTATCATATTCCGCTCCAAATTCACTTTGGGTTCGGGTCAATCGCGCCACGCGACCATCCAAGCCGTCTAGCACCATAGCAATAAAAATTGCGACAGCAGAAAACTCAAACTTGCTATTCATTGCCTGCACGATAGCGTAAAAACCGGCAAACAACGCCGCTGTAGTCAATAAGTTGGGTAGCAGGTAGATACTGCGCCTGCGCAGATTCATCGGCTTTCTGTCATTCGGGTCAGTCATGATTTTGAAAGACTCTCATCATATTGGCCTTTAGCTCTTGGTCAAAACCGCCAATATCGTAGTAGTTGCCTGCACTTTATCACCAATAGCCACTTTTACGGTAGCCGTCAGTGGCAGGTACACATCCACGCGCGAGCCGAAACGGATGAAGCCATATCGCTGGCCACGTGTCAGAACACTGCCTTCTTTTACGTAACAGAGTATACGGCGCGCGATCAACCCAGCCACTTGCACACTGGTTACGTCTTGCCCATCAGCTCTTTGAATCCATACGGCATTGCGCTCATTTTCCAGCGAAGCCTTAGCCAGATCAGCATTCACGAACTTGCCAGGGAAATATTGGATGCGCTTTACCAAGCCATCTATGGGACTACGATTGGAATGCACATTAAATACATTCATGAATACGCTTATCTTGATGGCATCGCGCTGAACATAGGGATCCTGCGTGCGCTCCACCGCGACAATGCGGCCATCAGCAGGTGATAACACTGCATCGGCATCTTGTGGAATTTCACGCGGCGGATCGCGGAAAAATTGCAGCACAAATAGTGCCACTAACCAAAACAGGAGCGACCACATACCACCGCCCAAGTATGATACCAAACTTGCGATGGATACGGCGATAGCCAAGAATGGCCAACCTTCGCGGGCAATGATTGGGTGGGGATAATTAGACATTAGAAGGGAGAAACGAAGAGTGAATTTTAGATGCAGGATTAAAGAACAAAAAAGTGTAGCTTAGGATTGAGAGCGGTCCAGAACTTACCATTCAAACTCTCAATCCCAGCCCCCATCATTCCTAGTTCTTGCTTTGGTCAACCAACTTATTTTTGCTAATCCAAGGCATCATGGCACGCAATTGGGCACCCACCATCTCGATCGGATGCGTGGCGTTAAGACGGCGACGCGCAGTCATCTCAGGATAGTTGGTACGACCCTCTAAGATGAACTGTTTGGCATACTTACCAGTCTGGATATCCTTCAAACAGTTACGCATGGCCTCTTTGGTATTATCTGTAATAATCTTTGGGCCAGTGACGTATTCGCCATATTCCGCATTATTTGAAATGGAATAGTTCATATTGGCGATACCACCTTCGTACATCAAATCGACAATTAACTTCAATTCATGCAAGCACTCGAAATAAGCCATTTCCGGCGCATAGCCAGCTTCCACCAAAGTTTCAAAGCCAGCCTTCACCAGTTCCACGGCACCGCCACACAACACGGCCTGCTCGCCAAACAGATCTGTTTCCGTTTCTTCACGGAAATCAGTCTCGATCACCCCTCCCTTGGTGCCGCCTATAGCTGCGGCATAAGATAGTGCGATGTTTTTGGCCTTGCCAGACTTGTCCTGATATACAGCAATCAAAGATGGCACACCTCCACCCTTTAAATATTCGGAGCGAACTGTATGACCGGGGCCTTTTGGCGCTATCATAATTACGTCCAAATCGGCACGTGGAATGACTTGGTTATAGTGAATGTTAAAGCCGTGGGCAAACGCCAACGTAGCGCTTGTCTTCATATTTGGCGCAACTTCAACGTTATAAACGTCAGGGATATTTTCATCAGGCAACAGCATCATGACCACATCCGCATCTTTTACCGCCGTCGCGACTTCCATAACCTTATGCCCAGCCGCTTCAGCTTTTTTCCAAGAAGCACCACCCTTACGCAGGCCGACGGTTACATTGACACCAGATTCCTTTAGATTCAAGGCATGAGCATGGCCTTGTGAGCCGTAGCCGATAATGGCCACTTCTTTACCCTTGATTAGAGACAGGTCTGCATCTTTGTCGTAATAAACTTTCATGTTGGCCTCTTTAAAAATAATCATATAGTTAAAAAATTAAAATTTTAAAATGCGATCGCCGCGGCCAATACCCGACGCGCCTGTACGCACTGTTTCCAGAATTAGATTACGGTCAATGGCCTGCAAGAAACTTTCCAATTTGTGACCGGTACCGGTTAGTTCAATGGTGTAAGTTTTGTCAGATACATCGATAATGCACCCACGGAAAATATCCGTCATGCGCTTCATCTCCTCACGCACTGCACCCACCGCACGCACTTTCACCAACATTAACTCGCGCTCCAGATGTTCGCCTTCGCTCAGATCCATCACCGCGACTACTTCAATTAGCTTGTTGAGCTGTTTGTAAATCTGCTCGATCACTTCGTCAGAACCACTGGTTACTATAGTCATGCGCGACAGGGTGGCATCTTCTGTGGGTGACACAGTGAGCGACTCGATGTTGTAGCCGCGCGCTGAAAACAACCCGGAAACACGCGATAATGCGCCCGCCTCATTTTCCATCAACAAGGAAATAATATGCCGCATTACAAATCCTCCGCCAGAATCACTTCAGACAAGCCTTTACCACCCTGCACCATGGGGAACACGTTTTCAGTCTGGTCCGTTATAAAATCCATGAATACCAGTTGTTGTTTACGCTCAAATGCTTCTTTCAATGCTGGCTCCACATCCGATGGCTTCTCAATGCGCATACCAACATGACCATAAGCTTCCGCCAGCTTCACGAAATCGGGTAGCGCATCCATATAGGATTCGGCATAACGGTTGCCATGGAAGAACTGCTGCCACTGGCGCACCATCCCTAGATAACGATTATTCAGCATGATAATTTTGAGCGGTAATTGAAACTGTTTGCAGGTGGAGAGCTCCTGAATACACATTTGGATACTGCCTTCGCCAGTAACGCAAGCAACTTGCTCATTTGGGTGAGCAAGCTGCACGCCCATTGCGGCGGGCAAACCGAAGCCCATGGTGCCCAGTCCGCCGGAATTAATCCAGCGACGCGGCTTATCAAATTTGTAGTATTGCGCCGCCCACATCTGATGCTGTCCGACATCGGAGGTGATGAAAGCATCGCCCTGGGTAACTTCATACAGCTTTTCGATTACGAACTGCGGCTTAATTATCTCATCCGAATTTTTATAGACTAAGCTATTCTTGCAGCGCCATTCCTTAATTTGCGCCCACCAAGGCGCAATCGCCTGCTGATCGGGCTTTTCCTTGCTACCGTGCAATTCTGCCAGCAGATCGCCCAACACATGTGCCACATCACCTACGATAGGCAAATCCACCTTCACCCGCTTGGAAATGGAGGAAGGATCAATGTCGATATGGATGATCTTGCGTTTTTCCTGATTAAAGTGCTTAACATTGCCAACCACCCGATCATCAAAGCGCGCTCCCACGGCCAGCAACACATCACAATACTGCATCCCCATGTTTGCCTCGTACGTGCCATGCATGCCTAACATTCCAACAAATTGTTTGTCTGTCGCCGGATAGCCCCCCAAACCCATCAAGGTGTTCGTACAGGGGAAACCCAACAAATGCACAAGCTCGGTCAACTGCTTAGACGCATCAGCAAGAATCACGCCGCCGCCCGCATAAATCATCGGCCTTTTGGCTGCTAGCAGCAACTGCAATGCACTCTTGATCTGCTCCATGCAGCTATGCTGCGCCGGATGATAAGAACGGATATTCACCGATGATGGATAGCTGAACTCTGTCTTTTGATTGGATATATCTTTTGGAATATCCACCAGCACCGGCCCAGGGCGGCCACTTTTGGCGAGATAAAATGCCTTTTTAATGGTATTGGCGATTTCCTTAACATCTTTAACCAGGAAATTATGCTTCACACAAGGTCGCGTTATGCCGACAGTATCCACCTCCTGAAAAGCATCTTCACCGATGGCATAAGTCGGCACTTGGCCACTGATAATTACCATCGGAATAGAATCCATATAGGCAGTAGCAATGCCTGTGACTGCATTAGTCACGCCGGGGCCAGAGGTGACTAACGCGACCCCGACCTTGTCAGTGGAACGTGCGTACCCGTCGGCAGCATGTACTGCGGCCTGCTCGTGACGAACTAATATATGTTTAACCTGGTCTTGAGTGAACAACGCATCATAAATGTGCAAGACCGCACCACCAGGGTACCCGAACACATATTCGGCTCCCTCTTCCTGCAAACACCTAATGGTTATTTCCGCGCCCGTCAGTTCCATGTCAAACTACCTTAGCAAACAATAATTAAAGAACCGTGCAAGATAAAGGTTAGCCGCATTTTGGTCAACCCCTACGCTAGGGTTGGATTAAAAATTATCTATTGATTTATGGTTAAATTTGTTAGTATTCAACACTCATTCATTTAGTAGCATTTATTGAATTATTAGCAATATCCAAATTGCAATGTTGTTCGTAAATATATTTGCACATACAGACTAACGACATATAGCGCCATATAATTTTTTCGCACCTCGAATTTGGAATTTTTGTAACCTTTTATTTTTCAAGGTTACACAGTAGTTACCACTCATTAGGGGAGTATTTCAAACTGGCCAGCCACGACGAACTTTCCAAATTTCTCGCTGCAACCGAACGTCGCGCATACAAGCAGGCGCTATTTTCAATACGCGACGAAACTGTAGCGCTAGATATCGTTCAGGACTCCATGCTTAAACTTGCTGAAAAATATGGTGGTAAGCCCGAAAATGAATTGCCCATGTTATTTCAGCGTATCCTGCAAAACACCATTCGCGACCATTGCCGAAGACAGAAAGTCCGTTCCAAGTGGGTTTCTCTAATGTCTTCGCTCGTTCCGCAACACGAGGAAGCGGATTATGAGCCACTGGATAGCCTTCAGGATGAAGACAACAACAGCCAAGGTCTTGCTCCTGACGCATCGTTTGAGCAATCCCAACTTATTGCTCTGATTGAAGAAGCATTAATTATTCTCCCTGCACGTCAACGTGAGGCCTTTCTGTTGCGTTACTGGGAGGATAGGGATACTACAGAAACAGCAGCGATCATGGGTTGCACGGAGGGCAGCGTCAAAACACACTGTTCGCGCGCTACCCATAGCCTCGCGGCCATTTTAAGAAAAAAAGGAGTTCACTTGTCATGAAAGAAGAGGAACTAAGCCATGAAAATATTAAACAATTGCTAAACCGCTCTGTCGCTCAGCTTGAACGACCTACGCTGACACGCCTGCAGCATGCACGGGAACAAGCCTTGGCACGCTATGACGAATGCTGTGGAGAGTCGGTGTCTGCTCGGGCTGGACATGTTATATGGCACGCTTTCGACGCGCGACACAAATCGCGCTGGTGGGCTACCACTTTGCTGGTTGCGACCATTCTGTTCAGCGCTACAGTTTATTGGAATCAAAATGCAAAATCCGATACTGCTGATGTTGATATTGCCATTCTGACTGGTGAGCTACCTATACACTTTTACGTTGACTAATTCAAATCATGTACTTGATCCGCCATCGCCTGTTCGCATTTAGCGTCGCTGTACTTTTGTTTCTGCCAGCGATAGCTGGGGCACAGGCATGGGAGAGTCTCACTCCAGTGCAACAAGAGGCACTAGCTCCGCTCTCTAAGGAATGGAATACACTGCAAATACAGCAGCAGCAACGTCTTATCAATTTAGCGAAACACTACCCAGAGCTTGATGCAGTGCAGAGAAAACGCTTGCATAATAGACTGGATAAATGGAGCAAACTGACACCTGCACAGCGTGACCGTGCCCGCGAAAAATTCCAAGCAGTTAGAAAAACTCATTAGGGAAAGGCTATGTCGCACTCACCTGTGCCAGTCGAGGTACCGCCTATCATCGACTTACCTGCGGTAACATTAACGGGCGGTGAGCGCCCTCTTCATATTGGGCGATTGTCTTGTACGGGTGTGCCACATCCTCATTCAAACTTATTAATCAATTTATTGAGATTAATTCGACCTGCTGTGCATTTCACTTGGCAAACCATAATCAATCGTTTCCCCCGTGACAGTCGCGCACCACAACATCGGTATTTGTTCTGCTGAAATCCATCTATTGACGCTTTGCCACCACGTTTTCTGGATGGTATTTAGGGTGCTGCCCTTAGACGCCATGTCGCAAGTGTTGAAAAATCGACTGCGGGAGCATCAGAAACCAGTTGCAAAAGACTTTCAACTCTATGGCAGCATACTTGCTTCGTGGCTCCACGCCATTACTTATCTCCGGCACTGGGTCGCCCACCATCAGCGTCTGTGCAACCATAGCTACACTAAAAGCCGATTGCCGCCAAGCGATATGCCATCGAACTGGCGACCCAAGCCAATTTTGCACTCGGGCAGCATCGATTGAAGTGTGTTGAAAGTGGTGTTGCTTGATTCTGATTGGAGCTACCGTCTGCCTGTCTTACTGGCGAACCATGCAAACCACGTACAAATCGCCTTGGGTTTGAACCGAATTGGCAACAACGCGTACTTTGGTAGCGCACCATGAACGTTAACAGAATAAAATCTGGCAACCGTTGTGCATACTTAATTGCTATCAAACTTACGGAATTTCACCCGTACCTGTGTATATGCGCGCGACTTGTGAAAACGACCCCATGAATGCGTTTCAGTAGCTGATAGAATGCTCTCGCAGAACTCTTCACCTAACACCCTGCAAAAGCGATTGACGGTGCATGTTCGATAAATAACCATAAAGCAAAGCGATAGAGCGGCTTTCAGGTTATCTTGCTGTGGTGGTGCAGGTTAAATGGCTATCTTCCGAGCAAGTAGAAAGAAGGCTGCCTCTTTAAAATAGTCGGACTCCGCTAAAACCGTATTCACAGAACGTATGATGAAACTCATAGTGTTTAAAATCTTAAATGCACCGGCTAAAGCTGGTGGTTTTTACCAATTGATAGAAAATAAATTGAAGAAATGGAATTACAATTATTCAATAACTACCATGTTCCGCAAAAACATATAATTGCACTAATATTGTTATGTAAAAATATATCGTTACATGATTTAATGCAACCATTTTGCAACCGTATTTGCTCAATGCCTCAACCCAACCTCCTCCATGCGTGCCCATCTTCTGCTCGCCCTAACTTGCGCTCTCTGTAACGGCTGTGCGGTGGTTACTGTCGCTGATGCTGCGGTTACCGTGGTTGCAACAACCGTTAAGGTCGGTGCCACGGTGGTTAGTACGACCGTCGATGTTGCGGCGGCTGGCGTGAAAGCAGTTGTTGGAAGTTCTGACAAAAAATAAGGCAATAAAGTGCCATGCCTTCTTTGTCTCGAATTCAATATGACAAATTAAACAAACATCCGATAACAGCCCGCGAACACGTTCAAGCGTTGAAACAGCAAACCGAAATCGACCCGGGTGCACTCAGCCGCAAACAGGCAGCGGCACGCGCCTCCAGCACCGATGCGTAGGCAACGGTCATGGAATTGGGAGACGGTGGATTCTGTCCGGCCTACAATGCCCGGTTTGCCACGGATTGTGACAGCCAGGTCATTATTGGCGTGGATGTCGTGTGTATTGGCAGCGATATGGGCCAACTTGCACCGATGGTTGAACAAGTGCAGAAACATTGTGAATGCACGCCCGACGAGTGGCTCGTAAACGGGGGTTACACCAAGCACGAACAGATCGATGCGGTATCAGACAAAACCACAGTATACGCGCCGGTGCCAGAGGCAAAGAAAACAAAAAAGGCCAAAACCGATGGCGATGACAAAGCAGATAAAACCATCGACAAGCACGCCCCCAAGGCGATTGATCGTGCAGCGATTGCAGAGTGGCGCGCGCGTATGGCGACAGAGGAAGCTAAAGCGATTTACAAGCTTCGCGCAAGCGTGGCTGAATGTGTGAACGCGCAAGCACGCAACTGCAGATTGGTTTTATTGCCGGTTCGGGGCAGAGCGAAGGTCAAGTGCGTCGCGTTGTGGTTTGTGCTGGCGCACAACTTCATACGCATGGGAAAACTGGCACCGCAATTATTGGGTATAGGTACAGGTGCGTCCGCAATGCCTGCAATAACAGGATGAGGGAGAATAAGGAGTAAAAAAGAGGGTAATCAACTTGAGTTAGCGCAATAAAATCATCGATTGGACAAAATTCTGCATCCTAAATCTGATGGCCATTTGCTGGCAGTAGCTTCCTTTAGGATGCGCCGAAGAAAAATTTGATTATTTCTCAGACGTTGAGCCACTTCGAAAGCTCGCAAGTGCCTTGGGTCATTGCCTATATTGAAATTGGTTAAGCAAAAAATTCGTTTGTGACACAACAAGACTAGCAGCCTGTCGGACTTAAAGAATCGTAGCGAATAGCAAAAGTTTAACTAAGCGAGTATAAATTTGGTATATTTTGCTGGGCAGCAGTTGTTCTATTGCCCAAAAAACCGGCGAAAAATACACCGCTCAGCTAAATTTGCAGCCGATTCGATTTCCTTTAAATCTGACAGGCTGATAGAGTCACAGGAAAAAGGCAGCAAACCACTCAATCTGCGATTTGTGATCGTTCAAAATGATATAGCATTGCCTGCCTCTCAATATACAGTCTTCAAATAGAAGCTCTCAAAACTTATGCAAACATTAACCGTCGGGCTGGCGGAGCGCAGCTATCCTATTTATATAGGCAGTGACTTACTTGCTTGTGCAGAATTACTATTGCCGCACTTACCTAGCAAAAAAGCAGCAGTGGTGACCAACACTACTGTGGCACCGCTATACTTGGAACCATTACGAACCATGCTACAAGCTCATGGCGTGGACATAATACCCGTCATATTGCCAGATGGTGAGCAATACAAGAATGCAGAAACGCTAGGGTTAATTTACGATGCACTACTCTCCCATCGGTGCGAACGCACCACACCATTGATTGCATTAGGCGGGGGAGTGATAGGCGACATGACGGGCTATGCAGCCGCAACCTATTTGCGCGGCGTGCCGTTCATTCAGATTCCCACCACTCTGCTGGCACAGGTGGACTCATCGGTCGGTGGCAAGACCGGCATCAACCACCCGTTGGGTAAGAATATGATAGGTGCATTTTACCAGCCGCAAGTTGTGCTTGCCGACATCACCACTTTGAATACTTTGACGGATCAGGAATTACGCGCGGGCATTGCAGAAGTCATAAAATATGGCCTTATCCGCGATCTCCCTTTCTTTGAGTGGCTAGAAAAAAACATGGAAAAATTATTGGCGCGTGATGCAGATGCGCTGCAATATGCAATCGCACGCAGTTGCCAGAATAAGGCCGAGGTAGTCGCTGCAGACGAGCGTGAAAATGGAGAACGTGCCCTGCTTAACCTCGGCCATACCTTCGGTCATGCTATCGAGACAGGCATGGGTTATGGTGCATGGCTGCATGGCGAGGCAGTCGCTGCGGGTACCATTATGGCCGCAGATCTATCGTGCCGCTTGGGTTGGCTAAACAAGGAAGATGTAAATCGCATCCAAAGCTTGTTTCAACGCGCTGACCTACCAATTGTCGCGCCTGATTTGGGCGTGGAAAAATACCTGCAATTGATGGGTTTGGACAAAAAAGTGGTTGGCGGCAAAATCCGTTTCGTGCTGCTTAAAAGCATTGGTAATGCGGTGATATGTGGGAACGTGGAGCCGGAACTATTACTGCAAACTTTAGTGGCGAACAGCGCACATGGCTGAACTTGCACCTTATGCGGTAACAATGGGCAATTCACGTGGCAGGATTGAGCACGAAGAAGCCCCTTTTGGGCGCAGCGAATTTCAACGTGATCGTGATCGCATCATCCATTCCACCGCCTTCCGTCGTCTGGAATATAAGACGCAGGTATTTGTTAACCATGAAGGCGACCTATTCCGCACCAGATTAACTCACAGCATGGAAGTAGCACAAATTGCCCGCTCCATCGCACGCTACCTGAAATTAAATGAAGATCTGGTGGAAGCTATTTCGCTCGCTCACGATCTCGGTCACACACCATTCGGCCACGCCGGACAGGATGCGCTCAATGCCTGCATGAAGGATTACGGTGGCTTCGAGCACAACCTGCAATCGTTACGTGTGGTGGACGTACTCGAAGATCATTATGCTGCCTTTAATGGACTCAATCTATGCTTCGAAACGCGCGAAGGCATTCTCAAACATTGCTCGCCGGTAAATGCCGCAAAGCTGGGTGCTGTGGGCGAACGTTTCCTTAAGCAGCAGCGTCCTTCGCTGGAAGCGCAAATTGCTAATTTGGCCGATGAGATCGCCTACAACAACCATGACGTGGATGATGGACTACGCTCAGGATTAATTACGCTGGAGCAATTTACCTCGGTGCGCTTGTTTACCGTCCATCTTGATGCCGTGCGACTAGCCTACCCCAGCCTAGCCGAGCGTCGCCAGATTCACGAAACGATACGGCGCATTATCAATACACTTGCTACAGATTTAATCCATGAAACGGAAAAAAACATTCGGACTCATGCTGTGTGTGACATCTCCGAAGTACGTGCCGCGCCGCCGCTGGCAGCATTCAGTGCCGAGATACATGAGCAGCAGCGCGAACTCAAATCCTTCCTGCATACGCATTTATACCGTCATTACCGCGTCATGCGCATGAGTGCCAAGGCACGGCGCATTATCACCGACCTATTTAAAATATTCATGGAAGATAACCGCCTGCTGCCTCCGCAATTCCAGCAACAGGCACAAGCCGACCGAGCCCGCACCGTATCTGATTACATCGCTGGCATGACTGATCGCTACGCCATCAAAGAGCACCGAAGGTTGTTTGCAATTGAAGAAGGATGACTCCCTCTCTATTTCAAAAATAAAGTCTGCGCCATACCAAAAACTTCTAAACTATAGCGGATTCAAGTTCGAAGAACCCCATTCCCTATACTCGTTTGATCAAAGAATACCTGTTACGAAGATATTGAATGAATAAAAATTCAAGTTACTAGCCCCGCACAAACCATGAGAATTTCTCAATCCATGCCAACTGCGCAGCTTCCCTTATATAATGTTGCACCATGAAACTTGGCTGTACCTAATTTTCCGATGCTGTTTTCTTCATTACACACCCGTCCACGTTATACCAATCTGAATGGCTCGTCCGATGCTTTGGCTCTGGCGCAATATGCCAAGCTAAATGTTCCGCTGGTAGTTATTGCCGCCAGCGCGCTGGAAGCGCAACGGTTAGTGGATGAAATTCCATTTTTTTCCCCAGAGCTTCGCGTACATCTGCTGCCGGATTGGGAAACGCTGCCTTATGATCACTTCTCGCCGCATCAAGACCTCATTTCTGAGCGACTTGCTACACTACATCACATTCACAGCCAGTCATGTGATGTGATAGTCGTCCCGATAACCACCGCGCTATATCCGTTGTCACCAGTGGAATATCTGGCTGCGTTCACTTTCTTTCTTAAATGCGCTGAGAAACTGGACATCGCCAAATTGCGTGAGCAAATGACTTTGGCTGGTTATACCCATGTTCAGCAGGTGCTGACACCAGGCGAGTACTGCGTGCGGGGTAGTTTGATTGACCTTTTCCCGATGGGCAGTAGTGTGCCTTACCGTATTGACCTGTTCGATGATGAAATTGATTCTATCGCGACCTTCGATGTGGATACCCAGCGTACCATCTATCCGGTGCGGGATATTCGCCTGTTACCGGCGCGCGAGTTTCCACTGGACGAGGCCGGACAGGCTCGTTTTCGTCAAAACTTTCGCGATCGTTTCGAAGGCGATCCTTCCAAAGCAAGTATTTACAAAGGTGTGAGCCGTGGCATCGCGCCCGCAGGCATCGAATATTACCTCCCATTATTTTTCGAGCGTACTGCCACGTTGTTTGATTATTTGCCTGCACATGCCACGCTATGCCTGCATCACAATGTGGATGCTGCCATTGCCACTTTTGCGAAGGATGCGCAGTCGCGCTATAACCTGCTTCGAGGTGACCCACAACGTCCCTTGCTGGAACCGCACGAACTGTTCCTGAGCGCAGAAAGTTTCTTTATTGCTGCAAAAAATTTCAAACGGGTCGATCTCATCGCAGACACTCCCCCTTCCTCCCAGATTGACAATTCCGAGGAGAAAGAAAATGTGGGCGAGACTCCCCTTGCCCTTTCCCAAGAGGAAAGGGGATATAAAACCCATACGCCTTGCGCTACCCAAAAACTGCCCGACATCGCTGTAAATAGGCGCGCCGACATTCCGACACATGCACTCCAGAGCTTTCTGCAAAATTATGCTGGCCGGGTGTTGTTGCTCGCCGACAGTTTGGGGCGGCGCGAAATAATGGCCGAGTATTTACGCGAATACGGCCTGGCGCCGGCGCTGTGTGAGAGCTATGCGGAATTTCTCGCCGGTGACAATCACTTCATGCTTGCCGTAGGGACACTGCTGAATGGTTTCATATTGCCAGATGAACAATTGGCGATTATTACAGAAAGTGAACTGTATGCCGCGCAGCCACGCAGCCGGATTTTGCGCGCCACAAAAAAAAGCAACATGGAAGGAATGCTGCGTGACCTGTCCGAGCTCAAGCCGGGCGATCCCGTGGTGCATGAACAGCATGGCATTGCACGTTATCATGGCCTGATAAACCTTGATCTCGGCGAAGGCGAGAACGAATTTTTGCTGCTGGAGTATGCTGGTGAAGACAAATTATATGTTCCAGTTGCACAGCTGCATGTAATAAGTCGTTACAGTGGTGGCGCCCCGGAAACCGCACCGTTGCATAAGCTGGGTAGCGGCACTTGGGACAAGGCCAAGCGTCGCGCCATGCAGCAGGTCCGAGATACCGCTGCCGAATTGCTCAATCTGTATGCCCAGCGCGCCATTCGCAAAGGTCACCAATTCAAATTGTCGCAACATGATTACGAAGCGTTCGCCGCTGGCTTTGGTTTTGAAGAAACACCTGATCAAGCAGCCGCCATTGAGTCGGTAGTGACTGATCTGCAGAGCGGAAAACCAATGGATCGGCTAATCTGCGGCGATGTGGGTTTTGGTAAAACGGAAGTCGCTCTGCGCGCAGCCTTTGTTGCGGCGATGGATGGTAAACAAGTAGCAGTGCTGGTACCCACCACGTTGCTCACAGAACAACATTTCCAGAACTTCTGCAATCGCTTTGCCGACTGGCCTATTAAAATAGGCGAACTGTCACGCTTCCGCTCTGCCAAGGAGCAGACTCAAACACTGAAAGACATGGAAGATGGCAAGCTTGACATCATCATCGGTACGCACAAACTGATCCAGAAGGGTATCAAATTCCACAACCTTGGGTTAATCATCATCGACGAGGAACACCGTTTCGGCGTGCAGCAAAAAGAGCGCCTCAAGGCACTACGCGCCGAAGTTGACGTGCTCACGCTGACCGCCACGCCAATCCCGCGCACGCTGGCAATGTCTTTGGAGGGGCTGCGCGATTTCTCGGTGATTGCCACTGCACCGCAACGCCGCCTGTCAATCAAAACCTTCGTTAGCGACTACAGCCAGGGCGTCATCCGCGAAGCGGTGCTGCGCGAACTAAAGCGCGGCGGACAAGTCTATTTCCTGCACAACGAAGTAGCCACCATCGCCAATATGGCGGAAAAGCTGGGAACCTTACTGCCTGAAGCTCGTATTCGGGTGGCGCACGGCCAGATGGGAGAGCGCGACTTGGAAGCAGTCATGCGTGATTTTTACCAACAGCGTTTCAATGTGTTGCTATGCACCACCATAATTGAAACCGGCATCGACATACCCAGTGCCAACACCATCATCATGAACCGCGCAGACCGCTTTGGATTGGCGCAACTACATCAATTGCGCGGCCGAGTTGGGCGCTCGCACCATCAAGCGTATGCCTATTTACTAGTAGACAATTCGGAAGGACTTACCGCGCAGGCGAAAAAAAGATTGGAAGCAATTCAGGCCATGGAACAACTGGGCAGCGGTTTCTATCTTGCGATGCATGATCTGGAAATTCGCGGCGCGGGCGAAGTTCTGGGCGAATCACAAAGCGGCGAAATGCACGAGATTGGTTTTTCGCTTTACACGGACATGCTCAACGCGGCCATTACCTCGCTAAGATTGGGCCAAGAACCAGACATGGCTCACCCGCTTGGAGTAACCACTGAGATTAACCTGCATACTCCCGCCTTACTGCCCAACGAATACTGCGGCGACATCCACCAACGGCTGGTGCTATACAAACGTCTAGCTAACTGTACCACGCCAGAAGAACTGGACGACATGCATCAGGAACTGGTAGACCGCTTCGGATTGCCGCCACCGCCTGCCCATACACTGCTTGATTGCCACCGTCTGCGCATCGCAGCTAAGCAGCTCGGCATTATCAAGGTGGATGCTTCCAGCGAGGCGATTCAAATTCAGTTCATGGCAAATCCGCCCATCGATCCGATGCGCATAATCACGCTTATCCAGAGCAAGCGCCAGTACAAACTGAGTGGTCAGGACAAACTGAGAATTGAATTAAAATACGGCGACGTCAGCCAGCGCGTGTTGGCGATCAAGAACTTTTTTAATGAGCTATCGTGAATCGTTTAGCTTCGTTGCAGCCATTGTCATTCCTTCTTTCGAGAGCATGACAAATCACCATTATTCATCGCACCAAATTAAAATTCTATAAGCACATGAACTTCATTATCCAAGGCACCCAAAAGATCGCCCCTACCCATATAAACTACCTTGCTGGGCTGACCACCGCATCCCGTATTGAACAAACCTCGGCGCACACCTTCCGACTATATGATGCCAAGCCGCATGATGCCGTTGCTGCCTACTGTTATGAACACCAACTCGACTATGGCTTTGTCCGCCCAAACCAGCATTTATCGGACTTTGGCCTGGTAGTGATGGACATGGATTCCACCCTCATTTCCATAGAATGTATTGACGAAGTCGCCGATATGCTCCAAATTAAACCCCAAGTTGCGTCCATCACCGAAGCGGCGATGCGCGGGGAGATTGATTTCAGTGAGAGCCTGAGTCGCCGCGTGGCGTTGCTGGCTGGGCTGGAAGAAAGCGCATTGCAACGCGTGTATGACGAACGTCTGCAACTCAATAACGGTGCCGAAATCATGTTGGCCAAACTAAAAGAACACGGCATCAAGACCATGCTGGTGTCAGGTGGCTTTACCTTTTTCGCCGACCGCTTGAAGCAACGTCTAGGTCTCGACTATGCCCATGCCAGTACTTTGGAAATCATCAACGGCAAACTGACTGGCAAAGTACTCGGACATATCCTCGACGCACAAGGTAAAGCTGATTGGTTGGTGCGTATACGCGATGAATTGAAGCTTAAGGCAGAACAGATTATAGCTATGGGCGATGGTGCCAACGATCTCAAGATGATGGCGCAAGCTGGCGTCAGTATCGCCTATCACGCAAAACCGGTAGTGCTCGCGCAGGCCAGTTATGCGTTTAACTTTGTGGGGCTGGATGGTTTGGTGAATTTGTTTGCCGACTAAATACTTTATCCCTTATTAAACACAGTACACAAACTTTAAACTTTTCAAATAGCCAGAGGAGCAACCAAACGTAATGGATTTTAAAGAATTTTTCCTGTCTTTTAAGACACATACTGCACCCGTTTCGCACACCGAGAAAATTCGCAGCAGCTTAGCAGCTGGCATTGCCATCCTGCTCTTGGGGATTGCGTTCAAATATTTGCCACACTTCAATTATCCACTTGTCATGCTGAGCTCAATAGCAGCCTCTGCCGTGCTTCTCTTTGCTATACCGCACAGTCCTTTGGCGCAACCGTGGCCTTTAATGGGTGGTCATTTTATTTCGACAATAGCGGGTTGGCTATGCAGCCAAAACATCAGTGACCCTTTAGTAGCCGCAGGCTGCGCAGTGGGATTTGCAATACTTCTGATGCATTACTTTAATTGCCTGCACCCACCGGGTGCAGCCACAGCGCTCACGTTAGTATTGCTCAGCGCACAATTCCACCCGATGGGTTGGCCATGGGTAGTATGCATCGTGCTGGCGAATGCCGGAATCTCCATGGTGCTGGCGATGTTGGTCAATAACCTTGTACCTGGCCGGTATTACCCGGTGCGGCATGCCTCCCAACCCCCTCCACCGAAATACACTCCGCCGAAGCATGTCCAACTCGAGCGAGCTGATATCGAATGGGCACTGACTCAAATGGATGGTGTGATCGACGTCAGCGAAGAAGACCTTGTCGAGATCTACCAGTTGGCTGTTGAGCATGTCAGGAATCCTGATGGCAAAGTTAACGCTTGATCCGTTGCGCTAACGAACTTGTGATTACTTGTAATACAAAGGGAACAAGATGAGCGACTTATTGGATAGCGCATCCGTTCCCAGTTTCGATAATCCACTGGAAATGCTGTTAGCCTGTCACGGCAAAATACAGACACAGTGCGCCACGCTAAGCAAGCTACTGCAATATCTGCCATCTCATGGCTGCGATGTGCAGGCACAACAAGCCACGCAAGCCATTCTGCGCTATTTCGATACCGCCGGACAGGATCACCATGATGACGAGGAACAGGATCTATTTCCTCGCCTGCTCGCCACTCCAAACGTAGAGATGCACGAATTAATAGCGCGCTTGCTGGACGAGCACACGCTGCTGGATTCGGCATGGCAGCAGTTACGTCCTTTGTTGCTTGCTATTGCAGAAGGCCGAGCGACGGAGTTAGATATTCAATCGGTGGAACATTTCATCACAGTGCATGAACACCACATCTCTCTGGAGAATACGCAGCTATTGCCACAAGTGGCAAAGTTGCTGGGGCCTATCCAACTGGAAGCACTGGGTAGAAGCATGGCGGCACGGCGCGGGGCTGTGTTTTCCAATACATATTGAACATCATAGATGAGTGATCCAGAACGGCCACTCCGTGAAGAGATTCGCGCGAGACTCCTTGGCGATTTCGGCGTATTCGAAGGCTGGACAGGTGCCCACAAGCATTCCGGGGAAGCCGTTTTCTACGACTTGGTTCTGGTCCCGCGCCAGCACCTGATAGAGCAAGGTTTTGACCAAGGTTATATCGTCATCGAACTTAAGCTGTTCAACGAAACGGACAAGACAAAGCACGACACTAAAGCGAAAGATCTACTATGGCAGTGCGTGGCGTATTCCTACAGCGAAATTGCTCCTCCCAAACAAGTACCGCAACGCCCACTCTTTGTTCTGTACTACATCGGGGGAGCCGGAATCGACGAAGGCTACAAGGAGAAAGTTAACTATCTCCACCATTTTGTGCAACGCGGCGGCGTCGGAAGCCTCTCTTTTGACAGGAAAGGTGGATGGGAAATGCGATTTGGTGGGTCGTACTATTTTCGAAAAAGATTCGGCCGGGGTCCCTGCAACGTTGGAACCAAGAGAATGACAGGTTCCTCGAGATGACGTCCAACAAGCCAATCGAGCTGACGCCTTCGTGCTGCGCAGTTCAGCGCCGCTCATCGACGCGTTAACCACCCTCACATAAAGTGAAATGAGCGATTTCGCCAGGCTCGAAAACGAGCAACGGGATCAAGGTTAAGCCTTAAAATCTATTTTTGCATGGCTACCATCGCAATAAGGTTTATTGGCTGAAGCACCACAACGGCATAAAAACGTTTTTTGTACTCGATTAATAGTGCGGCCAGTGCCTGAACAAATCTCTAAATTCCCTTCAAGCATCAAAGGCCCATCTGTTTGCGGGGATATTTTTAACTGACCGTTTCTTTGTTCGAGCACATCGGATTCTTTTGTAGCAGGCTCACCAGTCGCTTGAAAATTTATAGCAGAATGCGAACCATCGCAATAGGGCTTATTGGCCGAAGCACCGCAGCGACATAGCGTTAATCGTGACCCAAGCTCTTGACCGTTAAATTCAATCTCAGCGCTAAGGGCATAGGGTCCATTCTCACGGATGTGCAAAGTATTAACCAAAGGCTTGCGCTCTGATTTACTGTTGCCCACAAAACGTATCGCTCCCGATGGACAGTTTTCAGCTAATGCATTCAGCTCGCCGCCATCGGCATTTTCAGGATGTATCCACTCGCCCTCGACATTGGGCACAAAAACATCAGGGCGATGAAGCACACAGTTTCGTGAATGAATACACTTGCTGCCATCAAAATATAAAACACCATCTTTTGATTCATGTTTTTCGACTGTCATAATATCCTCATCATCTAACGCTCATAATTGTCGAGACTATTGCATGAAGTTTTTTCCCAAAAATACCGCGTCAAGAACAAGCTCGATTTGTCATTTACTCCAGTAAACGCTTCATCTTCGCGAGGCCTTCCTGGCCATTTGAAAAAATGACTCTTAATGCATCAGTATATAAGACTGGCGGATTCAAGCTCGAAGTGCAACAGCTAATACTGGCTCGGTGTAACGCATCTCAAGGACAGCGGAGTTGTCATGAGTTATTCTTGCAAAATATGCAATACAAAAGGGAGCCTATCCGCTCCCTTTACCAGCGATTAGGTATGCATCTAAGTCTAGTCGCTACGTTTTGTTACTTCAAGCAGATGATAACCAAACTGCGTTTTAACAGGGCCTTGTACTACACCAACGGGGGCACTAAAAACCACCTCATCAAACTCTTTGACCATTTGCCCTGGACCGAATTCACCCAAATCTCCACCTTGTTTTCCGGAAGGGCAGCTTGAATGTTTCGCGGCCAGGTCTGAAAATTCTGCGCCATTACTAATTTCATCCTTTAGGCTGTTACATTGCTCTTCTGTTTCGACCAAAATATGACGTGCATTGGCTTTTGCCATTGTTTTATCCCCTGATTATTTTAAAATTTGCATGCGTTGCAAGCTATATTTAAACACAATTAAGACACCTTTTTCAAACCAGCCCGGTAAGTTGGGTTGAATATAGTGCAGCCCAACATTTCACCTCTCACCGTAACGATTGACTCTATCACCTATCTGTCCAGCTCAAATGCAGCACTGCAATGGAGCTGAGCATGCCATATAGCGGCTTGTCGTTCTGGCTGAAGGTATATTCCATCTTCCAACCATACCGCCCGCATGAGCAAGTCGTAAGTGACGCGCTCTAGCACGCAAAGGTTAGCGCCCTGCATTGCTGCCAAGGCAAGCGTCAGCGCAAAGAATTTGTCCGGCACCTGCTTTATCCTTGACCCGGCAATGAACGTGCTGCTAATATACCCAGTGAATCACTCAACTAATTTCAGGGGCTATAACATGGACATACAAGCGCTTATCAAAGAACAGGTAACCAGTAATCCTGTGGTGTTGTATATGAAAGGCACAGCAGAATCTCCACAATGTGGATTTTCTGCCAATGTAGTACAAACTCTCAAAGCATGCGGTTTGCAAAATCTTGTCACTGTTGACGTGCTCTCTGATCCAGAAATACGCCAAGGTATCAAAGAGTATTCTGATTGGCCAACGGTTCCTCAGCTCTATGTGCATGGCAAATTTATCGGTGGCTGCGACATCGTGAGCGAGATGTATAACAACGGAGAGTTGAAGACATTACTCCATTCATAGAGCAATGGTTTAGGTAGTGCATTTTTTGGGCGACCGTAAGGTCGCCTTTTTAATATTTAAGTTGGCCCTGCGAGGTATTTACGAGCTTGCGCGATGGCAGCTTCAACCTGTTGAGGTGCGGCGCCGCCGATGTGATTGCGACTGGCTAACGAACCTTCCAGTGTGAGCACAGAGTAGACGTCATTTGCAATGAGTGACGAGAATTGTTGTAATTCTTCCAGCTTTAGCTCGCTCAGGTCGCAATTGCGCTGCTCAGCAAAGCGCACCGCCAGCGCAACCGCTTCGTGCGCATCACGGAACGGTATCCCCTTCTTTACCAGATAATCGGCCAAATCTGTGGCCGTAGCATAACCTTGTAAAGCAGCGTCGCGCATGGCGGCCGGTTTGACAGTGATGCCGCCCACCATGTCAGCGTAGATACGTAAGGTTTGCGTTAGTGTATCTACCGTATCGAACAAAGGTTCTTTATCTTCCTGGTTGTCCTTGTTATAGGCCAGTGGCTGGCCTTTCATCAGTGTCAATAACGTTACTAGATTACCGTTCACACGGCCGGTCTTGCCGCGCACCAGTTCCGGCACGTCTGGATTTTTTTTCTGCGGCATGATGGATGACCCAGTGCAGAATCGGTCAGAAATGTCGATAAAACCGAAGCGCGGATTCATCCACAGAATCAGTTCCTCTGACAGGCGTGATAAGTGTGTCATGGTGAGCGCTGCGCAAGCGGTAAATTCAATGGCGAAATCGCGATCTGATACTGCGTCTAGTGAGTTTTCACATACTCCGTCGAAACCAAGAAGTTCCGCTACCATCTCACGCTTAATCGGATAGCTGGTGCCTGCCAATGCGGCCGCACCAAGTGGCAGGCGGTTAACGCGCTTTCTACAGTCGATGATGCGTTCAGCATCGCGTTTAAGCATCTCGAAATACGCCATCAGGTGATGTGCGAAACTCACTGGTTGCGCTACCTGTAAATGGGTGTAGCCCGGCATTATGGTTTGCGTGTGCTGTATGGCAAGATCAATGATTGCAGATTGCAAACTACGTATGAGTTCGTGCAGATCGTCGATGGCGTGGCGCAAATACAGGCGCACATCGGTTGCCACTTGGTCGTTGCGCGAGCGCCCGGTGTGCAAGCGCTTGCCTGCATCGCCTACTAGAGTGGTCAGGCGCTTTTCGATATTGAGATGCACATCTTCCAGATCGAGAGACCAGGCGAATTTGCCATTGACAATTTCATGTTCGATTTGCGTCATGCCACGACGGATATCAGCTAAGTCCTGCGTGGCGATGATGCCACATGCCTCCAGCATTTGCGCATGAGCCAGCGATGCATGAATGTCGAACGGTGCCAGTCGCTTATCAAACTCTATCGAAGCTGTATACCGCTTCACCAGTTCCGCTACCGGTTCGGCAAACCGTCCCGACCAGGTTTTATTGTCTTGCATAGTCATCGTCTCTTGTCCAGAATGTGCGGTATATACAGAGATGTATCTGTCATGCCAAATATGCAAAGTATAAATCAAAACAGGCTGTCCGTTGCGTTACCCGATTTTCGTAAATTGGGTGTCATGTTGCGGAGTCTGTTGCTAGTCAATGGCATGGTATTGTTGGTTGCCATTGCAGAGGCATCATCTTGGCAGGATATTGTAAAGCGCATGATAGACATTTCAGCGTTGCTGCAACCCGTGTTGTTGTTGAACTTGTCGCTATTGTTTGTGCTTAACCCCTGGCTAAAACGACTGACCTACAAGCAGGGCATCACTGCTGTGCTGCTAATGGCGATGACTGTCACCCTGATAATTTACCATTTGGGGGGAAAGTTGTTCTTTGACACCATAGCGCATGGGTATTTCTATTCTGTGCGTAACGCCTTGCTCGGCATTGTTGTTGCCGGCCTTTTGTTAGTCTATTTTCGATTTAATGTCGGAGTTTATTCCCCCGCTTTTGATGAGGCGCGTTTGCAGGCTTTGCAGGCTCGCATCCGCCCACACTTCCTGTTTAACACTATTAATGCTGTACTCGGTATCATTCGCGCCAACCCCAAACGTGCTGAAACTGCATTGGAAGATATGGCTGACCTATTCCGCATGGCGATGGCACACGATGGCGATTTAGTGGCTATGCGACAAGAAGTGGCCCTTGCGCGTCAGTATCTTGCGCTGGAACAATTACGCTTGGGCGAACGTCTAAAGGTGAACTGGTACACCGAAAATATGCCGGATGATGCGCTGCTGCCGCCCCTGATATTGCAGCCGTTACTTGAAAATGCCGTATATCACGGAATAGAACCACTGACCGAGGGCGGGTTTGTCGATATCAAGCTGTATCGCAACGGCAATGAAATGCACCTCGAAATGTATAACCCGCGTCGGGAACAAGGCAGTCACCATGTAGGAAACAAAATGGCATTGAGCAATATTCGTGAGCGTTTAGCGTTGCAATTCGACGTTGAGGCAAGTTATACGGTTGAGATCGGCAAGGATTTTTACCGAGTGCATATCAAGCTGCCATATGTTAAGGAGCCCCCAAAGTCACATCTTTCGCGTGATAAAAACAAAGGTCAAACTTTTGCGTGAAGGGAAGGGAGGGTATGTTGTCCAGTTTTGACTTAAGGAGAGTCCAGTGAACGATGTTGAAATTCCACTCACTGTTTTTATAGTGGATGACGAGCCGCCTGCACGTAATCGCCTTAAGGATCTGCTTAACGATTGCGCCGAACAATTGCCACTGCAACTGATGGGCGAAGCAGGCAACGGATACGAGGCGCTGGATAAGTTATCCGAAGTGCAAGTTGATGTGGTGCTGGTTGATATCCGGATGCCGCAAATGGATGGTATTGAGTTGGCGCAGCACCTCAACAAGTTACCTAAACCGCCAGCAATCATTTTCACTACCGCCTATGACGTTTACGCCATTCAGGCTTTTGAGTTGCATGCCGTTGATTATCTGCTCAAACCTATTCGGCTCGGCCGTTTATCCGACGCCCTCACGCGTGCGCGTTCTGCTGTGCCTTTACGAAGTGAAAAACTGCAGGAACTTACCCCCGAGCCGCGCAAAAATATTGCGATTCACGAGCGTGGCAAGATCCATCTTATTCCCATCGATCAAGTGCTGTATCTACGTGCCGAGCTGAAATACGTTACTGTACGCACAGTAGAACGCGAGTACCTGATTGAAGAGTCGCTCGGCGCGCTGGAAAAGGAATTTTCCGCACGTTTCATGCGTATCCACCGCAATTGTTTGGTGGCAAAAGATGAGGTCGTCGGCTTTGAAAAAGTTGTCGATGAGAAAGGCGGCGAATCACACTGGACGGTCAATCTCAAGGGATTGAACGAGACGTTACCGATTAGCCGCAGACAGCGGTTTATAGTGAAAAAGTTTGGTTAGCTGGTTGGTTGCTCAAAACTTCATGCATCATACTAGACTAACCAAACATTAATGTTTGTTGCAACCAGAATACATGCAGGTGTTATCGAGCTACTTGTATGTATCCGAAACCAGTCCAATCCCCATATACCAATTGAATGGCATAACATTGCCTCAACTATCCGCTATTCCGCAATCCCGCCGCAATTCCGTTTATTGTCAGGTGTATCCCACGTTTAACTAAGTAGTGATTATCGCCCGAGCGGTGGCGGTGCAATAACCCCACTTGCAGGTGGTTAAGCGGGTCGATATAGGGAGTGCGCGTAGTGAGGCTGCGCGCCAAGGTTGGATTACCTTCCAGCAAGGTGGTCGCGCCGGTGATGGCGAACAGCATGTCCACCGTACGTTGCCATTCCGTTTCTATCATGTCGAAGATGGTGTGACGCAAGGTTTCGTCAGGTACCAGTTCGGCATAACGAGAGGCGATGCCCAAGTCCGTTTTGGATAGAACCATGTCCATATTGGAAAGCAGGCCGCGAAAAAACGCCCAGTTTTTATACATGGATTGTAGTTGCTGCATCCCAGATTCGCCTTCACGCTCAATAAATTGTTGTATCGCGCTTCCAAAGCCATACCAGCCAGGCAAAATTACACGGCTCAAGCTCCAACTGAACACCCAAGGAATAGCACGCAGGTCTTCGATTTTGTTGGATGCCTTGCGCGAGGAGGGACGACTACCAATGTTGAGTTCGGCAATTTCTCGGATTGGTGTAGCCGCGAAAAAATAATCGGTAAAACCGGGCGTCTCATACACCAGCTTGCGGTAGGCGGCGAAGGCATCCAAGCTGAGCGCTTCCGCAATACGGAGGTACTCCGGCATGGTGCTGTCATTATCATCGCCATGGTGGTGCAGCAATGTAGCTTCCATGGTGGCGGCGATGAGAATTTCCAAATTGCGCCGTCCGATTTCAGGATCAGAGTATTTGCTGGAAATAACTTCGCCCTGCTCGGTAATGCGAATTTGAGCGTTTACGCTGCCCGGCGGCTGTGCCAGGATAGCCTCGTAACTTGGACCACCACCGCGCCCCACTGTGCCACCACGGCCGTGGAAAAGTCGCAATTCAACACCATGGCTTTCGAACACCTTAACCAGCTCGAGTTCAGCCTTATATAGCTCCCAATTGGCGGTAAGGTAACCACCATCTTTATTGCTGTCGGAGTAACCTAGCATTACTTCCTGTGTATCGCCGCGGCTCTTTAATAATTCACGGTAGAACGGAATGGAGAATAATTCGTTCATGATCACGCCGCAAATACGCAAATCGGCGATAGTCTCGAATAGCGGAATGATGTTGAGATGTAGCTTATGATCGTTTTCCAGCAAACCGACCTGTTGCAGCATCAGTGCCACTTCGAGCAGGTCGCTTACTGCATCAGCCTTGGAAATAATGTAGTTGGGTAACGCAACATGACCAAATTGGGAGTGGATTTTTGCAGCCGCTTGCATCAGTTGAAGCTCGCTTTTTACGAGATCAGAGTATTGTTCAATGTCACCGAGCAATATCTTGCCTGCCTGCAGCACTGTAATTAATACGTCGCAGCGATTTGCTTCATCCAGCTTGGGATAATTAGTGTTGTCGGCATTGGCGAGTATTTCGCTCACTACTTGCTCATGCACGCCGCTGTGCTGGCGCATATCCAACGGTGCAAGATGAAAGCCAAATAACTCGACTGCGCGGCGCAGGCAACCCACTCGCCCGCGTGCCAGATATATCGCACCATGTTGTTCAAGCGAATTGATAATAATATCAAGGTCAGCTATATATTCTTGCGCATTCGCGTAAGGTTTGGCATTTCGGCTAACCGGTTGCAAGTGTTTGACGTGATATCCAAGCTGGGCCGTAGTCGCTACCAAACGCGAGTAGATGGCGATCAGAGCACGGCGATAGGGTTCGTCTTTACGGTTGATCGCTTTGTCTGGCGACCGGGAGGAAAATTCTTCCAATTCCTTGCTGACATTTACCCACCGAGTAGAAAGGCTGAGTCGCTTACGGAGCAGGTGGGTTTCCGACAGATAATATTCCAGTGTTGTAGCCGAATGCCGCATTGCGGTATCCAGCATGACTTGATGCGTGACAAATGGGTTGCCATCACGGTCGCCCCCGATCCAGCTGCCGATGCGCAAAAATGGCGGAATGCGCAGGCGCTTGCCAAAACGTGCTTCGATCTGCTTTTCGAGGCTAGCATAAATATGGGGGATTTCCCTGAAAAAGGTATAGCGATAATAGGCTAGGCCATTTTTCACTTCATCCAGCACTGATAATTTCGAAGTGCGCAACATACGTGTATGCCACATAATCAGCACAAAACGGCGCAATGCTTCTTCATTGTCGGCCAACTCGTCTGGCGTCATTGCGATCCGATCGCGGTCTGATAGCAAACTGGCGATAATGAGCTGGCAGTCGCGGATACTCTTACGCTGCACCTCAGTAGGATGTGCTGTGAGCACCGGGGAGATCAGTGCCTTGTCAAAAAAAGCCTGCACCGCCTCAATGGTAATATTCTTTTCCTGTATACGGTCGAAAGCCAGTTGCACACTTCCCTCCTGCGGAGGGGAGTTGGCAATAAGATGCGCGCGACGGCGACGATTGTGATGCAGATCTTCAGTAATATTAGCTAGTTGCGAGAAATAACTGAAAGCACGAACTACGGACACCGTATCCTGCGGTGATAACGCATCCAAGATTTGTTCCAGTTGATCGCGATCGCTCTCGTCCTGAGTCTTGCGGAAATGTACTGCACAGCGACGCACGTTCTCGACCAAATCGAAGGTTTTATCACCCTCCTGCTCGCGTAAGGTGTCACCAAGGATACGTCCGAGCAGACGAATGTCTTCACGTAATGGCGTGTCTTTCAAGTTAATATCGGCAGGCGTGGCAAGCAAGTTCATAGTATTTATCTTCTAAAATAGGTATCTTCAGCATACGGTATAACGCGTGCGCAATATGCTCATGTTAGAATGCAGCGCAATCGTATTTACAACTATGGATTCAGGAAAACCAATGAATCAAGTATTTCAGGTACAAGCCGTTCCCGCAAAACTAGTCATCGTATCGCGTGAAAGCGCGTTGGCAATGTGGCAGGCAGAATTTATCCGTGACCGACTGACCGTATTATACCAAAAAACCGAAATCAGCATATTAGGCATGACCACGCAAGGCGATCAAACTCTTGATGTAACGCTGTCTAAAATCGGTGGCAAGGGTTTATTCGTAAAAGAACTTGAGACTGCGTTGGAAGATGGACGTGCTGATATTGCGGTGCACTCGTTGAAGGATATGCCAATGCATATGCCACAGGGATTTATGTTGGCCTGCATTGATAAACGTGACGATGCGCGCGATGCCTTCGTTTCCAACCTCCATGCCAATCTCGAATCACTTCCACCGGGCAGTGTGGTAGGCACTTCGAGCTTACGCCGTGAAAGTCAGCTGCGTGCACGCTTTCCTCATTTAAAAGTTGAGTCACTGCGAGGTAATGTACAGACCCGTTTGCGCAAACTGGACGAAGGCCAATATGCTGCCATTATTCTCGCCGCTGCGGGTTTGAAGCGTTTGGGATTAGATGATCGTATCCGCGATTTAATTTCTACTAAAGACAGCCTGCCGGCAGTTGGTCAGGGTGCGCTTGGCATTGAATGTCTTACTTCCCGCCCCGACCTGGAAGTGCTGTTGCGCCCACTGCATCATGCGGACACCGCTGTTTGTGTGCGAGCGGAGCGTGCCTTAAGCCGTGCGCTGGCGGGTAGTTGCCAGGTACCGCTAGGTGGTTTCGCAGAAATAGTTGGCAACGTACTGCACTTACGAGGTTTTGTCGGCCACCCGGATGGCACGCGCATGGCACATGCCGAACTATCTGGTACAACTACCGATCCAGAAGCATTGGGTAATGCTGTGGCGCAATCATTACGGGCGCAGGGTGCAGATGAGATTCTTGCGGCTCTATGAAACTCGACACCACGATAGAAAATACAATTTATTTTCGGCGGGCACAGCCCTTTTCAAATAATATTAACTTACTATATTTTAGACAGTTTTATTTAACGTTATACCGCAGCAGGCCTGTATTAAAAAAAAATTTATTTTGACATTATGCAACAGCAGCCATTAGCCGGACTGAACATCGTGGTGACTCGCCCGCGCGAGCAGGCGGGAAATTTGGCAAATCGCATCGCACTGGCCGGTGGGCAAGCCACTCTATTTCCCTTGTTGGAAATCAGCCCAGTACCTGACTCGCAGTCTTTGCATGCGCTTATTGCCCGTCTGCACGAATTTAATCTTGCTATTTTTATTAGCCCCAATGCCGTGCTTTATGGTATGGAAGCTATTATTGCTGCAAGCAAATTTCTTTCCCGTAGTCAGCCCAGCACTTCACGCCCCTTTCCTCTAACAAATGAAACTGATTTGGGCAGTCAAGCTGGAAATGGTAACGTTAGTGTTTCAATTGAACAACACCATGCTTTGCCCGCGACCTTAAAAATTGCGACGATAGGACAAGGTAGTGTTCGCGCACTGCATGATTACGGTGTAACAACTGTCATCGCGCCACAGGATCGTTTCGATAGCGAAGCCTTGCTGACGATGCCGGAATTGAATAATATCGAAGGCTGGAGTGTGGTGATTTTTCGCGGCAATGGCGGACGTAAGTTATTGGGCGATACCCTTAGAGCACGTGGTGCCAAGGTCGAATATGTCACATGCTACCAGCGCACCAAACCGCATCAAGACGCAACCATGTTGCTTACTGCCAATCCAGATGCCATTACAGTGACCAGCAGCGAAGCTTTAGGTTATTTGTGGGACATGCTGGATGCTGTAGCGAAAAAGCGGCTTGCCGCGGTGCCGTTATTCGTATCGCATGCACGCATTGCCGAAACCGCGCATAAGCTGGGTTGGAGTGAGGTGGTTCTGACTGGAGAAGGGGATGACGGTTTGATCTCAGATTTGGCAGTATGGGCAAAGAAAAAAGCTCCAAACAGAATTGGAAAGAAACTATGACCAACCAAGAGCCCCCCTCCGAACCAGTCGATCCCGTTAAGCCGGAGGCCGTAATAGCGCCTGCCGAGGCGTCGCATAATCGTGTGGGAAATTTCATTTCACACATTAATATTATGCAGATAGTGTTGATTATAGTTCTGGCAGCGTTCCTATGGCAGTGGTTTGACACTCGCCTCCAGCTTAATAATATGCAACATGATTTGGCGCGCCGCTTGGCTGAAATGGACGGCAACAACAAGGCAAACCAAGTGTTAACGACGCAAGTGCAGGAGACTATGCGCGAACTGTCTGTCAAAGTTGGCGTGCTGGACGCCCATTCTGCCGAAGCGCAAAATCAGCGAGCTGCGCTGGAGTCTCTGTATCATGACCTGTCCGGCAGCCGTGATGAGACAGTCCTGGCTGAAGTGGAACAGCTACTGCTGATCGCTGAGCAGCAATTACAACTTTCCGCCAATGTGAAAGCGGCATTAATCGCCATGCAACAAGCCGATGATCGACTTAAGCGTATGGATCGTGCTGCCTTAAATGGATTGCGTAAGGCCATCAATCGCGACATAGACAAGTTACGTATATTGCCAGATGTAGATATACAAGATTTCAAGTTCCGCCTCGACAATCTCATCGCGGAGGTAGACACCTTGCAGCTAGTACAGGACATTGCTCATGTGCCGCAGGAAAAAAATATCGCCACGATCACACCAGTGAGTAATGAGGCCGCATGGCGAAGGTTACTGCGCGAAATCCGGGAAGATGTGAGTCGCTTGGTTCGCATCCAAAATACGCAAAAGCGTGAATTGCCGCTACTACCCCCTACGCAAACTTTCTTTTTACGTGAAAATTTGAAGTTGCGCCTATTGTCGGCGCGACTTAGCTTATTGTCGCGCGACGATATGAGCTTTAAACATGACCTGCAGTCGGCACAGGAATGGATAGTACGTTATTTTGATGTTCAATCCACCAGTGGTGCGTTGGCTGTAACTACCTTGCAGAAGCTGCGGGAGTCTTCCAACATCAACATTGAGCTGCCGGATGTCAGTACGAGCCTGGAAGCTGCGCGTAACTATCGCTCATCGCTCGGCAAGGAGTCACGATGAAATTCCTGGTGTGGCTACTAGGATTATTCTCGCTAGCAGTGGCGCTGAAGTTGGCGGCACACAATCCCGGCTACTTGCTGCTAGTTTATCCGCCCTACCGAATTGAAATGTCACTCACCTTGTTTGTACTGATGCTGTTAGCCTTGTTCGTGTTGGGATATTTCGCGGTGCGCTTGGCGTTATCCGCCATCCACCTCCCCGCTTACGTGCGCCAGTTTCGCATTGAACGTGCTCTCAGCAAAGGACGTTCAGCCATGACGGAAGCACTTAACGCGTTCTTCGAAGGGCGCTACGCGGTGGCGGAAAAGGCTGCGGTACGTGCGATGGAGCTTGCCGAAAGCGCTGATCTCAACTCTGTCATTGCAGCACGCGCAGCGCATGAACTGCGTGAATTCGACAGGCGAGATGCTTACCTGGCTACAGCCGAGAATAAATCGGCAGGCGGGCCTACCATGCGCTTGATGGCGCAAGCCAAATTCAACCTCGATCAGCATCAACCTCAGGCCGCACTTCAAGCACTGAAAAAATTGCGCGAAAGCGGAGTAAAAGGACATGTCGGTGCACTTCATCTTGAGCTTAGAGCACAACAACAGGCGCGAAATTGGGATGCGGTACTAGATCTCGTAGATCAGTTGAAAAAACGCGGTGCAATGGATGACGCCACTGCTGCGCAGATACGCCAACAGGCTTGGCTGGAAAAAATCCGTATACACTCACTGGACGCTCCAGCGTTGCTGACTCTTTGGAAAAGTACTCCTGGTGAATTCAGAAAACGCCCCAAAGTTGCGGCGGCGGCTGCACGTGCCTTTATCCTTCAGGGGGATTGCCGTAGTGCGAAGCAAATTATAACTGACAGACTGAACGCGGAATGGGATAGCGACTTGGTATTGCTATACGGGGAATGCCTGACGGGAGAAGCTGGGAGCGATATTGAACAGACAGAACGTTGGCTCAAGCAGCATCCTGACGATTCCGGATTGCTGCTGGTGCTGGGAAAATTGTGTTTACATCACGGGTTGTGGAGTAAAGCGCAGAACTATTTAGATGCCAGCAACAGCATCACACCCAGCAGCGCTGCATATACCGCGCTTGGTCAATTATCTGAGAAATTGCAGCAACCAGACGCGGCATATAAGTATTTTCAGAAAGCAATGGCGTTGATGCAGGGAAATCAGTAAGCGTAGCCTGCATACTGGCAGTCATACTGTCAGAAGGCTTCTAACGTTGTGAAATCGAATCTAAGAATCAAATATACCGGGTCAAGAGTGGATGTCTTTGTGAATTACTACATGTTTACAATTTTACTACTTTCATATTTCTAGCCCAAATATTGCGTAAACCGCTTTTCAATGATCACCCCCTCCATTGCCGCACCCTACCCACATCAACATGGACAAAATCAGAGCCAGGATAATAGCCAACGCCGCCGCCATGCAGCTTTAATGCCGCACGACGCACATGGATAAGATCATGCCCTGGAACACGGATATCAGTCGCCTTGCCGTCCAGATGCATACTGTGTTTGGCTACGCCACTGCTTCTCTCCGCGAGCTTGGCATTGGTGGCGGGCGAGCGATATCCAGAAATAATATGGAAAGGCTGGCGAGCCTCGATCGTGCTGTTGATGTCATACAGCAAATCAAGCAGCACAGGAGACATATTTTTTATTTCGTTATTTCGGTGGTCACGCAACACGTGATTGATATCA
Organism: Candidatus Nitrotoga sp. BS; assembly: GCF_927797785.1. GTDB lineage: Bacteria > Pseudomonadota > Gammaproteobacteria > Burkholderiales > Gallionellaceae > Nitrotoga. The sequence continues at coordinate 11,728 of NZ_CAKMLL010000040.1, read as the reverse complement.
GCCAATGCTTCGGGGATATAGCCACCCTCTGCCCAATAGACGGTTCTTACGCTTTCACCGGTATGCGTATTATAAAAGGCTAGTGTCCGTTCTCTGGCAACAGTGCCTCGCAGTAGGGCATGCGCCGGAAAGGGAGACAGTCCAGCTGCGGCAACAATTATCCCTAATTTTAGAAACTGTCGGCGGTTTTTATCTTTTATTGTGTCTTTCATTGGAGATCTCCATTTAAAATTGAGGCTGGCAATCCCACTTCACGAGCCAGACCTTCTTTCAGTTGAATGACTGCTTTCACTTTGTCCCAGTTTATAAATTCGCTAATTCCCTGGGTCTTAGCTAAATTTTCTACAATGGTTATCGGGTCAATACTTTTCTTATAAGTGTCTCGGTTGACTTCAAAAAATATGCGGCCACCCTTAAGTCGCACAAGCAATACAGGGGCATAAATGATCTTGCCGGGCAGATTTTCGCGTAACTGCTCAAAAAGGGTGGCAATATCATCTGGATGCAGACGTATGCAGCCATGACTCAGAAAACGATAGATGCTCGCCGGTGCGATAGTGCCGTGAATGCCAATTGCTGGAAGGCTAAGGCCTATCCAGTGTTTGCCTAATGGATTCTCTGGCCCAGGCGGCATTTGGGTAATGACAACCTTTCCTTCTCGCCGCAATTCTTCCTGGATTGACTTGGGCAAATACCATGTCTTGTTTTCCTGGAGATTAATTACATTAAAGGTACCTGTTGGCGTTTTCCAGTTTGGGCGTCCTAGTCCCACTGGATAATGAGCCATAAGCTTGTTAGCTTGAAAATAATACAGCATCCGCTGCGGCAGGTTAATCAGTATGCCGTCTGCCAAATATTCCGGAATGATATGACGGTTATCAACCTGCAACAGCTGATCCAGTTGTAGCAGGGCGTCTTTTTTTATCCCATTCATCCGCGCAAGAGCGGACACTTCTATACCAAAACGGGCGCCGATTCTGGTCAGGGAATCGCCTCGTTGCACAGCGTATTCAAATTGCTCACCCACCAGCGCGGTAGTATGCCGTGTGGTAGCCTGTGTCTCTTCAATGGGAGTTGCAACCGAGGCTTCCAGAACGGGTGCTGAATTCTCATTTTTGCTGTAAGCGAATCCTGCCAAAAAAAGCATAACTATCCCCAAGTACACAAATACGCTTTTTTTGAGCATCAGTGATAGTTCTGCTAGCGAGTAAGCCTTCCAGTCAACGACCGATTTGAATTAAATAGTTTGGACAGTTTTTTTGCTGTCGCCATTATATCTCCCGAGCCAAACAAAACCGAAATTACCGCTAGCGCATCTGCGCCAGCATGCACTAACGATGCGGCATTGTGCAGGTTGATGCCACCTATTGCTACCAGTGGCACTGTAAGTTTGTCACGCGCCTGATGCAAAAGTTCAATGTCTGCCACTTCAGCGTTGGGTTTTATGAATGAGGGGAAAAATGCTCCGAATGCCACGTAATCCACACCTGCATCAACAGCGTCTTGAGCTAGTGACAGACGGTTATAACAAGACAGGCCGATTATTTTATGCATTCCCAGTGCTGCACGCGCCGTCGAAACGCTAACATCTGCTATGCCTAAATGCACGCCATCTGCATCCACGTGGGCCGCCAGCTGTACATCGTCATTTACTATAAACGTTGTGGCATATTCACGCGTTACTTTGCGTAAGGCGAGAGCCTGTTCTAATCTCAGGGCAGTATTTGCTGATTTATTGCGATACTGCAGAACTTTGACGTTGCCTTTCAGTGCCAGTCGTACGCGATACAGCAAATCTGCGGTATTTACACAGTCTGGCGTAACGGCATACACACCTTTAATGGCGTACGCTGGATTCATCCTCTTCGTCATCACGGGCCCAAAATAAACGATCTGGAATGTGCTGTCCCATGCCGGGTCGGAAGGCATATTGCAATGCCTGCCATGTGAATTCTTGAGCCTCCTTCACCGCCTCATTCATCGATAGACCATTTGCCAGCAAAGCGGCAATGGCAGAAGCTAATGTACAGCCAGAGCCATGGTAAATACTGGATAGTCGTGTCCAGCTATCGCTACGCACTATTACGCCACTCTCGCCGTAAAGAGTGTTAATCACCTTGGTCGAATGTTCGTGCGTGCCCGTCACCAACACGTATTCACAACCGAGATGCACAATGCGCTTGGCACACTCGGCCAAGTCTGGATTATCATCGTCATTATCTTCATCTTGAATAAGGCGACGTGCCTCTATGCTATTCGGTGTCAGGATAGTGGTCTGCGGCAGTAACAGCTCACGCAGTGCGTCCAACATGTCCTCATCGGCTAGTTCATCGCCGCGGCCGGATGCCAAAACCGGATCGAATACCAACGGAATATCGGGATAATCTGAAATGACTTCAGCAATCGCCGCAATATTCTCTACGCTGCCCAGCAGGCCGATTTTGAACGCTGCCACGGGCATATCTTCCAGCACTGCACGTGCCTGGTCAGATACCCACTCAGCATCAATTGGCAATATGTCATCTACTCCACCTGTGTCTTGTACCGTGACTGCTGTCACAACGGACAGGGGATGGCAACCCATGCTGGCAATAGTAAGAATGTCGGCCTGCAAACCTGCCCCTCCGCTGGGATCAGTGGCACCAAAAGCAAGGACAATAGGCGGGATATCAGACATGGCAGTATGTGTCATTGTAAAATACAAAATTAAAATGCAATTTTAACTGAAATTACTCTCCATGACCCCGAACCCTGAATATAAAACCTATATGTGCCTGATTTGCGGCTGGCTGTACGACGAAGCCACCGGATCCCCGGAAGATGGCATCTTGCCCGGCACGCGCTGGGAAGATGTGCCTATTAACTGGACTTGCCCGGAATGCGGGGCGCGTAAAGAAGATTTTGAAATGATTGAATTCTAATCTCCGCAGGTTTAATTCCCTACTTCTTGGCGCAAAAGCTGGCTGACTGTCAGTGAATTGTAAGAGCGCAGTTAAGATCCCGCTGCTTGAGGCAGGGCACTTTATTTACATAGTTTTAAAAAGAGCTTGTCTTTGCATCAAGTCGAGTGTATAAAACAGACAGTAGGATTGGGTACGATCAGAACGTAAACCATTTGGGAGACGCTTATCGAGACTGCAATAAATACAATCTAAAGTAAATATTTTACCGGCATCAAACCGGTTAGGTCGGTAACCCATATATCGACATATAACGCCGCGCAACGCGGCGTTATTCTCTTCTAAGCCCATTTAGACTACTGAGGTAACAGGAAGAACTGGTCTACAATATCTTTTGCCACAATGCCGTAATTTACGCATCAGGCCTATATTTTTCATTCGGCCAACGTATTTTTTCGATAAAGCAAGCTGCAATCTCTTCTTATAGCAATGTCCTGGCAACGCGGATGCCTGTATACGAGTCGCGGCTCGATTGATCGCTCATGAAACGCACAGCAGAGCGCGCGTCCCTCGGATCAATGATCCAGGAACCGCCACGTAGCACTCGCCATTCTTGATTGCTAAGGGTGCTTATTGCACCGCCAGTCGACCAAGCCTTGCCATCTGCCGGAGCCCCTCTATAAGTGTCATGCCATGCATCCTCAACCCATTCCCATACGTTTCCCAGCATGTCATGCAGCCCAAACACGTTAGACGCAAAACTACCTACTGGCGAGGCGCGCTTACAACTCCATTCACTTTTGCTGTCTTGGCAGTTGCAATTGTTTTTGCCCAGCTCATCACCCCAGTAATATTCCGTCATCGAGCCGGCACGGCACGCGTATTCCCATTCAGCCTCTGTCAACAAGCGGTAGCTCTTGCCTGTCAGCTTTGATAGCCAGCGCACATAGGCTTGTGCGTGAATAAAATTAACATTGGTCACTGGCAGATTGTCGCCTGTCCAACCGTTATCTACAGGAGAGTAGGTTGTCTCGCCGGATGCGACGAAACGCTTCCATTCCGCCACTGTAACCGGGTACTTTCCTACTGCAAAAGGGCGAGCAATGGCAACCTTATGTTTGTTAGACGCTTCGCCCATACGGTAACTACCTGCCGGTATCACCACCATCTCAGGCATATCCGGGCCATCGCGAAAAACTTTGGCAAGCCCAGCTTCGGTTGCCGCCGCCATTTGTTTCTGTTGAATTTGTTCTACAGACCAGCACTCGATGCCCAGCGGTCGGCTCAGCTCTTCTTTCTGCTCCCTAAGCTTTGCCTGAGCCTGTGCATGCTCTTCCGCCAGACAGATGAAATTGGTAACCTCTTCATCACCAGATGCCTGCACCCATTCTTTTTCCACTAATCCATCTTGCGTGATGGCATTAATAAGGTGACTACCTACGGGCAGAAAAAACTGACGGGGCGTGTTTTTATCCAGTTGACCCTGATCTTCGCCATTCACCTCGAGATAACAGTCCATGTCGGACTCCAACAACAAAGAAATCTGCCGAGGTGAAGCGTTAGAATTAGTTGTAGACTCACTACCGCAATCTGGATTTTTGAGATGGTCTTCGCGTTGTTCGTTACTCATAAATACCATCCAGTGTTGAAGAGTTGAAAAAAATGGAGAGGGTTCACAAATTTATATTTTTTTAAAAAAATTAAAATAAAATAGCTACTGTTTACGGCAGCGTCCTGGCCAGACGAAGGCCGAAATTAAAATTTCTTATTGTCGGCACACTTCCATGACGATGGGCGCAACGAGCGTATCTCGGAAAGCTACTCCAAGAGCCGCCGCGCATCACGCGACCCAGTTGGTTACCTTCAGACGACCAAGGCTTGCCATCGGCCGGAGCCCCTTCGTAACTATCATGCCATATATCCTCTAACCATTCCCATATGTTACCCAGCATGTCATGCAGCCCGAAAGCGTTGGGCGCAAAGCTACCCACTGGCGATGCACGTTTACGACTCCATTCGCTCCCGCTATCTTGACAGTTGCAATTGTTATGCCCTATCTCGTCACCCCAATAATATTCTGTTATCGATCCGGCACGACAGGCGTACTCCCATTCCGCTTCAGACAACAAGCGATAGGTCTTACCTGTCTGGGTTGACAGCCAGCGCGCGAAGTTCTGTGCGTCAAACCAACTAACATTGGTCACCGGTAAGTTATCGCCTTCCCAATCGTTATCCGAGGGGGAATAGGATACTTCGCCCGTTTCAACATAACACTTCCATTCCGCTACCGTAACCGGGTATTTACCTATTGCAAAATGGTGAGTAATGACAACCTTGTATTTATTAAAGGCCTCCCCCCTGCGATAGCCACCTGCCGGTATTACAACCATCTCAGGAGAATTCGGCCCATCGCGGAAAACTTTGGCAAGTCCAACTTCGGTTGCCGCCGCCATTTGTATTTGTTGTATCTGATCCACCGACCAACATTCTATGCCCAGCGGTTCGCCCACTTCCTCTTTACGTTTTGCTTGAAGCTGGGCAAACTCTTCCTTCAGTTGAATCAAACAGACAACCTGCACTTCATGGTTTAAATCCTGTGTCCATTCCTTCTCCAGCAGGCCATCTTGCGAGATGACGTTGATAAGATGACTACCTAAGGGCAACTCGATACTGAGTGGCGTATTTTTCTGCAGTGCGCCATGATTATCACTATTCACCATGAGGCGACAGTCCATGTCAGTCTTGAGCAGCAAGATAGCTTTACGACTGCGCTCAATCTCCTTAGGTTTCTGTTCTTCCATATTAGACACCCCAATCACCTCTCGCTGCTTACCCCAATTCTAATGATGAATTAAATCAGCCTTTGCTTTCAGCGCAATCTTCTGAGACTTTACAAAAGTGATAGCTGGCCTATCGCGCCAAGACTAAATTGAGATTACTCCGAAACTTTTCGTCACTTAAAGTGAGATTAATATACATAAAGGAGCCTCTTGCAAAAGTAGTCGGAATTTTTAAAACCAGCCTTGTCTGCGCTGAAACAGTGACATCGTTACATGTGGTCAAAATAGCCCAAAACTCACCAAAAGCCCATTTGACGCGATTGGGAGGGGTTGTGAATTATTGCGCACTTTCAGCAACCGTTTACCCGGCTATAAAACTACAACTTTCATCAATTAACATCAAAAATTTGCTACTTTTTTAAGCATTTTTAGCAAAAATAGTTTTGCAAGAAGCTCAAAGGTCAAAAACAGAAGGGAAGCAGTTAAACGGATGGGACATCCAACGTGCTGGCAACACGAAACCCAAAATCGTCGTATCGGCTTGACGTTACGGCTCGCGCGCGACTGGCAGAGCGAGCAAGTTTAGGGCTGCAATCCCAAGAGCCACCACGCACTACGCGTCCCTGCTGGTTACCTCCATAAGTCCAAGCAGTCTCGTCTGAGGGAGCACCCTCGTAATTATTATGCCAGTGGTCTTCCACCCATTCCCACACATTTCCCAACATGTCATGCACACCAAAAACGTTAGGCGCAAAATTGCCTACTCGCGACGCACGCTTACAACTCCATTTACTACCGCTATCCTGGCAGTTGCAATTCATATTGCCTATTTCATCACCCCAATAATACTCGGTCACAGAGCCAGCACGACAGACGTATTCCCATTCCGCTTCAGTCAACAAACGATAGGCTTGGCCAGTTTCGGCAGTTAGCCAACGCGCATAATCCTGTGCATCAAACCAACTAACGTTAGTAACCGGCAGCGTAGTGCCTATCCAGCCATTATTAGAAGGACAATGGGGAGGGTCTTCCGGCTCGATGTACGGCTTCACATCGCTGCCATCACCTGCAGCACCAAAGTGAACGCTCATCGGCTCTTCTTTGATTACGCTCTTCGCCATAACGTATCTTCTCCATTCCTCCACCGTAACTGGATATTTACCTACGGCAAAAGCACGAGTGATAGTGACCTTATGTTTATCAGATACCTCTCCCATTCGATAGCTGCCTGCCGGTATCACCACCATTTCCGGATGATCCAACCCATCACGGAACTCTATATCAAGCCCCGCAGACTTCGCAGCCTCCAGTTGCTCCTGCCGTATCTGCTCCACTGACAAACATTCTATGCCCAACGGCTTCCGCATTTCCTCTTCAAGTGCGACTCTTGCTTGGGTATGCTCTTCCGCCAGATTAATAAAATGCTCGATATCTTCTTCCCGATAAAGTGGCTGCACCCATTCTTTTCCCATCAATCCATCTTGCGTAGCGGCATGAATAAGAGGATACCCCAACGGCAAAAGGAAACTGCGGGGGTAATCTCTTTTTAGAATGCCCTGATCCTCACCATCGATCGTGATGCAACAGTCCATATCCGTCTCTAGCAGCAAAGTAGCTACCTGACCATGTTCGGTTTCCTGATGTTTTTGCTCTTCCTGATCAATCACCCAATCATCTCCCTTTCAGACTTCACATTTTAATAACGCCCAGCAGATTACCGTGGCAAACAAGGCAACAGGCTGGGTGTGACAAACCAGAGTGGGCATCTCCGCCCAGGTTTAGTTTCTTAGGACGGCTTCCATATCTACGACTGACGTGATGCAATCCATTATCCAGCAGTGTAGGGAAAGTGCAAATTTAAATTCAATCACTATGCCGTCGTCTTACTTACAGCGTCCTGGCAACTCGGAATCCAATACCATAGTTCCGAATTGAAGGTTCAATCCATAAACGAAGGGCAGATCGCGCATCCCGCGGATCGCTATCCCAGCACCCCCCGCGTAACACGCGCCACTGTCGGTTGCCTTCGGACATCCAAGCCGTTCCGTTATCCGGTGCCCCTTCGTAAGTTTCATGCCATGGATCCTCTACCCACTCCCATGCATTTCCAAGCATGTCATGCAAGCCAAAAGCGTTCGGTTTAAAACTGCCCACGGGCGAGGCACTTTTACAGCTCCATTCGCTCTCGCTATATTGGCAATTGCAATTATTCTGCCCTATCTCATCACCCCAGTAGTACTCTGTCACTGACCCTGCACGACATGCGTACTCCCATTCTGCCTCGGTCAGCAAACGGTAGGTATGACCTGTCTGAGTCGATAGCCAACGCACATAATCCTGCGCATCAAACCAATTGATATTGGTTACCGGCAAGTCACTGTTAGTCTCTTTAACATCACTTAAAACTTCGTGATGCAAATCAGTTGCCTTCGTAGGGGATTTGAGTAAAGTCTGGTGATGCCCGCGTACTGTTCCTGTACCCGCCAAATATCCCGCTCCAACACCTGGCAACACTTCTTCTTCGGGCCGCAACCTATCAACGAAACGCTTCCATTCTGCCACCGTAACCGGATACTTCCCTACCGCAAAGGGACGAGAAAAGGTAACCTTATGCTTCTCAAATGCTTCACCCATGCCATAACTTCCTGCCGGTAGCACCACCATTTCAGGAGTATCTAATTTATCGCGGAATACAATTTTTTCAAATCCAACTTCCTTTGCTGCCGCGGCTCGTGCTTGTTGCATTTGTTCCGCCGACCAGCACTCTATACCCACAGACTGATTCAACTCCTCAATTTTTTGATCACTATTCATAATATCTCCGTGGCTTAATATAGGTAATCGCACGGGCTGACATTCCCGCAGGCACTCGGCCAAAAGTCACAACTCGGTGAAATCTTCTCTTTTTTATGGAAACATTTCAGCCATGCCATATGAAATTTTCGGTTGTTTTTAAGCTACGCTACTCGCTTCAGAATAGCCTAAAGCAGCCCTTTCAGTCAACCAAAAGTGAAGCAAGCAAATAAACTGTCGGGACAGGTACCGCATGCTCAACTTTAGACATTCAGTACCCAAAGTATGGCTATTTTTGGCAGATGCTAAATGGCAATTTAGGACGTACAAATATGGCTCTGTTCGCTTAATAAAGATTCTGTTGATGCATGCTTAAGTGGTACGTGCATTTTTTGCCCGAACGAAACTCAAGTTACAACCATTCTTACCTTACCCAAACATACCTGCAATTGGGAAGATTGGTTGTTTTGCTTGCATTACTTTATCATAGATAGAATAATTGTTACACAAAATCAATTTGTTATGATTTCCAAGCAAACGCTAACTACCAGAGAATTTTCTGTGCCCACAAGGTAGACGCTATTAAAGCGCGTCATGGGTTACAGTAGGCGAATCTGGCGAATCCCGCGACCACAAATACTATTTCAATAGGACATTTGCAAAAGTAACGGATCAAGTCGCTTGAGTGCATATACGTATAATTATCTAATTGACGAATGATGTAGAAGAGGTTTATAAATTTATTATTAATCAAATAACTTGACCCATTATTGCTTCATGGCAACGCCAACCACATGCCCGATTTTGTCGACGGACAGTTCGAGGCCGTGCTTTGCAACGCCACATTGGAGCACGATCCATATTTCTGGAAAACGCTGGCTGAAATCCATCGGGTTACGGCACCGGGCGGCCTGATTATGATCGGCGTACCGGGATATGAAGGTATGGGCGCACAATCTTTTCTGCGCAATAAGCCGGTAACGGGATGGCTGCTGAAGGCCTTTGCGCGCCTCGTCAACAGTGATGTATTACGTGCTAGCACGGTCACTTTGGGTGAGCATCTTTTTCCGGGCGACTATCACCGTTTTTCGGAACAAGCGGTGCGCGAAATCTTTCTTGCTGGCTTGGTTGATATTTCTGTATGCACGGTGATGCAGCCGCCACGTTTCATCGGATCGGGGCGCAAATTGTGACTGTAGCAAAAGTGAAAATCATTATTCACATTGGTCAGCACAAAACCGGGTCGAAAGCACTGCAGTCATTTTTGCACCTGCACAGCGCCGCTCTTGCGCAACGCGGCATTTTGTATCCCGTCGATCAAACCGTGCATCAAAAGGTGCGCGCATACCGGATCAGTCACTACCGCATGTTTGCCTTGCTGCGCCATGAAGCCATGCACAATTGCGGACAAGCAGACGCGGCGCAGCATTTTTGGCGCAGGCAACGTGCTATTTGTCGTCCCTACGATTGCTCGCGCGCCATGTTTGATGCGATTGAGGATGAGCGCCGCCGCATCGGTGCCGATACCATCGTCGTGTCAGCCGAGGATTTATTCGACATGCAAACCGCGCACCAGATTGATCTTAATATGGATTACCTGACGGCTGGGGTGAAAATTTTGTCCGGGCTGGCTCAGGCATTTCAATATCAGCCTTTCGTAATCGCATATGTCCGCCGTCAGGATTACCTGCTGGGCGCGCATTACGTGCAGTACGTCAAAGGCAGCAGCGATCCGACTATCGAGTTTAAAACCTTCGCGCGCGCTTTTACTCCCAGGCTGAATACGCACCATCTACTGGCTTGCTGGGCGGCTGAATTCGGCTCAGAGGCTATGTTGATACGTCCTTATGAGCGCGCCACGATGCCAACTGGCATTGTGGTCGACTTTTTCGAGCACGCATTGCAACAAACGATTTCACCCGCATGGGTGACGCCAGCGCCAGAGCGGGAATCGGTCAATGCCACGCCAGGACGCGATCAAGTGGAGCTGATCCGGCAGCTGCATCGGCATCGCTGGTTTGGCTGGCCGCTGATACGCCGAGCACAGATACTCGATGCAACGACCGCGTTCAGTCCAGGCGTAGCAGCAGAACATGGCAGCACAATCGCAACCTGGCTATCGCCCGCCCAGCGCCGACGACTATTGCTCGACCATACAGAAGGCAACGCTGAAATCGTACGGCATTATTTGCACAGAGCTGAGACGACACTCTTTTCGGAAGCGCTGCCACCCGATGATGCTGGCTGGCAAACCTACCCCGGCTTGTCAGCACAACGCACCGCTATCATCATCCGTCAGGTGCGCGGACAGTTGTTTTATGGCGGCAATCTCAAATGGATAGCGGCGGGCGCTTTATTTTTCTTAAGCATGGCAATTCTGGTGGGAATTTTGGTGTGACCGGATGAGGCCATCGTAGAAACTCTCACACACCAAGCAAACAAAGTTGTTCACAGTCTTGGAGGCATGTTGCGGGTAATATACGCCGAGGGGTCACACGCAATTCGGCAGGACTTGCAATACAGCATCAAAAAGGGATTTATCCGCACTGGTATTGGCTTGCCACCCGTTGGGGGAAACCGCTCGATTTTTATGTTGAAGCCTTCCAAATTCTAAAAAAGGCACATGAGTCCGGTGATTACGATGCAGCAAATTGCCGATACTTTTGTGGTGCATTATCCCACTGTCAATAGAGCGATCCATCAAACTTCGCTCAAGAATGCATAATTGAAAGACCCGGCCCCGTTGCGTTGCTGACTATCCTTTTTATCAAACGAAAACCTAGTCACTCATCACCACTCTGTTTCGCCCACCATCCTTCGCTTGGTATAACGCATTATCAACACGCATAATCAGCCTATCCATAGTCCCGCCCTTCTCGTAAATCGCTAGCCCTATGCTTACTGTCACTTTTCCAGCCACTCCAAAATCATACTGCTCAATTTTTTCTCGAAATAGTTCAGCCAACTTCAGTGCGGTCTGCTGATCCAGCTCAGGGCAAACAACCAAAAACTCTTCACCGCCCCAACGACCGACGCTATCGGTACGGCGAAATGCTTTACTTAAAAGGGAAGAGAGGCATATCAAAACTTTGTCACCCTCTTGGTGACCATAGCCATCATTGATTCGTTTAAAATAATCAACATCGACCAGCATCACCACAAACGGATGTAAATAACGATCTGTACGCGAGATCTCATTACTCCGCGGATTCAACAACGAAGTGCAACTTTTTCTAACAGAATGATGGGGCGAGA
>NZ_CAKMLL010000039.1 GCF_927797785.1 Candidatus Nitrotoga sp. BS | reverse complement strand
CGTACGGTTCTTAGGGGGCTGGGCGCGGGTGACCGCGCTTGGCTACCCGACATTGTGATCGCGAAGCGAGCCACAATCTGAACCGTTTGTTGTACAAGCCCGGTGAGGCTGCTGTGAATCTGCTTGTTATGGAAATATCTCTCTGATCGGTGCGACGCCTTGGGTTCTGTTCCGCGTCAAACCCCAAAATCCACCGCTAAAAGTTGGCATTGCAGCAACCTGTTTTGCTCAACCCGCCATTCTTGATGCGTTTTTACCTGATTTCACCCTTTTGCAGGGCGAGTGCGCCCCCGCCTGCCAAGTCCGGCAGGTTGGCGGTGTGTGTTGCGTTACATGGCTCTCTCCCTGTTCGACGCAAGCCTCCGTGATCGGTGGGTGAATGGCTTGATGCGGGTGCGGATAATCTTCATTTCCCCGCCACAACATTTACAGCGTATCGCCGGGCGGGTTTCAGTCTGCCTGGTTTGGCTGTTTTGATAACGCAACGTGACGTTACCCTTGTCGCAGGACAGGATGTCTTTCTCCTGTATCACGCCCCGATACAGATAACGCCCGAGGTAAATCAGTGCCTGTCGGCCTCCCCCGACCGCTTGGCAGTCCACCACCCACTTGGTGGGATAAGTGTCCGGCAGTTTCAATCCGGCTTGTTTGATGCCCGTCAGCATTTTGGCGCGGAATACTTTCGCCAGTGCTTTGTGGTCAAACAGCTAACCGCCGTCTTTGTTGCGCCACAGCCGCCGTTTGTTGTCAAACGCGGCGGATGGCATCACCAGGTGCACATGCGGGTGATAATCCAGCCGACGGGGGTGTGCAACACGGTCACCGCACCGGTGGTGCCGCGCAGTTTTCTGTCATTCCGGCTGAACGTGTTGATGGTCTCCCATGCGCTGCGGGTGATCAGGTCATACATCACGCGCTGTTGCCCCCAGGCAAGCCTACGGAATTGGGCGGGCAAGGTGAACGTTACCATGAAGTAATTGCCGGGAATCAGCTTTTGCGACTGCTGGTCTATCCAGCGTTGCGACTCATGCGCCTGACAATGCGGGCAGTGGCGATGCCCACAGGAATGCGGCAGATAGCTTTGCTCTTGGCAATGATCACAACCCAGTTGCATCTTGGGGCTCATGCTGCTACGGCAAATTCGAAAGGCACTCAATGCCGCCAATTGGCTGGGTAACAGGCGATGGCCATGTTGTGCGATCAGCTCGGCTGCATAGGTGTCAACAATGAGTGCCAGCCGGATCATTTGACGTTGCCCCAGCCGATTGATATCTGGCCTGCCAGCGCATTGATGCGGTCTGCGGCGTTATATTTGGTATGGTCGGTGAGGTGGGTGTAACGGAGGGTGGTGAGGATGGATTGATGGCCGAGGATTTTTTGCACTTCCAGCAGGTCGGCGCCTGCTTCGATCAGGTGGGTGGCGTAGGAATGGCGCAATATCTGCAAGGTGTTTTCCGGCAACGGGACAAAGCGGTCCCGATTGCCTTTGGCGTTACGCACCTGCACCCGCATGCGGTCCGCATCAATGTCCCCGACTTGCAAACGCAACCCTTCGCCCAGCCGTAACCCCAGGCTGTACAGGGTAAAGAAAAACACGCGGAAACTGAGCACCCGCGTGGCCATGAATATTTGTTGGGGCTGCGGCACGGTAATAATATCCGGCAGTGTGTGTGACTTGGGCGGTTTGACCAAATCTGCGCCCGGCCAGGGTACTATTCAATACTTGGGCGTAATAAAACTTCAGCCCATACAGGTCATGTTTGAGCGAACTCCAGGAAAGCGAATTGACGACATGTACCAAATAATCGGTCAACTGAAGCCGGGTCAAATTATCAATCCGATAATCAAAATATCCCCCGGCTCGACGTGCGCCGTGTGAATACAGTGCGATGGTTTTTGGCTGCATCCCATGCAACTTCAACCGATTGAGCAGACAGTGATAATTGCACGCAAATTGCGCTGGAAATTCTGATGCCATTACGATTCATCCTCATGGTAGAGTACAAAAAAATCCTTTTCGGGATGAGGATGAATTATGTTATTGAATCATGTTGCTGAGGGATGTTTCTCCGCGATAGCGGCTTCGTTCAACGAGTACGGTTAAATTGTGGCTTGCTTCGCGATCAAAATCTAACCTTTTTCGTTAGACATCGCCCTCGCTTTTTTTCCACACTTTTACTATTTTCAAGTTCAACTGCTATTGGAAAAGAGACTTCATCAATATCTTCCACCGATTTGGGAAGTGGTCGGATAAAAGCTGAAAAAGATAAAACCAAATAAGCAGAGCAGAACAACGTGCTCAGGTCTCAATACTGCTGGCTATCGCTCACCAGATTCCTCCGCTGCGCTACGCGCCGGTTGGCATAGCGTTATGCATATCAATGAAAAAGGAGATGGTTCTATGAAGACAATATATCGTGCACTTTCCTCGCTCATTTTATTGTTCATGGCGACGTCAGCGTTTGCTCACGAAGGTCATGGCAATCCCCAGTGGGTAAGTTCGGTGCTTCACTACATAATCGAACCCGAACACCTTTATGTGATTTTGCCCGCAGTTCTTGCCGCGTTACTCATTTTGAGATGGGTAAGGCACATGGTCTTACATTCACGCGCTCGCCTAGCCCTACGCTCAAGCGGGACTGCGCAAAAGCGCGCAGCTCCTTAGCTTCACGTTAGGCTTCGCGCTACGACAGGCCTTGGAGAAAAATTTGCAATCACTTGGAGTCTTCCAGTGATCCCCACCATCACATTTGAACAGTCGCCCGATCGCGGCCAGGAGCTGGCGCGTGATACGCCCGTGCGCTGAGCGCTTGAAGAAGTGGGTCAGCGGGGGCAGCTCTTGCAATACAGCATAAAAATATTGTAATAGTGGCACTTATGGCAAGACCACTCAGAATAGAAATAGCTATTGGGTTGTCTCATGTAACTTCGCGAAGCAACGCAAACTGAAAATTCAATTTATGAAATCACGATCAAATCCGCTCGACGAGTCCGAGTTGTTGGCCGCTTTAACAGCAAGGCCGTCAGGCTGCTAGCATGATACTTAAGCAAGATATTGGAAACCCCCCACCTTAATTTTTCTTGTCTGGTAAGATTGTATCAATGAAAAATAGAGTGTTATTGATGCAAGGCATAGATTTTAATAGACGTATCTGCTCAGTCACTTCCAAATGGAACAACGTGTTTCTATGAATCATCCTCTGCGAACAATCCTCGCGATGGTCATTTGAAGCCGGTTGGTAAATGTTGGGTTCGACGTATCATGCTACGAGCCGATATTACAATTGAAATATATCGCTGCTTGATAGCAGCGGGTGACCAATAGTTATGGTGGGTTTGTTTCCGCTGTCGGCCATTAACAATCTCAATTTACTCGGTTATTTCCTTTATTACTTACATTCGGGTACGGTAGAACCAATGATTAACCAGCTCGTTTATTTGATACACACATGACCGATTCGCTACAGCTCGTTCTAATTTTGCTTGCCGTTGCGGTAGGTGTGGTGGTGGCTTGCCGTGTGTTGCACTTGCCTGTAGTACTAGGCTACTTGACAGTGGGCATTCTGATCGGTCCGCATGCGCTGGGCTGGATACCTGACACGCCAAGCACTCGTCATCTGGCGGAATTCGGCTTGGTATTTCTAATGTTCAGCATCGGCCTTGAATTCAGCCTTGCGAGTCTCCACAAAATGAAACGCACGGTATTCGGCCTGGGTGGCGCGCAGGTGGTGATAACTCTTTTGTTGATTATGGCAACTGGGTGGCTGGCAGGATTTGATTGGCGTGCAAGCTTAGCAATGGGCTGTGTGCTGGCGATGTCATCCACCGCTATTGTCAGTAAGATGCTTGTCGAACGCGCCGCCATGAACACACCGCACGGTCAGCAGATCATCGGTGTATTGCTGTTTCAGGATTTAGCTGTAGTGCCGCTGCTTATCCTCATTCCGGCTTTGGCGAGTCCACCAGGCGACCTGCCTCTCACTCTCTCCCTCGCACTGCTTAAAGCTACAGTAGTACTAGCTGTGTTGTTGTTATTCGGCCAGCGTGTGATGCGATCCTGGTTTCATGTCGTTGCGAGTCAAAAATCTTCCGAGCTGTTTATGCTCAACGTGCTTCTTATCACTCTGGGGCTTGCCTATTTCACTGAGTTTGTTGGACTATCGCTGGCACTTGGGGCATTTGTGGCCGGTATTTTGATTGCTGAAACTGAATACCGCTATCAAGTTGAAGATGATATACAACCTTTCCGCGATGTACTAATGGGTCTATTTTTCGTTACTGTAGGCATGATGCTGGATCCCGTTGAAATGTTTGTCAATATCGGCTGGGTACTTCTGATGCTGTTGTGCTTACTTCTGATTAAATTTACTGTAGTGGCATTATTGGTACATAGGTTTTCCGGTGATTGGGGAGTAGCGATTCGAAGCAGCCTGGGTTTGGCGCAAGCCGGTGAATTTGGCTTCGTGCTGTTAACCTTGGCAGGCGGGGCAAACCTGCTATCTCCCGCTGCAGTACAAATTATCTTGGACACCATGCTCCTCTCCATGCTGGCCGCGCCTTTTCTAATCCAGCATACCGATGCTATTGTGAGACGTATTGTGCCTTCTGAATGGATGAACCGCGCCATGCAGATCCATCAGATAGCGGTTCAAAGTATTTCTGCCGATGCAAACATTATTATCTGCGGCTACGGACGAAGTGGACAGTCGTTGGCAAGCTTTATGAAGCAGGAAAATGTTCAATTCATCGTGCTCGACCTCGACTCACGTCGTGTACATGAAGCTGCTGCAGCGGGTGAGAATGTGGTGTTTGGCGATGCCGCCAAACGAGAAGTGCTTTTGGCGGCCGGATTAATGCGCGCTAAAACTCTGGTCGTCACTTACAACGACACCCACTCCGCACTAAAAATTTTACACCTAGTAAATGAACTGCGCCCCGACTTGCCAGTGGTGGTTCGCAGCGCCGACGAGACCCATATCGAGGCACTCAAACAAGCTGGAGCGTCCGAAGTTGTAGCGGACGTGCTTGAAGGCAGCGTGATGCTGGCATCACAAGCACTACTTATGTCTGGCGTGCCACTCAACCGTGTCGTCCGCCGCCTTCAGGAAAATCGAGCGCGCCGCTATAGCATGTTCAGCACCTACTTTCGCACTGCGGCGAATGTATTAGGTGAAGCCACGGAAAATTTACAACCGCGCTTCCATAGCGTCTTGCTGGGGGAAAACGATGCCGCCGTGGGTAAGACACTTGATGAAATTAACCTGGCCGAATTAAATGTAGAAGTCAATGCGGTACGCCGCCATAACGTACGCGGCAATCAACCTGCGGGCGATATGATAATGAAAGCTGGTGACGTACTAGTACTGCTCGGTCAACCAAGGGCTCTGGCAGCGGCAAAAATATACTTGCGCGAAGGATAATTTAAGGTTATCTGTCAAGTCACGCTTGTCTATAAACGCGATTAACAATTAACTCTGATTTTTCTGTGTACCATTTTTTCAATGACTGGATGGGCGTAAAGTGATTCAAAGCGCGCTGCAGGATATGTTGGTTATAGACACTTATATAGAGAGTGTCAAAATCGTCTCCAGTTCTGAGGCTATGGCGCGTTTATCCTTGCGGGTAAAGCGATCCGTGAACTAACTCCCGTTGTCCATTTAAGTCTTTCTGCATCCTCATTAGTGCGCCCTTTCCACTTACACGCAGTGGCAACAGGGATGCCGTTCAAGCAGGCAAATATCGTGACACTTGCAGGTGGGGTATTGATTTGGACCGCATTCGAAGGGCTGTTCGGGTGCATGGATGGTTTGGACTTATAACTTCTTCTCTCTCTGTAATGACTCAATATTGTCTCGCATCAACTGGCGGGCTCAAAACAGTGGCCAACTACGGATGGAGATATGATCACACGGGGTGAGACATCAAATGATGATATACAAGCTTCACGTAAGTGTGGCTGAATGTGTGAACGCGGCTTGGCGTTATTGTCGGTTCGAGGTAAAGCAAAGGTCAAGTACATCGCGCTGTGATGTGCATTGGCACACATCTTCATGCGCTTGGTAAAGCTGGTACCGCAATTATTAAGTAAGGGTAGTTTGGAGGTTATAGTCGATCATAAATATAACTGTTTTTTATCAAAAAGTTATATTTAACTATGCATTTTCTTAGAAATCTCTTCAGCAGATTTTGCCCAGACAAATGGTTTGGGTTCTCATTAACCTTATCGATAAGACTTAAATCCCGTTGGATTCATGTGCTCCGCTTGGACTCAAACGCCATTGGGCAACGCTTATACTTGATGAAGACTCCTGTTTCATGGATAATCTCAAGCTTAACAAGCCGGGATGGCGGAATTGGTAGACGCGCCGGACTCAAAATCCGGTGCTGGTAACAGTGTGAGGGTTCGAGTCCCTCTCCCGGCACCAACATTAAATTGATTATCCAAGCTGTCAACCAATGAAGAACTGAAGCGTTACTTATCATTGACATTAAAGTAATGTCACCAATGTTTATTAACCTAATACTGGAGTTCACATGAAACTGTTGTCCACACTGATCGCTGCTGTATTTGCTGCTGCTTCTTTCTCCGCTGTCGCTTCTGATGCTCCTGCTCCTGCTCCTGCAGCAGCGTCGGACTCTGCTGCAGCTCCTGCCAAAAAAGATCAAAAGGCTTATAATAAAGCTCATAAGAAGAGCCATAAGAAGGCTCATAAGGCCGAGAAAGCTGATGAACATAAAGCTGACGAAGCAGCTCCAGCAGCTCATTAATTTTGTGACCACTTCGAAATGGCAGGGGCAACCCTGCCATTTTTTTATCCATTTCCCCACTTAAAAAACACAATCTGAAATTGGCATTACATGATATGGAACCCTAAAGTCGTTGTAGCCGCTTGATATCGAGTAAGGCTGCAAATTTCTTCTGATTAAGGAACACATCCTGTTGTTCAACCAACCTGCTAATCACCTAGAACCTAACGAATCTCTGCAAGCAGCAGTAATACGGAAAGGATTTGAAGAATCAGCTTACGAATTCAAGCCACAGTATCTGATTGGCATTTCCACTGGCGTACGTCTGTGCATACACCACCTATATACGCATCACGCTTACCGGACACGTCCTCGCCCACTACCTGGAACGGTCGCTGGACAAAGACTTGCTTCGTCCAATCTAGAATGACAGCGGAAAAAATCCGTGCCAGCTTCAAATGCCACCATAGCTCATTATTTCTGGGCTGTATAGCGGATTGTCTTTGCAACAAACGCTATCCTCTAGACATGTTAATACACTATGACTAAGGGATGCATTGTCGTCGGCATATCCGGCGGAGTGGATTCTGCTGTTACCGCACTACTACTGAAACAGCAGGGCTATAAAGTCATTGGCCTGTTCATGAGAAACTGGGAAGATGACGATAGTGACGAGCACTGTTCCTCGCGTCAAGATCTGATAGATGCAGTTTCTGTCGCCGACACCATAGGCATCCCTATCGAAACAGTTAATTTCGCCAAAGAATACAAGGATCGCGTATTCAGCCATTTTTTGCGCGAATACGCGGCTGGGCGCACTCCTAACCCGGATATTCTGTGCAATTCTGAAATTAAATTTAAGGCTTTTTTGGAATATGCTGTCAATATGGGCGCAGACTCCATTGCAACAGGACATTATGCGCAAATACGCAACGTGGACGGTAATTACCAGTTACTCAAGGCAATAGACAGCAGTAAGGATCAAAGCTATTTTTTATATCGCTTGAATCAGGCGCAATTGTCCAGAACGATGTTCCCGCTAGGTATGCTGCTAAAATCGCAGGTGCGAGAAATCGCACGCCAGCACAATTTATCTAACTATGCCAAAAAAGATAGCACTGGAATCTGCTTCATTGGCGAGCGGCCGTTCCGCGAATTTCTCAACCGTTACCTGCCTGCCCAACCTGGCCCAATGTGCACGCCCGATGGTCAAATAGTCGGGGGACATATGGGTCTATCGTTCTATACCATCGGCCAGCGTCAAGGTTTAGGTATTGGTGGGCAAGGCCTGCCTTGGTTCGTGGCAGGCAAATGCATTGCGAACAATCACCTGATTGTGGTGCAAGGACACAATCATCCAGCTTTGCTGACCACATTTCTGGATGCAACAGAACTACACTGGATTAATAACCATATGCCTGATATTTCACGTGACTACACTGCCAAGATCCGTTATCGCCAGGCCGATGTATGTTGCCACTTCAACACGCTATCTGAAACCCTTAGCAACTTTGAATTTAGTGAAGCACAACGAGCTGTTACTCCAGGACAATCGGTGGTCGTTTACGATGGCGAAATTTGTCTAGGTGGCGGCATCATTGCAAATAATCGGTGACGACGAAGAGCCGTGTAAACATTTTTTACTTTAGGGCACCTCTAAAAATCCGGTTCGTTAAAAAAATCTGTGGTTAAGTTGTGGTTCAGGTAGCCTTCCAAGTACATGATATAGTGATAACTCTAGCATTTCGTAGGTCTTATAACCGTAAGCTTTTCTCATAGTGACTTTAGCCTTGTTATTTAATCCCTCAACAACGCCGCTTGAAAACGCTTTTTTGGCTCTGAAATAGTTGAGTAAAAGTTCTCGATGATTTCGTAGCGTTCCGACGAATTTTTTCAGTGGATCAATTTTTGAATGCATCACATCCCTGCACCATTGGTCCAGGAATTTTCCCGCCCAGACCGGAGATCCGTATTTCCAGAATCGCTGGAAGTCTTCCTTATACAGATAGGCTCGAACGCTTTTCAAATTATAGCGAAGGATTTCGCGTAATTTCACTCGCTGATGGGCAGTCAGGTTTTCTGGTTTTTTGAGCAGGCATCATCTCGATTGCTTCAGCACAGGTTCGTAGCCATCCTGAACCATCTTTTTTGCTTCAGAGGCCCGTACTTCATCAAGCACCTTATTTAATTTAGCGACGACGTGGAACCGATCCAGAATGTTCAGCGCGTTCGTGCAATGCTTCTCGATTAAGGTCAAATAGGGCTTCCACATATCGGAGCAAACGAACTCGATTTTCTCCGCCAATTCCTTGCCTATCAGGGTGAAGAATTTCTCGAAGCTTGCCATTGTTCGTTCCTTCCCAATCCAAAGTAATCTGATGCAGCCAGCCTCGATTTGGTAGACCAGAGTCACATATTGGTGACCACTCCCGTACTGGATTTCATCGACACCAATGGCACGAATCGTACCCAGTTCACGATGAGCCAGCCCCCATTCCACTACATACTGTACGGACTGAACAACCTTATCCCAACTGGTGTGGAAACTTTCTGCCGTTTCCTTCCACGACAACTTCCGAGCCCAGTGTGCAAGGTGTAGCATGTAGGCATTGCATAGGGTGTGCTTGCCGGTGCCCCATGGAACCTCTTCGACTTTGACGCCGCAGGTTGGGCAGTTAACCCGCCGCATGCAGTAGAGAAAAAATACGGCAAAGCCCCATATGGGAATAAATTCAAACCGTCTACAGGGGAGGTGGTCATAACATGGGCCTGGTTCATGACAAACAGAGCAGATCGGCTTTGAACGACCCCTCTCGCGCACGTCGACTTCGACTGCTTTTTTGTTTTCAGTCAACCGGGTATTCTTATAGACAAAACCGGGGAAGTGATAGCATTCATTTAGCAAGCGAGTGATTAACATGTCCGAAGAAATCAAGAAAGGAAGTAGAGGAGTAATTGTTACAGAAGATAATGACGCTTGCAGACTACTTCAGTTCTGCCCGGATATTAAGGGCTGGCCAGCAAGTTGGGCAGGCGAAGAAAGCGACATCACGCCAGGGCGTGAAATCGTCGAATTCCTCAAGCCATTCCTGCTATATCTGTTGACCACAAAACTTGCTCCTAAAACATTACGCCGTTTTCGCGACCATATGTGGATGCTTGGCGGCGAGGTGATACGAAGCCTTAATGATGATCCGTCTCTTCGTCGCAAACCTGTCGAGAAAGTGATCTTCGATCTTCTTGAAAAAGAGGGTGGCCCGCTCATCTGGCCTCAAATCACTGAACAACAACAAGACGCCTTTGATGCCTCCTGCAGAAAGTTTTACCACTTTCTTCAGACTGCGATTGATGAAGATAAAATCATACTGAAAATCTAAAAATTACCCACACTTAACCCGGATGAGGCAAAAATCCAATATTTCTGATGAATGGAGCGCGTCCCATTTCGTGACGATAAATTT
>NZ_CAKMLL010000038.1 GCF_927797785.1 Candidatus Nitrotoga sp. BS | reverse complement strand
GCAGTCGCTGCCAAGAAGCCTGTAGCTAAAACAGCAGTCGCTGCCAAGAAGCCTGTAGCTAAAACAGCAGTCGCTGCCAAGAAGCCTGCAGCTAAAACAGCAGTCGCTGCCAAGAAGCCTGCAGCTAAAACAGCAGTCGCTGCCAAGAAGCCTGCAGCTAAAACAGCAGTCGCTGCCAAGAAGCCTGCAGCTAAAACAGCAGTCGCTGCCAAGAAGCCTGTAGCTAAAACAGCTATTTCTGCAAAATTACCTGTTGCCAAAATTAAAACAGTCCCGGCTCCGTCACCTGTGCAACCGGCTGCAACTTGGCCTTTTCCGACTAAGCCAGGCACCGACAAGCTACATTAATGTAGGCTGTGAATGCAGCCACTTAATTATTAAACAGGGCTGGCATTTGCAGCTGACGCAGCTACCTTACTAGGCGTACGCAAGTTTGCATGTGCCTCGCCCTCGCTGCCATCGGCGTGCAGTGAGCTGGCTTTGCTACTCCAGTAACAAACAAAGGCTGAAATGTCGGCAGAAATGAAGTAAAGCGGTTGCGCTTTACTGTAAGCGAATGATGTAGCTGGCCATAAAATGGTTGAAGTAATCCACAAGAATCTTTTGGTCAATTAGCAGTCGGTCTGCTCGTAACAATCCATTTATGCATATCTGCCTTAATGGCTTAGTGGCAACTTACCATGCAAATCAGGTCGAAAAGCATGTAATAACTCTGCAAACTTACCGCGCGCTATAAATTATGACCAGTTCACAGCTTTATTTTCGGTTGCTCGACTATGTCAAACCCTACTGGCGCATATTTGCACTTTCCATTCTTGGCATGGTAGTGGCTGCGGCTACTGAGCCGCTATTGCCGATTTTGCTAA
This sequence comes from Candidatus Nitrotoga sp. BS, assembly GCF_927797785.1. GTDB lineage: Bacteria > Pseudomonadota > Gammaproteobacteria > Burkholderiales > Gallionellaceae > Nitrotoga. The sequence continues at coordinate 5,757 of NZ_CAKMLL010000038.1, read as the reverse complement.
AAACCATGCTAGACGGCACATTCGTGCATAAAGATGAGGCCATCATTGGCTTGATTCCACTGTTTATCTTGGCTATTTTCTTGGTGCGCGGCTTGGCTACTTTTGTTGCCACCTTCACTGTCACCTGGGTGGGAAATAAAGTAGTAATGGATTTGCGTGCCGAAATGTTTAGCAAGCTGCTTGCCCTGCCTGCGCGTTTTTATGATGATCATGCGACCGGCAATCTAATCTCTAAATTGACTTTTGATGTAACACAAGTAACAGCTGCCGCTACAACCGTAGTGACCATTGGTATCCGTGATTCCCTCATGATTGTTGGGCTGCTAGGCTGGCTTTTTTACCTCAACTGGAAGCTCACTCTACTCAGTCTGTTAATGGCGCCTGTTATAGTCTTGATCATAAAAATCATCAGTGGCCGGTTGCGTGTAGCCAGCCGAAATTCGCAGCGCGCGATGGGAGACATCACCCAGGTAATTGAAGAAAGTGTAACCGCGCATAAGGTAGTTAAACTATTCGGTGGACAGCACTATGAAAGTCAACGCTTTAATAGCCAGGCCAACTGGGTGCGTCGTCACACCATGAAACAGGCGGCGGCCGCCGCCGCTAATGTACCCATCGTGCAAATGGTGTCAGCAGTGGCGCTTGCAGCTATCGTTTATCTCGTTACCGAACAATCGCGCAGCGATGAAACGACGGTGGGTGGCTTCCTTTCTTTCATTACAGCCATGTTGATGTTGACCTCGCCACTGAAACGGCTCGCCAGCGTCAGCGAGCATTTGCAGCGCGGACTGGCTGCGTCAGAAAGTGTGTTTGAGTTGCTTGATACGCCAAGTGAACTTGATTCCGGCAAGAAATTAATTACTCACGCCTCTGGCCGACTGAAATTTGAGCATGTAAACTTTTCATATCAAAAAGGTGAAAAGCTGGCATTACGAGACATCAATTTGGAGATTCCTGCAGGGCAAACAGTCGCATTGGTCGGTGCTTCAGGCGGTGGCAAAAGCACTCTGGTCAACCTCGTACCGCGCTTCTATTCTCCGAGTAGCGGACGCATCACGCTAGACAGTTATGACCTTGCGGAGCTCACGCTGGCAAGTCTGCGCGCTAATATCGCACTGGTAAGCCAAGATGTGGTGTTATTCAATGATACCGTTTCAGCCAACATTACCTATGGCCAGAAACGCGAAGTACCTGAGGCAGAAATAATTGCCGCCGCTCAAGCCGCCCATGCAATGGAATTTATTTGTGAAATGCCACAAGGTTTACAAACATTGGTGGGTGAAAGGGGGGTACGCATGTCTGGTGGACAGCGCCAACGCATTGCCATCGCTCGCGCTATACTCAAGAACACACCCATTCTCATTCTGGATGAAGCCACATCTGCATTGGATAGCGAATCCGAGCGTTATGTGCAAGCGGCGCTAGAAACCCTGATGCAAGGGCGTACCACGTTGGTAATTGCCCACCGTTTGTCTACCATTGAAAAAGCCGACAGAATCGTCGTGTTGCAAAAAGGGGAAATTGTCGAAATTGGCACTCATCAGGAATTGCTTGCCAAGGGCAATGTTTATGCACAGCTGCACAGCATCCAGTTCATGTGGAATGACAATCAATGATAACCAGTATATTCGGCTTACTTACAACGGGATTAAACGGTGTCAGTTGTTTCCTCATTCCTAAGTATTTTATGATGCTTGTCAACATCATATAACAATGAAAATGGAAACTGGGGTTATGGCAAGTCCGTGAGAACGCTTATAATCAAGCTTTGACTGCGGGAGTAAACGCGTCGGAGAAAAACTCATCGTTGGGCAATCCGCGCAAGGTCGTGAAGTCGCGGTGTGCTGATTCAACTACTACTGGTGCGCCACAGGCATACACTTGGTAGCCGGACAAATCGGTGTAATCTTCCAGGACGGCCTCATGCACGAAGCCTGTCCTGCCTTGCCAGTTATCCTCTGGTAATGCTTCCGACAAGACCGGAGTAAATTTTATGCCATGAGTTTCCCATTCCTTGGCTTTATCGAGCATATACAGGCCACTCAATTTATTCGCCCCCCAATAAAAATGCATGGAACGTTTCTCACCAGCATACAGTGCGTGTTCAATGATGGACTTGATTGGTGCAAAACCGGTGCCGCTGGCGACAAATACCATGGGCTTGCTGCTATCTTCGCGCAGGAAAAAAGAACCTAGCGGCCCCTTGAAACGTAGGATGTCGCGCTCTTTCATTTGCGTGAAAACATGTTTAGTAAATTCGCCACCCGAAATGTTTCGCACATGCAACTGCAGGAACTCGTCATCATGTGGGGCATTGGCCAGTGAAAAGCTGCGTGCCTTTCCACCTTTCATAAGAACATCGATATATTGTCCCGCAAGGAATTGCAAACGTTCGCTTGCAGGCAACTTTAGGGAAATCACCATCACGTCATCAAGTCGTTGCAGCTTGTGTACGCGGCAAGGCAGGGTTTTCACTGGGATATCCTTTGCAGCATTCACTTCGCGGCACTCGATGATCAAATCGGACATAGGTTTGGCGCAGCAAAACAAAGCCATGCCTCCTGCTTTCTCTGCTTCACTCAGAATGCTGCCCTCGTACTTGCCGTAGTCCACTGTGCCTTGTAGCAGCAAACCTTTGCATGTCCCACACACGCCGTCACGACAACTGTAAGGCAAAATAAAGCCACACCTCAGCCCCGCCTCAAGGATGGTTTCGTCGGCTTCCATGGTAAAACTATGATCGCTTGGTTTAATGAGAACGTTGAATGCCATGAATATCTTGCATTGCCAAATGCGCAAAAACAGTAATTTTAACGCATAATCATGCAATGAAACGAATCTTGATTGTTGGCTGCGGCGATATCGCCATGCGGGTTGCTCGTCTATTAAGGGTTAATTACCGATTGTTCGGACTGCTTCGTAATACAACACGTTTCGTTGAATTACGTGAGGCAGGTATCACCCCTATGCCCGGCGATCTGGATTACGCAATCAGTCTGCGTCGATTGAGTGGGCTGGCGCATACTGTGCTGCATTTTGCCCCGCCACCAAATACTGGTGGCGAAAACGATACGCGCACCCGCAATCTGCTAGCTGTTTTATCTCGTGGCACGTTACCCGAAAGTATTGTATATATAAGCACCAGCGGGGTATATGGCGATTGCGCCGGGGAATATGTCACGGAGACCCACACATTAAATGCGCAAACTGCGCGCGCTCAGCGCAGAGTGGCTGCGGAAAATAAAATTCGCAGCTGGGCAAAGCGAACTGGCGTGCGTGCCATTATCCTGCGTGTACCAGGTATCTATGCGACAGATCGGCTACCGCTGCAACGCTTGCAGCAAGGTACACCAGCAATTTTGGATGCAGAAGACAGTTATACCAATCACATTCATGCAGACGATCTTGCGCATATCGTTATGGCAGCATTACGTCATGCAAAGCCGAATCGGGTGTACCACACCAGTGATGACAGCGAACTTAAGATGGGGGACTATTTCGATAAAGTGGCAGAAGCATTTGATTTGCCGCATGTGCCGCGTATCAGTCGTGAGCAGGCACAACAGACATTGCCAAAGCCCCTGCTTTCATTCATGAATGAATCACGCCGCCTGACGAACATGCGCATGAAACGCGAATTGAAAATAACTCTTCTCTACCCGACCGTGTCAGATACGCTGAAGACTATTCAAAAACTTAAATAAGCACGTAACAAATTGAATTTCTACCTTTCCGTTCCTTTTTTTCTTATCCGTACATTAAAAGATATTGAAATTCTTTCAACGTCTTCCTGGTTTGGCTCGACAGAATGGGGCAACCAGGACGGAAACATAACTAAATGGTTTTTTCTTGCCGGATAAGAAAACTTTGGCGCATTAATTGCGTTAAGCTCTGAAATGGGTGCTAAAGATTCTATTGTATATTGTTCCTGAAAATTCCTGTAAAACTCTATTTGAGCATCAGAGTCGGTAACGTAATAAGCACCAGATACAAACGCTGAGCAATGAATATGAATTTTATTGTAATTATTTAACTTATTAATATTCACCCATACATTATCCATATAAGTTTCAAAATTTACGTCATCATATCCAAAATCAGATAAACATTTTTTTGATCTGAGTAAAATCTCATTTAATAAAGGCGTTAATTCCGGATGGTCGCCATAGTAAAACTCCTTTGATTGCCATCCCCCTGCATTACTAAGATTATTCCCGCGTGGATTGGACTGCTTTAATTGATGACAAAACTTAAAAATGGCATCAACATCAACATCAAGCTCGTCCCACCAAACTGGGGTCGAAAAATAGGTATCAAGGTTCATCTCTGCATATCTCCTGAACTTCAAAAATTAGTGGTAAAGCATAAATAACAAAGCAACCAATATATGTAATTATCAGTTTATAACTGTCTTAACGAAAATTGCACATTCCATATGTACATTATACGTACTTGTTTCAATAGGAAATGCTATTTCATTATAATTTTTGAGGTATCGTGGCTGTGACTTAGTATCGCTATGTCTATTTTGAGGGATTACGAACTATTGATCCGGCAATAAATTATTTACCTAAAGCTGCATACTTTACAGGAGCATGTTCAAAGTCACTTTTTACACGCTCGGGTGATTTCTGTAGCTTGCGCATGTGGCTGGTAGTCATCTTGAGAAGTTGGCCCTTTGTTTGCGCAGGTGCCTTGGTTGTCACTGCCTGTTTGAGATCGGCATTGAGCATTTCATCTGGATTCAACTCAGGGCCGTCACTCGGCAGATAAAACACTTCAATCTCGTCCTGATGTTTTGCAAGCCATGCCTTCACCTCGCTTGGACGTTGCTCGTAAGCTTTATTGATCGGCTTTTGGGGGGTAAATCCCCACACCGCCGTTCGACCCCTCAGGGAGTAAGGCATCTTTATCTAGTCAGGGGTCTTGTCGCTAATAAGTTTCTGAACTTCGCGATCCTGTTCAGTATTCAACCTTCGTACTGCTCCCGTGGAGCACTCGCGGGGTTTTAATGCCATCCCCGTCCAGCCACCCAGACAATATGCCTTATGCGCAGCGATGACCGTCCCACGCGATAGCTCACATGCCCGTACAACTTCGTTCACCCGCATTCCTTTTTCCCGAAGTTTGACTGCACGCCTGCGCCTTTCGGCTAATGCCTGCATCGAGAGTGTCCTTCCGTCTTGTCGTTCCATGCTCAATGAGACATAACATCATCAATTGAGTTAAATATTTAATTGCTGATGATCGGATGAAAAGCTGACACTAACACCTACATTGTTTTCCACATATCACTAGCAACCGGTGGCAGTACTCTGCATTCCGTCTGGAGAGCATTTTCAAGCAGTCGAGAAGTGCTGCGGGGACATCCTGGGCCATGATGGCGCTGGGCACAACTCCACTATGTCTCATCTTTTTGATCGACTATAGTGCCGCTTCACCGAACATGGTTATATCAGGATATGTTGTGATGTGAATGTTAACAACATGAGTTATTGCCAGAAATATCCACATTTGCCAAATATTGGCATTTACGAGTTTAAAATTTTGCACTTATTCTCAGCATACCCGTATCGAGTGGTCATAATAATCCCACAATGTAATAACTATTGGGTTATTACAAATCTGACTGTGGCAGTAGTAACAAGCACAATGTCTGCACTCCAGTTTAATTAGTCGACACTGAATTATTCGATTCTGTCGTTAAGATCAGGCTACGCAAGTTGCCTGAGTGCTAATCTGTTTTACTCCTCCGTA
>NZ_CAKMLL010000037.1 GCF_927797785.1 Candidatus Nitrotoga sp. BS | reverse complement strand
CAAAACACAGCAAATTCGATTACAGAGATAGGGGATTTTTAGAGGTGCCCTGAAGGCAGGTTTGGACAAGACGAAATGGTTATAACCTGGATTACTTTCGGGTGAGAACTGTTAGCGCAAAGTAGTAATGTCCCCATTTTCCCAAATAGAAATGTCCCCTGAGTGAGTACACTCAACGCCAGTTAAAACAAACGGCGAGAATTTTTGAATGGATATGATGATGAGTCAAAAGGAAGCGGTACGTGGACAAGTGATGGAGCTACTAAAGGCGAGGAAAATCGATCAGAAGGAAGCGGGTCAACGACTGGGTGTGAGCGTGCGTCAGATCAAGCATCAAGCGCATCGTAAAACGATACCGTGTATCAGGCTTGCTCGGGTTAATCAGCAAGAAGCGCGGCAGCGCCTCAAACCGACGGCTTGATGACACCATCCGCACGACGGCCATCAACCTGATCGGTGCGCATTACCCTGACTTCGGGCCGACACTGACCTGCGAGAAATTGCATGAACGTCACGGCATTACACTCTCGGTTGAAAGCACGCGCAAGCTCATGATGACAGAAGGCTTCTGGAAGCCTCGCAAAGGTGCCAAAGCGTGTGTTCATCCCATGCGAGAACGCCGTGCGCGACTGGGCGAGATGATCCAGATCGACGGCTCGCCGCACGACTGGTTTGAGGGGCGCGGCGAATATTGCACCTTGCTGGTGTTCATCGATGACGCCACTGGAAATCTGATGCAGCTACGCTTTGCGCCCACCGAGACCACTCTGGGATACATGCGCGTCCTGCACGACCACATCGTGGCTCACGGCGTGCCAGCTGCACTGTATAGCGACAAGCACAGCATCTTCCGTATCAATACCAAGGATGCCGATCCGAACGCAGAAACCCAATTCTCACGGGCAGCCAGGGAATTGGAAATCGAATGTATTCATGTCAATAGCCCACAAGCCAAGGGACGCGTGGAACGTGCCAACCAGACCTTGCAGGACAGGCTGGTCAAGGAAATGCGTCTGGCAGGAATCAATAACATGGCAGAAGCCAATGCTTGGTTGCCGGCGTACATTGCCGATTACAACCAACGCTTCTCTGTCGTGCCCAAAGACCCCCAGGACGCGCATTTACCGTATCACGGCACAGCAGAAGAACTGATGCGCACCCTGTCGGTACAGGTGATAAAAACGCTATCAAAGAACCTATCCTGCCAACACCAGGGAGAATTGATACAAGTCGAGACCAGCGGCACGGGATTGGCACTGCGGGGAGCCAAAGTGGCACTACACCAACACTTTGACGGTTCGCGTGAACTGCGCTGGCGCAAACGTAAACTCAGCTATACATCCATGACCAAAGCGCAAAAACAGGCGGTAGAGGCTGACGGCAAGGCGGTTAATGCGCGGGTAGACAAGGCCCTTGCAAAACGCAAAATGACACGAAACACGGGGCATAAACCAGCAGCGAAGCACCCCTGGAGAAACATGTCCATCGGCAAGCCCGCCACCGACGAACACGGCGTTACGCGGTAAAGAAAATACAGGCAAAGGGGACATTTCTATTTAGCGTTGACACGATGGTTTTTGGCTGCATCCCGTGCAACTTCAACTGATTGAGCAGACATTGATAATTGCACGCAAATTGCGCTGGAAATTCTGATGCCATTACGATTCATCCTCATGGTAGAGTACAAAAAAATCCTTTTCGGGATGAGGATGAATTATGTTATTGAATCATGTTGCTGAGGGATGTTTCTCCGCGATAGCGGCTTCGTTCAACTTGGCGTTCAAGAGCGACGCGCGGTCTTTCAATTTGTCGTTGACGCTGTATAAAAAGACTATGTCGCATTACCTATGTACTCTCACCTCCGACCGCGGCAGTCATATGCCTGCGACCAGTATCAAGCTTCAAGAGAAAAACATGGCTTCGTCAGTAGCATGAGCCGTAAGGGCAACTGCTGGGACGGCAGAATGCTTCTTCCTGAGCCTCAAAATTAAGTACGTTTGGCAGCGCGAATATGCCTATCAAATGATAGGCATAAGCAGATTTCACCGCATACATCTTGGGATTCTATAAACCGTAATCGCACACACTCAATTTTGGGCAGTCTGTCTCCCTCCTCCGACTTTGAGCGGAGCAAGGGTGTAAAGAATCCTATCGTTGTGTCCGAAATTACTTGACCACCACAGAGGGCGATGGTTAAAGTCGCCCCTCACTTTCTGTATTCAGCGGTATATCTATTTGACCTTAACCTTTATCAAACCTCATTACCCCACCCAAGCAATGAATCTTGATAGTGTCTTTAGCGGCGAAACGGCCTTCCAAAAGTTGTTTGGCGAGCGGATTTTCGAGTTGCGACTGAATAGCGCGTTTAAGCGGTCGGGCACCATAAGTAGGGTCGAATCCGGCGGTGGCGATTTCCGCCAGAGCAGAATCAGTAATTTCCAGTTTAATATCCATTGCAGCCAAACGGCTTTCCAAATAACCCAACTGGATACGTGCGATAGCCTTGATATTTTTTTCATCCAGTGCATGGAACACCACCACTTCGTCAATGCGGTTGATAAACTCAGGACGGAAGTAACTCTTTACCTCGCCCATCACCGCCAGTTTGATTACTTGGTAATCATCACCAGATAGCTGTTGGATCATTTGGCTGCCAAGGTTCGAGGTCATTACAACCACTGTATTCTTGAAATCTACTGTACGCCCCTGTCCGTCGGTCATGCGGCCATCATCCAGCACTTGTAAAAGCACGTTAAACACATCCGGGTGCGCTTTCTCCACTTCATCCAACAATATGACGGAATACGGTTTGCGCCGGACGGCCTCGGTGAGTCCGCCGCCCTCTTCATAACCGACATAGCCTGGCGGCGCACCGATTAGGCGCGACACGGAATGCTTTTCCATATACTCACTCATGTCGATGCGGATGAGGTGATCTTCTGAATCGAACAAAAACCCAGCCAACGCCTTGCATAATTCGGTTTTACCCACCCCAGTAGGCCCTAAAAACAGAAAAGACCCGTATGGACGGTTAGGATCCCCTAGCCCAGAACGCGACCGACGTATTGCGTCCGACACCAAGCGTACCGCCTCGTCCTGGCCGACCACACGCTCGTGCAACTTGGTTTCCATCTGCAACAGTTTGTCACGCTCGCCCTGCATCATTTTGGAAACGGGAATGCCGGTGGCACGACTCACTACTTCTGCAATTTCCTCCGCACCAACGTGCGTGCGTAGCAGACGATTCTGGGGCTTGGTTGCCTCAGCCTGGTTCGCCTCTTTCAATTTCGCTTCGAGTTGTGGGAGTTGGCCATATTGCAACTCGGCTACTTTTTCCAATTTACCTTCGCGCTGCAACCGGATAATTTCGGCACGTACGCGTTCGATTTCTTCCTTTACATGTGCCGTGCCATGTGCCGAGCCTTTCTCTGCCTTCCATATTTCTTCCAGGTCGGCATATTCACGCGACAGCTTTTCAATCTCGTCTTCGATAATCTGCATGCGTTTTTTCGACGCTTCGTCCTTTTCCTTCTTCACTGCTTCGCGTTCAATTTTTAACTGAATCAGACGCCGATCAAGTTTGTCCATCACTTCCGGTTTAGAATCAATTTCCATCTTGATGCGCGCAGCGGCTTCGTCTATCAGATCAATTGCTTTGTCTGGCAAAAAGCGGTCGGTAATATAGCGGTGCGACAATTCTGCCGCTGCCACGATAGCCGGATCGGTAATTTCCACACCGTGGTGTAACTCATATTTTTCCTGCAAACCGCGCAGGATGGCGATGGTTGCTTCCACTGTCGGCTCATCCACCAACACCTTTTGGAAACGACGCTCTAGCGCGCCATCTTTTTCAATGTATTTACGGTATTCATCCAGCGTTGTAGCGCCGATGCAATGCAACTCACCACGTGCCAACGCTGGCTTCAGCATGTTGCCTGCATCCATCGCACCTTCAGCCTTGCCTGCTCCGACCATGGTATGCAGCTCGTCAATAAATACAACGATACGTCCTTCCTCCATGGCTATTTCCTTCAGCACAGATTTCAGGCGTTCTTCGAATTCCCCGCGATATTTCGCACCAGCCAGTAGTGCCGCCATATCAAGCGACAATACGCGTTTCCCCTTCAGAGATTCGGGTACTTCTTCGTTGACAATACGTTGCGCTAAACCCTCCACGATAGCGGTCTTACCCACGCCCGGTTCACCAATCAAAACCGGGTTATTTTTGGTGCGTCGTTGCAGAACCTGAATAGCGCGACGGATTTCATCGTCTCGTCCGATCACTGGATCCAGCTTGCCTTGGCGGGCACGCTCGGTAAGATCCATGGTGTATTTTTTCAGTGCCTCGCGCTGCCCTTCAGCTTCCTGGCTACCAACGTTTTGCCCGCCACGCACCGCATTGATAGCCTGTTCCAGCGCCGCACGGGCCACACCCTGCTGCTTCAATAAACGTCCACATTCACCCTTGTCTTCAGTTAGAGCTAACAAAAACATCTCTGAGGCAATGAATTGGTCGCCACGATTTTGCGCTTGTTTGTCTGCCAGGTTCAGCAAGTTAGCAAGATCGCGTCCGACCTGTACCTCGCCGCCGTGCCCTTCTACCTTAGTCAGACGCTCCACGCTTTGCGTCAATGTTTCTTTTAAAGGAACGACATTACCGCCCGCGCGCGCAAGCAATGAAGCCGCGCCACTATCAGCATCATTGAGCAATGCCAACAGTAAATGCTGCGGCTCAATAAATTGATTGTCACCACCCACAGCCAAACTTTGTGCATCGGACAGCGCCTGTTGTAGCTTAGTCGTAAATTTTTCGAATCTCATAATGACTCCTTCATCAAAATTATTAACTAGTAGATTGGGCAGATGACAGAAATTTCAAGTATTCTTAAAGCCATATTCGATCCAATTAATACAACTTGGATTCACATTCGAAGTGCAACATTCAGTGAGGCCGCATATTAACAGGCATACCCCCTAATCCTTCATCCATCTTGGCTCTCGATCTGACTTCGCCTTGACTGAGCAATCCTCTTTAGTCTAGAATATTTCTCGTTTTTCCCATGAATCCGGCACGGAAAGCTTGCCGTGAACGGATGAATGCTGGCAGCTCTTGGGCCAACCGACAGCTCGCGTGCATGGCATCTTGCTGAGTGACTACAACATCGTGCAGGTCATCGCCATCGCTATCGCCACAAGGAGAACACAATCAATGGATAACTTCCAGATATATGAATTTACGCCTTTGTGGCTGGCCATAGACCGCATTGGTCCATTCCAGACAGAACCGGAAGAAGTAAGCTTCACCGATAATAATGGAGAGTCGTGCAATTTCTTTATGCTCCATGCCAAAAATGGTCGAGGCAAGACAACGATACTGGAACTGTTTTCAGCCTTAGCGGGAATGATAGGCTTTACCAAACCACAGGATTTAGCCGCAGCTCGTAATCGCCCCTTCGACGCACCGTTTAATCTGGAAAACTTGGATCGTGGCCCAGGGCGGGCGCAATTGGATTTTCGTATTCACTACAATGAAGATGGCCATGACCGCGTTGCTGTGTTATCTCTGTTTGCCGGTCAGCTGGAGGGGGAAAATAGCTTACGTCAGTGGGACGAAGAAGCACTGAAAAAAGTGGGGGCGCAGCAGTGGCATCGTTTTGGTTTCTGCCGCAACGAGGCGGAAGCTTGGTCAACAATTGGCCTGGATGATAAATGGATTACAAACTTTATTTCAGGTATTGATGAAGCCACGGGTGAAAAAATTGGTGGCTTTGAAGAAAGCATGCTGGACTGGCCCACGGTCATTTATTTTTCGGCCTATCGTAATATTGTGCCAGTTAATCCGAATCAGCATCGCGCCATTGTTCCCCCTGTGGATTGGAATTACGCGCCTTCGTACTCTTTTGGCACAGAAAGCGGCGATTGGCGTGACTCGCTCGACAATCTATTGGTTTGGTTGAAGTGGCTTGATGACGGACGTTTTGATCGTGCGCTAAAATTAGTTAATGAGCGAGTTTTTGCCGATACCGTTACCGCGATCAAGGGTGTTCGTAAAGATCCGCATGAGGTTGAAGTCGAGCGCAACGGAAATGTGCATCGACTCGATTCACTCAACAACGGGGAAAAAAGTCTGGTGCAAATGTTTGTACGCCTTGGCGCATATATGACGCGCAACACAATTTTGCTAATTGACGAACCTGAAGCACATTTACACGAAGACAGGCAACATCGACTTCTTATTCAGCTTAAAAAAATGGCACAGGAACAGTTTCCTGGATTGACGATTATTTTGGCTACCCATTCATCAAAAATGATGGCTGCTTTTGCATTGGAGCGGGAAGAAGATAATCTGCGCAAAGGCTGTAATCTATTCGATACCGTAGACGTAAAAGCAAATTTCCCTCGGCCCAAGGAGAGAGTATTCAGTAGACCAGAAGAACGTTAATCGGATTGCAAGCCAGCTCAATTGCGGTATCGGGAAGTAACGCTGTATGCTATAAAGCCTCTTGCAAAACCCTGAGTTTGATTTGAATTTATAGGCTAAAAAGCGGTGGGGAAAAGCGGTCATTACTGGCAAGATCAAGGTTCTAAAGACTTGATGGACACCCGAATAAATACTACGCAACGATCCGAAATTATGCAATGCTGGCATGTATTGCAACATGAATTACTGCCGGAATTGAAGAGCGAAGTGGGCGCGCTGACGCCGAAACTGAAGCAAGTAGTTCACACGTTGGAATGGCGACAAGCTGCACATTGACACGGCGGATTGCGGCATACCGGTTATGCATTGCTCACCAGTGCGTCAATGCACGATAGTTTGGCCGCAATTCCCTTATCGTTTATCACGGCAGAGCGGATAACGAACTGCTACGACCTGATGGACGCGGCATATTGCAGTACGATTTTACGGAACACAGCAAAATCTGGGGCATGTGCCGTTGATTGACCACAACCCGCGTCGTGGCGAGAAGATTGAATTCTCGCCAAATGAAGCCGAGCGCTACAAGGAACGCAGCCAAGCGGAACGTACGAATTCCAGATTGAAGAATAATTTCGGTGGCCGACACATCCGGATGAGAGGACACGACAAGGTGATGTCACATCTGATGTTCGGCATATTGGCATTGACAGCGGATCAACTGTTGCGCTTGCTGACGTAATCGCAAGGGAAAAACTGAGAATGCAGTAGAAAAACCACACCAGAAACCGGTGTGTTGGGTGAACTCAAGCCCGACAGTAATACAAGGTGACCCAAAACGGTTTGGGTTGATGAAAACAACAAAAAACGACCTTCGCTGTGTCAATAGGTTAATTACGCCTGGCTTGGTGGAGGGGTTTGCAAGGAGCTCTATTTTTTAAAAATGCGGTGCGCTATATAGCGCACCGCAAATGTTCCAGGTCATAACACTACACTCAACACTATGGACAAACGTTGCGGCCAGATGGCTTGACGCCAACTGTAAGTCGAACATTGGTGTCGGACGGAGAGCGAGTCCCTGCTGTTGGCCACTGTGACATGACCAAATCGATGTAATTGCAGCTTCTGTCGATTTTAGATGTCCAATTTATAACATTAAAGCCTGCCGTGCGAAGGCGTTGGATTGCGGCTATCACATCTGTTCCGACGACGTTTAGGAGCGCCGTGTATGTTGAAGATACGCTGATAGAGGCATAACCATTAACAACCCCCCTGAAAAAGATACTCATGGCTCCAGCTCCATAAGTCCAAGTCTCACCCGCCGCCAAAGGTGCGTCGACAAATCCACTACTGCCCCCAGGATGCATGTCGAGCAGGAAAGTCTTCCCATCAACAGGATCTTCCCGGCGAATAATAAGGCCAGGAGACCAAGGGCTGGCTGACTGCCGGTACTCCACCCAAAAGGTCGTTTCACCATTCACTATTTTCAGCGCTTTCAACACCGGTGAGCTCTGTTGCTCGAGCGGCGCGAGATAATAGTGAGTAGGGGGTCTCCTCGGATCGAAAACAATGTTCTCCAAATCCCCCTGTTTAAAAAACCATCCCAGCGTATTTAGATGCTGCGCAGCCAAGACATTGTATGGTAAAGGCAGAGCCCGACCCATGACAGAATAACGATCTTCGTAATCAACCTGCATACAATTTGCACTAAACGGTACTGGGGCACCTGACACATCAACACATCTTGTCCCGTGGGAATGATGGACACCAAGATTATGCCCAAGCTCATGAGTCACAAGATAATCCTCGTCATTCCAAAGCCCATCCAACCATGCCCGTTTTCCACCGAGCTCAGCATTGCCCCGCGGGCAGGCGTTGGTGTGGGAATTGTAATAGATGATATTATCGAAGCTGTCCGGATTGATCCCGACCGACCTCGCGGCTGCATCGGCCTCACCAGCTAGATAGATCCGCCAACTATCATCGCAGATTGACCTGGCGAGTTTTGGTGATCGAATGAGGTAAGGGCCAGCAGCCGTTGTCTGCCAACCCTGGAATAAGCCTCGAGAAATTAATTGGAAATACGGTGTGGCATATTCATCCACCCATGATTTGGCTTCATCGCGCGATACATCGGCTAAAACTGGAGGATTTGAAGCATCCCCATCCCATTCGACGATTATCACAAGCGCTTTGCGAGCTCCGCTTATAGGAGCCAATCTGGGCGCGAAAGACGACGTTGAACGCGCATCAAACAATATATCGTCGTCCGCTGGCAATGTCGGTGCGGCTCGGTCATCAGTACCTAAACCGTTGACGAAATTATACCAACCACCTTCGATGAGTTTACTGCCGCCCTCTACGGCAATGGCAGTAGGCTTATCGTTGTCTAGAGCGGGAGTATCACCGACAGCTGTTTCGCTGCACACGATGAGTGTGCAGAAAGCAAAACAGCTCAGGATCTTCAATCGCATACGAATAATTTCTAATAAAGAAATACCCTTCAAGTTAAACATATCAATCTCCTAATTCAAAAAATTATCTGCGCATAGCCGCAGCATAAATATTTGGCCAATCATTGATCCAGTAGCTGGAAAGTTTGGAGAAAAAGTGTAAGCCAATACACCGTGCGGGCATTTCTTGCAAAATGCAAAGACTGACACCTTTTTATTCCTATAAAAGTTGCTTAGAAAAAGTACATATTCCACTGTCTGCCATAAAGCTCTCACTTAAATTCGGATCAGATCCAGGATGGCTCTAATTCGGGCAAGCCCGGTCATTTGGTTTTCAGCAGCAACAGTCAAAACTTTAAAATGGTTTGGGATAGGTTGAACACAGCGCACCGATTTCAATTTTTCAACGTGACCGATGCGCCCTAATTGCACATTCCATCTGTTCAGCCGGGTTTTATTGCTCCTGAACGGTTTTATTGCTCCTGAACGGGTGGCCTGCCTGTACCCGGCCCTGTACGAGGCCCGCCACCTCCTCCGCCACCTTGAGGCGGAGGAGGTGGCGTCACGGCAGGGGGCGGAACAATTACCGGCGGTGGAACAACCACCGGCGGTGGCGGGGTGGTGGGATTATCATCCGGGTTGAGATCCAGCGTAACGGTAACATCGTACTCGGTGTAAATCTTGCAGGAAGGGTCAATAGTGTCCCTAGGTAATAATGTATCAGCAACTATTTTAGTGTTGGTGCCGTTGTCACCGATAAAAGGAAACAAAGGGGACGGAAGAAGTTCATTTAAACCAAGAATGGGATTTTTAATTTTTTCATTTTCAGTAAATGCGATTACTGCGGGAAAAAATTCCCCATATGCGGTGTCGTAATGGAAAGTCCCCGCAAATTTTTGAATTTCCCCTGCAGAATAGGGTGGCCCGATATTCGAAAAACTTACATACTGATGGCCACTAATAATTTGTCCTACCGACACACCGCCTCCTGAAGAGACTTTAGGGGTACTGATCTTCCACCATAAAGTCCCTTCGCCGGAGCTACCGAAATCACAGTTACCAAAAACACCATCTTGCCATCCCCCCCGATGGATCTCTTCGGAGCGCAATGGCGACAGCGTGATGTCATAGACCGGATACACATCCAGGGACAGAGTTTCGACCAACGCAAACGGCGTGCCATCGGCATTGAGGACTGCCGGATCGGTCACCCGCAATAACGGGTGGACGGTGATTTTTTCTCGGCCTTGGGGATCGTAAACATGGTTGGCAATAAACGTCGAGGTGCCGTCGTACACTTGTTCCGCATCAAAAGACTGACCCTGACCGTCCCAGGCGATGGCAATGCGCAACGGGCGGGAGGGTGAAGTCAAACCGCCCCGTATCGTTACACGCACATTTGTGCTATATCTCTGTTTGAATTCAGCAGAATATACTGTTGCTCTTTGTTCAGCCGAGGGCTGTACCGCAAAATTGGCTGCGGCTTGGTTACTATCAGGTAAAACTGTCGCGTCTGCTTGCACAAACTGCGCTTGGCTAGCATTGGTATTCTGCATGACATTATCCCGCCCAGCGGAATATGAATCTACCTGTTCGTTTGATGCACTTCTAGCCAGAGCAATGTTGTGGTTCATTAAACTACCCAGAGCCACAGCTAAAAGGGTCGCGATAAATCTCTGGTTTCTGATGTATCCACATTTCATTGTTTTACTCCTACAAATAAAAAGAGTGAAGAGCACGATGCATAGAACAAACGTTATGCTTTTCTGGTTCGTCACAAAAGCAGCCAGTGATAGTTCCTATTGCGGGTATCCAGAGTATCAATAAATATAATTAAGAACACCCTCCCAGAGGAGGGTAATTTATGTGTTTGTGAAATATTCACTATTTGGACTAAGAAATGAAAGTTGTCCAGGATGAACTTTAAATCAACGTAACTATTTGACTGCTACAAATACGTTCAAAGGAATTACTCTGGTAGTGAAATAAACCTGTACCCCGTTAGCACTATGTGGACTATTTAGTCGAATTGCATATGAGGAAGATTTATTCATCGTTAACCTAAGAGGAAACGATGATGAACAACAAAGTCAGTGTCGAAAAAAAAGGTTCGAGACATCTGCCGTCATTTCCGCAAGAAATATAACGCTGAAAAAAATCCGTATTTCCTAGCGGGCTTGCGAGGTGAAGACAGTATTGCCGAATTGTCCGGCGAGAAGGAATTATCCGAATATTTATTACCGCTGACCTAAAGAGTTTATGGAAGCCGCTTAGCAGCGATTGGCGAGCGACATTCAACGTCAGGCGACTTCTGATGAGGTAAAGCAATTACGCTTGGAAGCGACCGCTCTAAAAGAAACCTGAGCGGAACTCCTTCTGGAAAATCGCCTACTGAAATAAAATGGAAAACCATCATCAGGCGGCCCATGCAATAGCGGCTACTTTTTAAATATCAAGTCCCGCCTGGATGTCAAGTCCCGTCAGTTTATCCATCGATGTTCGAACGGTGTCCTGGGCGCGTTGTGTTCATGGCGCAGCCCGCATTTACAAGGTAGATCAATCTTGAAAGCACAATTAAAACAACATCCATCCTCGGTATCGACATTGCCAAGCACAAGCTTATGTGGCGCTTATACTTAACGGGAAATACAAAAACAATGTGTTCGATAACAATCAAGCAGGTTTTACGGCACTTACTGGCTGGTTGGCCCAACATCAACAAGCCAGCCACGCCCATGCTTGCATGGAAGCGACAGGCATCTACGGGGAAGCCCTCACCACCTTTTGGACGGATGCACACCACAAGGTCAGCGTGGTCAACCCTGTCAGCGTGGTCAACCCTTGCATTCGTAGGAAATTGGGGATACGCTGCAAACAAAAACGCACCACGTTCAAGGCAACGACGAACCCGGATCACGTCATGCCGGTTGCGCCAAATTTGCTGGAGCAGACATTCAAGGCGACCGCCCCCAATCAGATCTCGGTGACCGACATCACCTACATCCCGACGGATGAGGGTTGGCTCTATCTGGCAGGCCACAAAGATTTGTTCAGTGGCGATCTGGTGGGCTACGCCATGAGCGAGCGCATGACCTAAAACTTGGTCAGCTAATCGTTGTTTCGCGGTATAGCGACGAAACGCCCACCGCGCGGACTGATACACCACTCGGATCGGGGTAGCCAGTATTTCGCCTATGAGTACAGAAAATTGCTCGATCAGTTCGGTATGGTGCCATCGATGTCACGCTGGGGGAACTGCTACGACAACGCCCTCATGGAAAGCTTCTGGGGATTGCTCAAAAATGAATTGGTGCATCACCGGCGCTTCAAGACCCGCGCCGAGGCCATTCAGGCCATCACCGAATACATCGAAATATTTACCGGCGGCAGCGCAAACAAGCACGTTTGGGATATCTGTCTCCTGTCACATTTGAGCGTCAATTCTATGAGATTAGTTTGGCAGCATGAACCCGTTGGTGTCCATTATTGACAACCGACCTCAGAGTTCCATCCAACTCGTAGATTAATTTACAGACAGGTAGGAATCAGACCAAATATGAAAACTAAGCCCAGCCACGCATTAGCGCATTTACGTCAAATTTGTTGCTCGGGTTTAAGTCGCGAAATAGCGATTACCGAATTCCTGCGCTCGGTACCGATGCTGATTTCTTCCAACAGCAATACTTTTTCAATTAGTGACTCTAGCCTGCAACCGATTTATCATTTAAGTGGATTCGATTTGTCCGATATGGCGGAAGTCGCTCCCGATATAATTGCGGATTACCATACCCCAGAGAGACAAAAACGTGCCATCGCCTGGTTTAGCCGGCACCCAATCATCAGCGACCCTAGGGTAATGGACGAGTCGTTTTACCTGACAGATATGTACAATCTAATCTATCGGCAATTCGATATGCATCATTTGTTATGGGTACCTATTAAATTAGATGCCGAAAAAACCGGTATATTGGGTTTGTACCGCCAGCTTAGCCAAAAACCGTTTGATAACAATGATAAGGCACAGCTCATGCAGTTGTTACGGTATGTCGTGCATGCCTATCGGGCCGTTAGCGATGTCTGCATCGAATTCAGCCAGAGCGGCTTATCGGGGATGATGATTTTAAATGCTGAAGGCACCATTCTTTACCAATGTCCGGAAGCAAAGCGATTACTGGAACAAGTTCGTTATCCAAGACTGTTAACCGATTTACGCAAGCAGGATCGTTTAATGTTGAAGCTGGCTGAGCTATGCAACAATCTGCGCAGAATATATCGAGGCCAAGATGCGCCTCCGCCCTCGTTATTGCATACCAACCTGAATGGGCAGTTTCTGTTCCGGGCGTATTGGTTGGATGGCAGCAATTGCGAAGCAGAGGGCTTGATCGGTGTGACGATAGAGCATCACCAACCGTTAACACAGAGAATTTTGCGGGCAATGCGCGATTTACCGCTATCGCCGACGCAGAGAGAGGTAGCTTTTTTGTTAGCTCAAGGCCTGCCATTCGAACAAATTGGTCTACGTCTACATATCAAGCAGACTACAGTTAAAGACCATGTCAATAAAATATATACCAAACTGGACATTCATCAGCGCGGGGAATTGTTGCCGAAACTGCTGGCTGTGACGTGATCAAAACAAGTGGATTGAAGATATAAACGGAGTCATGTTCTGACCCATCTACGTCAACCATGCTGCACCGGTTTAAGTAAAGAGCTGGCAATAGCCGAGTTTTGCGAACCATGTAAATATTGATCGCTTCGAATAATAATTCCTTCTCGGTTCACAATGCACAGCAGCAACCAATTTATCATGTTGTGGATTTTGATATCGCCGATATGATCGACTCTGTCATATACGCGCACTGACCACAGTGGGCGGTTTTTATTTCGAGCAAATCGACCTGTGTCTAGATGTTAAACTGACAACGGTTAAGGATCATGACCGCAAGATTTACACTAATTTAGATATTCATCAACAAGAAGAAACGCTGCTAAAATTATTGACGTTACAAACTCAGGAACCGGATACCCGGACGGTTCTGCAGGTCACCCGCCAACCAGCCAACCCGATCAATATTAACCAGGCCGTAGCTGGCAAAGGCACTGACGCGCGATTGAAAAATTTTAGATCTTCCACAACGATGCCGTCGATGGACACATGTTGAATTTGATAGATTTCCACCCGCTTGATCAAGTGTGCGCTAACTGATAAGGTGAAAAACTGATTATTACCGAGATCGGTACCAAAAACCTGGGCTAAATCGAGCAGGTTTCCACCGACTTCCGAATCGTAAGCGGTAAGCTGTAAACCATTTTCGCCGACATCGACACCGATGATGCTGACATCCGTGATATCGGATGAAAAATAGGCGATCACCGGATTATCACTAAACCATTGATAAGCGCCGATGGCGCTAATCCCATAAGGTCCAGTGGAGCCAGACAAACCGAAATTGGTAACTCGCTCTGCGTTTGAAAAAATAACTCCTTGATTGGTGTATAGGCTATCGATGATGTCACCAGCGACACCATCGTTGAAATCAATCAGAACTGCCTGCGCGGCGGGTGCCCCACTCACAAGAATTGCCATTAAAAGCGCGAGTTTTAGTTGCATGAGTAAATTTTCAACTTTCATGAGTATTATATGGAGCCAAGTTAACCGGCCTGACATATTAGAGCCCGGCAGAAAGTATTTTGCGTTATACATGCCAACTGCCGTTTGATTATGCTATTTCAGCTTGGATTCATGTGCTAGCACATCGACAATTTTACTGCCAGGTTCCGCTACAAAGCTCTTATCAAAGTCCTCCCGCGATGAAAATGACTCTCCCATAGGTACGAGTACGGTTTCCAGGCCGGGACGATATTTGCTGGGATAGAGATAGTCCGGATAAAGCACCCAGTGTTCGGCATAGGTATCGTCTTTGGCATGGCGTGGAGGCACGTAAATTCTGCCGACTTCCTTACCGTTTTGGTAAATTCCCATTACCCCCACTTCCAGCTGCGCTTGTGATGCTTTGGACAAGCACAAAAGAGGTATTGCCAGACAACTTGCCAGTAACCAAGATAGTGTTTTTTGCGATTTCATATAAACCTCCTGTTAAGGTGAGTATAAATAATGCCAAAATTAGGTGCTGCATCTTTAAATGTTTGTGGTAACTGAAATTTATCCCAATATATTGCTAATGCTGTGTGAGCAAAATGACTGAATTGGAGAATGGTTTTTGTGTCCTCTAAGAAAAAACAAAACCTGAATTAGGCCTCCTGACCACCTTCGTCCGGATCATCGTTATTGCCCCATGCTAATCCTAAGTTGTTAGATTGTCCGGAATCCATACTCACCAGACAGGCCATTTTTGAAGTTCCTTCAATCGATAAACTACTGGCACTGGAAAACTGGGTTATGTGACTAAATAGCAATCCGAGATGAGCTATACCCGACTAGCCGCTAATAAGCACTTCATTGAACTGAATTACAGGCTCAATATCCGTATAGCTTGGCATATCACCCTGTAGCGTGAGGGCATTTGGCTCGAAGGCAGCCATAAAGTCTTCAACTGATGTAAACAGGAAATGACACATGACAAGGTAGGGCGCTTCCGAACCGGGAGCAACCCCACCCAATCCACGCTCTACGGACACGCCCTTGAACCCGTTATGCGCGCTCAAAAGTTGAATGGACATTGACATATGTGTTTCGACGTAATATTGCATATCGAATCTTGAACCTTTGATGTTGGGATACAGAATGCTGATTTTTATCAATTGCGTCTCGTAGATTGGATTGTGACAATGGGCGAAATAAACTTAGCCTATCGTGCCTTGGGATTCATTAATAGTAAACAACGGAAGCAGTGCAGAACAGATCAATATATTTCGACGCATTGACAACGCCTTCCAGCGGCTTACCGGTAAAAGGAGTGGATAATCGGGTCAAAATTAGCTGGCTTTTGAAGCGTACTGGTGATTCACCCAGGTTAATCGAAGGAATCACCACTGAAGCGTGATCGATCTGCTGATCCGGTATGTGGTCAAGGGTGACTTCCCACAAATCGCCGATCAGTGTAGATTCGGTCATAATTTCCTGTTCCTGAAATGTATAATTTTTTTGCCCCACTTGCAGGTTCAATAGTGTTTGGGCCGGGGAAATGCCGATTTCTGCCTTACTACCTATACTCAGAATGAGACTGGCGTTTTTACCGGTACATTCGTAAAAATTGGGTTCTTGCGTCGCCTGAGCGACATTTGTTAAACCGAGTCCCAGCAAAATGGCGGTTGCCAAAAGGGATGTGCGTTGTATCTTCAAGATATTCTCCTGAGTTGGATAAATAAAAATCGCGCTTAAAGTCGGTGCTGAGTGGGCTATCGCATGCTAATCAACCGTGATTTCCGTCAGTGTCTAAACAATAGCATTTCTGTATTCTGATTCCACCCTCTCCAAGGAGGGTAGTTGCAACACAAACTGCTTTTGAACTTGTAATCGGGTGTATATCCAAAAAAAATGAGGTATTTCAAACACAGAGAGTGCCCGCCAATGACGTTCAAAAGCCCAACCACCGCCGACGCCATACAGCCAGACTCAGACTTTGGCGATCCGGAACCTTTCCATTTACATATGGGTATGGCTAGCTGGCGCGCTCTGGGAGACTACTTCGGCCTTATCCAGTTTGGCGTCAGTCAAGACACTCTGCAACCCGGCGCTCAGTCGTCCCTACGTCATTGGCACACCTTGTCGGACGAGTTCGTATACATGCTCGAAGGCGAACTTGTTCTGCGAATCAATGACGGCGAATTTATGCTGAAACCGGGCATGTTTATAGGATTTAAGGCCGGGGACAACAACGCCCATCATCTCGTTAATCGTGGTTTAACCGCCGCTTCTTTTCTGGTTATCGGCTCCCGTGTTCCTGACGACGTTCCGATCTACCCAGATGACGATCTAGCCATGTTCAATACCGAAACAGGCAGGATCGAGATGCGAAAAGATGGCAGTCCTATCAAGTAACATATCAGTCGAACTGACATTGCCTCGCTTTTGAGGGCGTTAACGCCCCCCCAAAAATCGCAGCAACTATCCGCCTATCGATGATTGCCGATTAACATGCAACATCCTATTCAGGCCAGGCAGGTGTCACGCCGTCAAGGGTCAGCACCAGATCCTTAATAGCTTCTTTTTTAAACGCCCTGCGGACTAAATCGGTGTTTTCCAATTGCAAAGTCCAGTCGCTGACCGGATAGCGACCAACCAATACCTGCCACGGCGCACCTTTGGGACGTCGTGTGCCGACGATGCCGCCGTTGGTGATAACTTTGCCAGAAGTAACGGTATCCATTCCCTGAATACTGTGCGTCAGCGAGACGATACCTGTCGTGTCCCGTGTGATCATATACCCACCAGGAGCTGGGCACTATTCCGAGCAAGGGATC
>NZ_CAKMLL010000036.1 GCF_927797785.1 Candidatus Nitrotoga sp. BS | reverse complement strand
ACGAAATGGGACGCGCTCCATTCATCAGAAATATTGGATTTTTAGAGGTGCCCTTCAGACCATTCGATCAGCAGCCACTGTTCGGGACACATTTCTGACCCAAGATAATCTCGGTGGGTGGGTCGGACGCACACCACGGCGAAACGGGATGAGCGTTTGCTGTTGCTGTCCTTCCGTCAAGCGACCATGCTCCAGGCATTCTTCGGCAATGCCAGAGCAAATGCCTTCACCTCCACCGGTTCATTGCCGGGTTCCCGTCGCAGTCGTTTTGAGCCTATTCCGTGGCCGAGCCAAGGTTTGGGCGGTAGCGGTGTAGTCCCCGATGTCCATACCGTTGTGGCTGGGCGAATGTCAACAGTTCTACACTTTTGCGTGACAAGGGTAGCATCAAGCCGGTGCAATGCCCGCGCAATCAGCGTGTCGATCAGCATGGTCGAGTCCTTTAGACAAATGAGCCAGGTAGCAATTGGCTCATTGGGTATGTACATCATGTCTCTTGCCAGTGTCTACAATGCTGTCATTATTATTTATTTTGTGACATAGTTAAGGCTGGCGAAAGAGAAGATAAAGCTATTAAGCCATAGCGCAAAAGTTTAAATATTTTTTGCAATACTCACTAACATTATGTTACGCTTAACCAGCTGTTAGAAGTTTCTAAGAGCCCCCGCGGACGGTACGAGTGGGTTTATCTTTTTTATTTATTTACTTAGAGGAGTAATAATTATGCGCAGAGTTAACTCACTGGCACTACTGCTTGCTATTAGTTCCCCAGTTGCCATGGCATATGACGGGCCCAAGGCCGAATACAACTATCTTCCTGAGGCAGGCATTTTTAAAGCCGATCCAGAAGCCGGCAATCTGCATCCTGGATCTAACTTAAACATACCAGGTAACTACCCACCCGGCGGTGGCGAGATTGCACCTAAATATCAATATGAAACACAAGGCCAATATAACATTGGGAAGCATCACATAGATAAATGGGCTAATGAAGATGGCGGTGCCGGGCAAGCCAGTTATCATGGAAAACAGCCCACCAAATTTACCCCAGATTTCAAAACCTCCCTTCCATTTGTAGGTGGCAAGCCTCTCTACGATACAGACTTTGACGAATCATGGGCTGGAGATAGGGCGAATGGTACTGGCGGCTGTGTAGCCAGTGGTGCTCCTTATTGCGTAGCTCCAATTGAGACAGGTCTTGGCTATACGAAAGCAATAACCAATCCAAGTAAAACCCATAGTAAACAATACTACGTTAGTGATGATGGGGTACGAGGTGAGGGTACAACGGTTACAATGAATCTAGTTGCAGAAAATACTGATCCTGCAGCAGGTACAAAACCAGCAAAGATCAGATTTCAATATGCAATCACACCCGGTGGCAACTTTGTAGATACGACTCGTCAACCTCAAAATGCTGGTTATACAAAGCTGGCACCTGAAGGAACATATCGTTATCAATCGCCAACTATTATATACAGCGAGGAGCATGGCCATCTTTATATAGACGGCAAGCATTTTTCCGGTATACATTTGTTAAACGGAAGCTATGGCTACACAGTTGGCTTGGATCTGCTCTCAAAGGGAAAACATGACATCTGTATCAAGATAGTAGATGAGTTTCATGATGTGGTTGCGCTTGGAACACAAGCCTGTGTTGCAGTCACAGTTTAATGTGAATTTGTCGCATTTGTAAAACTTGAACTGTACCGTCCGTATAGTGCATGTATAAAATTTCGGTACCGTCGCTAGGTGGACGGTACCAATTTTATAATAGCGTGCTGTCTTAACCGGATTGTTTTTGAAAGCAAGTTTCACCTAAGCACATTATTAAATAATAAAAAAGCCAGATTAATCTGGCTTTTTTATTATTTAGAGTCTCCTCAGAAAGTCAGTGAATATTGTAGCAATAGCCTGATCACAACCTGAGACATTGGAATATATTTAAGGGCACCTCTAAAAATCCCCTATCTCTGTAATCGAATTTGCTGTGTTTTGTGTTAATGCTAAGGATACATACAAACAAGGTAGACAAACATGCAAAGCAGCTTTTT
>NZ_CAKMLL010000035.1 GCF_927797785.1 Candidatus Nitrotoga sp. BS | reverse complement strand
TCAACCTCAACTCGTGGATCATAGCGCCACTACCGCGAAGCGGTTTAGTCCATGGCTGGTTAACAGACCGCGTTGTCGATGTAAATGACGATACACTCTTAAAGGCACAGGTCACTTCAAGACTTTATCCTAATGGATTCTCGGGCGGTCATTTTATTGATGTCATTTTGCGGCAGACAGTCTGGGCGACTTCATTCGAGCATGGTTAGCGTGGATCAAAGGCTCATTGCAGCAATTAGCTTGCATTGTAAAATGCAGCATATAACTCAGTCGCATTAGCAAATTTCTGCGATATTACGGCCAAAGGCCGATTACTACACTCATAACTCGTTGTAAATTCAGCGCTCGTTCAGGCTCATACTACATTGGCTAAGGCTCAATTTTGCCAGCCGATTCATTTGATAGTATGATCGCGCACTATAAGCAGTTCAATAGCCGTAATATGTATCCTCAGCACAAGACGCATTCAGCATGAAACCAACAAGCGGGCTGTATAAAAACATAGGTTTTTCATAGCGTTAGTGACGCCGTCTTGGTGAGAAGTAGCAGGCTATTGAGTAACTTGAAAGAATTGGCGGGCCTCCCCGCATTGCAAGGTGGTGAACCTGGTCAGATCCGGAAGGAAGCAGCCATAACTATTACTGCAAGTGCCGGGGGCAAGGCTCGCCTCCTTATTCGAAGCTGGAGTGACAATGAAAAAGATCTGTGCACTGATCGGTTTGATATTGTTAAATGGAAATGTGTGGGCCATAGATGGTGTTTCCGCAGAGATTGGAAGTGGCGATAAAACCAATATGGCGCGTGTCGGCGCCCAATGGGATTGGGAAAAGAAGTGGTTTACCGATGGCAACTGGTTGGTGACTGGCTATTGGGAAGCTTCAGCTGGACGTTGGAATGGCCGAAACAATGCGGGCAATGACTACAACATTACTGATGTCGGTTTTACTCCAGTGTTTCGCCTGCAACAAAAAAATCTTTCCGGCATAGCGCCATATCTGGAAGCAGGGATTGGAGTTCATCTAATTTCGGATATTCATATCAATGCCGACCGTAGATTTAGTACTGCTTTTCAATTCGGTGATCATTTCGGTGCAGGCTTGCGTTTCGGTGATCGGCAACAGTTCGATCTGGGCTATCGTTTTCAGCATCTATCTAATGGTTCCATTAAGCAACCGAACCCAGGCATTAATTTTAGCCAAATCCGCCTTGCCTACCATTTTTGAGATAACATAAATTTTGTCAGTAACTTCCGTTCTTGCGCGCAAATGGCGACCTAAGATCTTCGCGCAGTTGGCGGGGCAGGAGCATGTCGTGCAGGCACTAAGCAATGCGCTGACACAAAACCGTTTACATCACGCCTATTTGTTCACTGGCACGCGCGGCGTGGGCAAAACCACAATCGCGCGCATTTTTGCAAAATCCCTGAATTGTGTCAGCGGCATTACCGCCACACCGTGTGGAATTTGTAACGCTTGCATGGAAATCGACAGTGGACGTTTTGTTGATCTTATTGAATTGGATGCGGCGTCTAATACAGGCATTGATAATATGCGCGAAGTACTAGATAACGCGCAATATCTGCCAACTTTGGGACGCTACAAAGTTTATTTGATTGACGAAGTACATATGCTTTCCAAAGCAGCTTTTAACTCGATGTTAAAAACACTGGAAGAGCCACCCGAGCACGTCAAATTTATTCTTGCCACCACTGATCCGCAAAAAATCCCCATCACTGTATTGTCGCGCTGCTTGCAGTTCAATCTGAAACAACTGCCGCCCGCGTTAATTGTTACTCACCTAGAGTATGTGTTGGGGCAAGAGAACATCACGTTTGAAATCGCTGCGCTAGCATTGTTGGCGCGTGCGGCACAAGGCAGTATGCGCGATGCACTAAGCCTGTTAGATCAAGCTATTGCCTACTCCGATTCCAGCATCGATGAGGCGACGGTCCGTAATATGTTAGGCGCAATTGACCAGAGTTATCTATATGACGTGTTGCAAGCTTTGCTGTTGCGGGACGGAGTCAGTTTACTGCGTATTGCTGACGATATGCAGAGTCGCAGCTTGGCCTTTGATGTTGCCTTGCAGGATTTGGCGACTCTGTTGCACCGTGTTGCTCTGGCGCAGACAGTGCCGCAAGCCATCGCGGAAGATGAGCCGGAGCGAGTACGCTTACTGGAACTGGCACAAAGCTTTAGCGCAGAGGAAATTCAGTTGTATTATCAGATTGCCATACACGGGCGTAATGAAATTGATCTTGCGCCCGATGAATATGCTGGTTTCACCATGACGTTGTTGCGCATGTTGGCATTTAGACCAGCTGGCGCTAAGACGCCGTCTGAACAGCGCACGGCTGAAGTAATGGCGCCACCGGTAGCTCAGGCTGCTACGGTACCTGCGCCACAGCCGCAGCAGAAAGTGCAACCTGTTCAGCCTGTTCCACAGCCAGCCAACCCAGTAACAAGCACTTCTTCGACTCTTGATTGGGGTACATTATTGTCGCAACTGAATGTACAAGGTATGGCGCGCGAATTGGCGAAGCATTGCACACTGGAAAATTTTGTTGATGGGCGGTTAACTTTAGTTTTAGCGTCGCAACACAAACATTTGTTGACCAATAAAATGGCCCAGGAAAAATTACAGACTGCCCTTGCCGACTATTTCGTCCAGCCAGTGCGGCTGGTGGTTATGTTAGGTGAGAACACTATGGCCACTCCAGCCGCAGTCGAACAGAAAGTGAAGCAAACACGAAAGCAACAGGCGATTGAGGCCATTACGCAAGACCCATTCGTGCGTGAGACGCAGACACAGTTGGACGCACAGATACTTGAAGAAACCATTAAATCAATACAATAAGCCAAGGAGGATAGATACATGATGAAGGGCGGATTAGCTGGGATGATGAAACAAGCCCAGCAAATGCAACAGAACATGAAAAAGGCGCAGGACGAGCTGGCTACAGTCGAAGTGGAAGGTCAAGCCGGTTCCGGCATGGTGAAAGTAGTTATGACTTGTGCACATGATGTGCGCCGCGTGATGTTGGATAGCAGCCTGTTATCAGACGATAAGGAAATGCTGGAAGATTTGATCGTGGCGGCAATGAATGATGCTATGAAACAAGCGGCAGCAGTATCGCAGCAAAAAATGAGTGGTTTCTCAGCGGGAATGAATTTGCCGCCTGGCATGAGTTTACCGTTCTGAAAACCATTATGTTTATAGTACTGGGATGAACTCGCTTTCCAGTTTGGAAGAAATGATAGCAGCCTTGCGCTGTCTGCCAGGTGTTGGACCGAAATCTGCCCAACGAATGGCATATCACTTGTTGCAACGCGACAAGCCAGGCGCATTGAGGCTATCACGAGCGCTTGGCCATGCTGTGGAAAGCATCCATCATTGTGTCAAGTGTAATAATTTTTCTGAAGAAGAAATTTGCGCCTTATGCCGTTCGCCCAAACGAGACGCTAGCCTGCTGTGCGTGGTGGAAATGCCAGCAGACTTGCTAATGATGGAGCAGGCGCAGTGCTATCGCGGCATGTATTTTGTACTAATGGGGCGGCTTTCTCCATTGGATGGCATCGGCCCACGTGAACTGCACCTTGAGCGGCTAGTAAAGCGGGCACAGGAAAAAACATGTGAAGTGATACTCGCCACAAATTTCACCGTAGAAGGTGATGCCACTGCACACTACATTACGATCTTGCTATGTGCGCAGGGCATCAAAGTGTCGCGCATCGCGCGCGGGCTGCCAGTGGGTGGCGAACTGGAACATGTGGATAGCGGCACACTGGCGCAAGCCGTGCTTGAAAGGCGAGAGGTTACGGGATGAACGAGCAGACAACGCAACAAGAAACACAACAAGGCGAGCGCTTGCAGAAGGTATTGGCTCAAATTGGCTTGGGCTCCCGTCGTACTATGGAAGAATGGATTTCCGCTGGGCGCATAACGGTGAACGGAGAAGTAGCGACGCTGGGTATGCGTGTGACCGAGGACGATGTGGTACGTGCCGATAAGCGCATTGTTCACTTTAAAAAAAATAGCGACAGTCTGCCGCGTGTATTGCTGTATCACAAGCTAGAAGGTGAGATTGTTAGTCGCGATGATCCAAAGAAACGTGCAAACGTGTTCGACAAATTACCTAAGTTGCGTAGCATGAAATGGATTGCCATTGGACGACTCGATTTTAATACCAGTGGACTCTTGATATTTACCACCTCTGGTGATCTGGCTAACCGTCTAATGCACCCACGCTTTGAGGTGGAGCGCGAATACGCTGCGCGCGTGCAGGGCAGCATGACCGATGAGCAAATGCAGCAGATGGTAAAGGAAGGAATCACCTTGGAGGACGGTCCGGTGAAGTTCGAGAGGCTTATCGATGAAGGAGGTGAGGGTTACAACCACTGGTATCGCCTGATGTTGAAGGAAGGACGCAATCGCATTGTGCGTCGTACCTTCGATGCGTTAGGTTTGCCGATTAGCCGTTTAATACGTGTGCGCTTTGGAATTGTTAACCTGCCGCCTCGCTTGAAACGAGGCGAACTGGCTGAGCTTGGTACAGGAGAGGTGAGTCAAATTCTTGACTGGGTGAGCATGGAATCCAAACCTGTCACGGAAAATGTCTCTGAATCGACTGGAAGCAAGGCTGGAAAATTTGATAATGGGATTATGGACACAGGACATAAAAACCGAAAATCAGGCACTGGCATGAGTACCGCTCCTCGTGGCAAGGCAGACGCACGTCGTAGCGTAACACAGTTTAAAAATAGAGTGCGTACCTGAAGAAATAGACGCCGAGTTCCAATTCTTCATTGCATATATTTGGAGTTGACAGGAAGTATCCATGCAACGGCAATTCAATCTTCAACCTTCTGTTTATTTGACGATCGTATTGGTTGCTTCACACAGCACTGCGCTCGCAGTTCTGGCTCCATTGGCTTTACCTATATGGACGAGGACACTACTGGCCTTGCTTGTGATGGCCAGCCTGTTGTATCACTTATGGCATGATGCCTGGTTATTAGCGCGATCCTCTAACAAAACTTTGCTACTGGACGGAGACGTAATCCAGTTGGTTGCGCGCAATGGGGATCAAATCACCGCACAGGTATTGACCGACAGCCTGGTTACTCCTTTTATCACCATACTGAATGTGTTGCCGCAAGGGGCGTACTTTGCGCGGAGCGTAATCATCCTGCCGGACAGCCAGGATACTGATTCTTTCCGGCAGTTACGCGTGTGGCTCAGGTGGGGAAGTTAATTTTTTACCCAAGTATCCAATGGCTTACTTTTACCTAGTCGCCAGTCGAACTAAAAAAATCGTAGTGAAAATTTAGTTGAGCAAGGGTAAGTTTTAACGATTTTGCAGGTAACAGTTTTGTATTGCCCAAAAGAAAGAGGCAAAATATCCACTGCCCAGCTAAATTTGCAGCGTATTTTCTTTAATACCCAACAGGCTGCAAACGCAGTAACTCACCCCAACAGATGGAAGGTTGGTCAGGACTCCCTGACACAAGCTACTACAAGCACCTTCCAGTTTCAGTTCCATTATTTATGGCAAGTCATCAATACGTGCATAACAGGGATGCACCATTTAAGAAATTGCCATAATTAAATAATGAGTTCTTATTCAAGATTTCATTTTTTATGATTCGCTATCCACTCATTTGCTCGTCGCTGCGCTTCTTCAACTGCGGATGGTGTCAAGTACGATTCCGCAACCTCTAGCCCATCTTTTGCATTCTCGTCACCATCTACAGCAGCAATGCTAAACCATTTATATGCCTCAATAAAATCCTGTTGAACATCATTGTCTGGTGTATGTACTTCCCCTAAAAGCAATAATGCCACCTTGAATTGTGCCGCCACATCTCCCTGTTCTGCAGCCTTGCTCATCCAAAATATAGCTTGCAGGTAGTCCCGTGGAACACCATCGCCATTTGAGTACATAAATCCTATCGTATATTGCGCTTCCGCATCTCCTTGCTTTGCAGCCATAAGGAACCAGTTTGCAGCCTTCTGGTAGTCCTGTTCAACACCCTGACCCTGTTCATACATAAATCCCAGATTACTTTGAGCTAATACGTTCCCTTGTTCAGCGGACTTGGTCCACCAAGACACAGCCTGCTGCTCATCTTTAGTGACGCCTTGCCCCCCCTCGTACATGAGTCCTAAATAGAACTGTGCCTCCGCGTGTCCTTGCTCAGCGATTTTTTTGAATAATTCTGCCGCTTTGGTGTAATTCTTGTTAGCGACAAACATCATTCCTTCCTTAAAATCTTCAGCTAAATCTGGGTGTGTTAGCGCTACCATATTACGCCTATCACTATAAATATCTGCATAATTTCTCTCTCTATATAATAGGTTACAAATTTAAAAACAAAAATTTAGCTTTTATTAAGCTGTATTATCCATCCACACGCAGCTGCATGACACTGCCCCCACTCTTGCTAAATTTGCCTATTCTTCTTACCGCGCAATCGCAGACCGTCGCATGCTGTCTTGGGATGCTCTAGTTACTTAATAACTAACGCACCTCTGCTATTATAAAACACAAAGTGTTCGAATTAACCATGTCATCAGCTCAGTGTTAGCGCAAAGTAAAAATGTCCGCTGTTTAAAAAGTCGAAATATCCGCTATCTGTCAAAGAAATTTATGCCTTCATGGTTGTAAGCGCGGAAGTGCTGCACTTACAACCACTCGATAGCATATAGCCTTCACACCGAGACAAGGTACGCTCACCATGCTAAAGCCGCAGCCAAGAGGCTTGGAGGAGCGCCTCCCAATACAGAAGTTCCTACTTAGCACTAACCTTGAACAAGGCTGTAGTTTGACCTTTTGTATGGGTTGGGGTATTCTGCGCGGCCTTTAGGAGAGATGGCCGAGTGGTCGAAGGTACTCCCCTGCTAAGGGAGCGTAGGGTTTATAGCCTTACCGAGGGTTCGAATCCCTCTCTCTCCGCCAGGATATCAATTTTAAAACAGTTTTGCGCCCGTAGCTCAGATGGATAGAGTACTTGGCTACGAACCAAGGGGTCGGGCGTTCGAATCGCTCCGGGCGCACCAGTACTGACAACGGGTTAGATCACAAACGATCTAACCCGTTTTCTTTTATGACTTCTATGGCTACCCCCATGTGTACACCAGAAAATTGCTATGCACTTAATACTGCGTCAGCAAGAACCTTTGCCTCACACCTTCATAATGTCGTTTATTGCAAATCCAGAATAATATTCTGTTCGAATTTCAACCCATACAAAACCTGATTATCTCCACACTCGTGTGCATGGTGACATGCGTTGCGCGCAAATCGCGGTAGTGTCCAGTACGGACGCCCTCCCACCAGGTAGACTTGCTTGCTGGAATGACTGCGGGTATCGGCGGTTCTGCTTTTGGGTTACCGATGATTTGAGTCAGGCGAGGAAAGCCTGTTTCGGGTAGACGGTTCATATGATACCGACCTACTTTGGATAGTAAATTCGCTAGTGCCAAGCACCATTTTTAGGGTGCTTCGGGCTACTTAATGTCGGGGGCTGATTTTTTGGCTTCGATGATGGTGTCGCGCCATGTCAAGGGTTCTAGCACTAAGCCAAATTCATCTCCGATCGACTTTAAAATTTGAATGGCTTCGGGTGTATTTTCAGAAGGGGTATCCTCAGTCGCAGGCATCGTTATCCCGCTCCTATTTAAAATGCGTCCTACACGAATCGCCATTTCAACAGCGGCATCATGTCGCGCATCAGCAAGTTTTTTAGCTCTTTGTAATCGGTTAATAGCAGTTTCGGCTGCTTCAATGTAAGGAACTAACTCCCTAATCTTGTCACGGCTATCCAAGACATCGGCATCAACGCCGAACATGATATCCAAATCATGGGACAGCTTGCTGAGGCAATTGTCCGCTTTGTTGAGCGTGTTCAATAAGTCTTTTCGCTCTGCCTTTAACTCCTCATTTGTAAGTCCTTTTCTAAGCCATAACATCATTGAAATTGCACTTTCCGCTTCTGTAATCAAGTTGTATACCCATGAATCGGCAGGGTGGTCGAAAGCCGGATCAGCCACTGCGGTCATATCAGGATAAAATCCCCTAAGCTGCTTACAAAGCCGTTCGTTTAGCGCCTCCCACTCTACTTCATTAAAATGTTGATTCTTGCACTCTCCTCCAGAATCGCGTCGTCGCTTTGCAGTCGGCATACAGCTCCCCTTTTGTTTACCCTTGAATCAGAAGATCGTATCGACCGGACAAGGGAATCCGGCTATCACTTCGTGTTACCTTGCGAAACAACGCATCATGCGTTTGCAGGCAGCATTTATGCACAATGCACATTGTTGCGTTCGTAGAGAGCAAACCATACATCTTGCAACTACCGCAATCAATCCTTGGCGTACAGTGACAGGCCATGTGCTCGCCCTTCGGGCCGAGTAGAATCAATTCATTAGGATGATGCTGGACTTTACCGCACCTTACTGAATATTCACATTACAATTGCAGCCCGAATTTGCAGCGGTTTCATTTTTGTAGCTTTTCTGCACCACAAACAAAAAATATAAACACATGGCCATCAAGAAATCCGACCTCTATTCTTCCCTCTGGGCTTCTTGCGACGAACTACGCGGCGGCATGGATGCCAGCCAATATAAGGACTACGTCCTGTTCATGCTGTTTATCAAATACGTCTCCGATAAATACGGCGACTACGATGGTTTTGAGCCGCCGGTCAATATTCCGAAGGGTGCCAGCTTCAAGGACATGGTCGCCCTCAAGGGCAAGGACGACATCGGCGACAAAATCAACACCCAGGTCATCCAGCCGCTGATCGACGCCAACCAACGCCTCGCGCGCAGCGATTTCCCCGACTTCAACGACTCGAACAAACTCGGCGACGGCGCGCAGAAGGTCGAGAAGCTCGGCAACCTCATCGCCATCTTCGAGAATCCCGCGCTCGATTTCTCGAAGAACCGCGCAGAGAATGACGATATTCTCGGCGACGCCTACGAATATCTCATGCGGCACTTCGCCAGCCAGAGCGGCAAGAGCAAGGGCCAGTTCTACACCCCGTCCGAAGTCAGCCGCATCATGGCCAAGGTCATCGGCATCACGCCGGCCAACTCCATCGCCGCCACCACCGCCTACGACCCCACTTGTGGTTCCGGCTCGCTGCTGTTAAAGGTCGCTGCCGAGGCGGGCAAGCACATCACCCTTGAAGGGCAGGAGAAGGACGTGACCACCGCCGGTCTCGCCCGCATGAACATGATCCTGCACGACTTCCCGACCGCCAACGTGCTCTCCGGCAACACGCTCTACGATCCCAAGTTTAAAGACGGCGAGCAGCTCCGCACCTACGACTACGTCGTCGCCAATCCACCCTTCTCGGACAAGACCTGGTCTACCGGCCTCACGCTGGGAGAAGGCGGCAGTGGTGACAACCACCAGCGCTTCACCTGGGGCGTGCCGCCGAAGAAACAAGGTGACTATGCCTACCTGCTGCACATCATTCGCTCCTTGAAGAATAACGGCAAAGGCGCCTGCATTCTGCCGCACGGCGTCCTGTTTCGGGGCAATGCGGAAGGCATCATCCGCCAGCAACTTGTCCGCTCCGGCACCCTCAAGGCCATCATCGGCTTGCCGGCCAATCTTTTTTTCGGCACCGGCATCCCGGCCTGCATCCTGGTGCTGGACAAGGAAAACGCCACCGCCCGCAAGGGCATCTTTATGATTGATGCCTCCAAGGGCTTCAAGAAGGATGGCCCGAAAAACCGCCTGCGCGAACAGGACATTCACAAAATTGTGGACACCTACACCCGACAGGATGAAAGCGATCCGCGCTACGCCCGCATGGTGTCGATCGCGGAAATCGCCGACCCCAAGAATGACTACAACCTTAACCTCCCGCGCTACATCGACAGCACCGAACCGGAGGACTTGCAGGACATCGACGGCCACCTGCGCGGCGGCATTCCCGAGCGCGACCTCGATGCACTCGGCGACTACTGGAAGATCATGCCGGGACTGCGCACTTCACTCCTTGCGACGTTCATTCCCACTGAAGTAACACTGCCAGCCGGAATGCACGCCGCCTATGCGGAAACCCATTTCTGCAGTTCTGATTCACTCACCGGATGCCCTGGTGAATTTGCCATTATTACGGCCCATGCCACCACAGGCGAGACGTGGA
This sequence comes from Candidatus Nitrotoga sp. BS, assembly GCF_927797785.1. Lineage (GTDB taxonomy): Bacteria > Pseudomonadota > Gammaproteobacteria > Burkholderiales > Gallionellaceae > Nitrotoga. The sequence goes on along the minus strand of NZ_CAKMLL010000035.1, from coordinate 76,560 downwards.
CCGACCGGAAAAACGCGGCGGCGGATGACGAACTGGAAAATCTGTTGCGAAAAAAATGCGAATGGGTCCACCGCATCACCGGTTATTCCCCGGCAACGCTCCACGCCGAGCCGGGCTGGACTGCGGCTCTGTCGTTTGAGGAGGCCTGCGATATCGGCACTCACTTCAGTCAGAATGCTATCTACTTCGTGCGCGGCGGGTCGTTATTCGTGAGTCATTGCGACCAACGTAGGAAGCTCCTCGAGATCGGTCCGTTTCATCCACGGCTGCATGTGTCGGCGTGGATGCCATGCGTCCGACCCGGGTACGCCGCGCTGAAGCTCCCTCTGCCTGAGGTAAAGCCCACCATCTTCGGCCATGCCGAGTTCACCGCGTTTAACTCCAAGGCTCAAAAGCTCTTCATCAAATGGCAAGCGGCCGCTATCCCGTTGCTCAAGGGCTTCGCCAAGGACGCCCATCCCAAGCCGCTCATTGCTTCCATCGCCGAGGACCTGCTCGCCACCTTCAAGACCGCGCCGCTGCTCGACGCCTACGATATCTATCAGCACCTCATGGACTACTGGGCCGAGACCATGCAGGACGATTGCTACCTCATCGCCGATGCCGGGTGGAAGGTGGGCGCGTTGCCCCGCGAAATCCGTCAGGTCAAAAACAAGGAGAAAAAACTCGTCTGGCCCGAGAAGGAAGACTTCAAGAAGGGCAAGCGCCGTTTCAAGTCCGACCTCGTCCCCGCCGCTATTCTCATCGCCCGCTACTTCGCCATTGAGCGCGATGCCATCGCCGCCGCCGAAGCTGAACTCGCCGCTTTGGAGCAGCAGCTTGACGAAAAGCGCGACGAACAAAACGACGAAGGAGAATTGTTCCTCGCGGAAGCGAATGAGGCCAACGAGGGCGAGCCGCCGAAAATCACCGCAAAGAGTTTGAAAGCAGCGCTCAAAAAAATTGGCGATGATCCGGAAGAGGCCGAAGCTCGCCAGGCCCTCGAAGAATACACCGTGTTGCTCGACCAACAGGCCGGAGCCAAGGCCAGTCTCAAAGCCGCGCAGGAAGACCTCGAAGCCAAGCTCGACGCCAAATATCCCACGCTTACCGAGGATGACATCCAGACCCTCGTGGTGGACGACAAATGGCTGGCCACCATCGCCTCTGCCGTGCAGGGCGAGCTGGACCGCGTCTCGCAAACCCTCACCGGCCGCATCCGCCAGCTCGCCGAACGCTATGCCACACCGCTGCCCCGGCTTGTGGATGAGGTGGCGGAGTTGGCCAGACGGGTGGAGGGGCACCTCAAGCGGATGGGCTCACGCGGAGACGCGGAGAACGCGGAGGAAAAGCCATGAAAGAATATTTTCCAACGATTTTTCTCCGCGACTCCGCGTCTCCGCGTGAAACTCTGCTCAGGGGGGTGGTATGGAAGTGAAACCACTTCGACAAGGCTCAGTGCAGGCCGGCTATAAAGAGACCGAGGTGAGTGTCATCCCTGACGCGACGCTCGCCAACCGTGGGGACGGACATCTCAAGAAAATGGAAGCGATGGGCTCACGCGGAGACGCGGAGAACGCGGAGGAAAAACCATGAAGGAATATTTTCCAACGATTCTTCTCCGCGACTCCGCGTCTCCGCGTGAAACTCTGCACAGGGGGGCGGTATGGAAGTGAAACCACTTCTACAAGGCTCAGTGCAGGCCGGCTACAAGCAGACAGAGGTGGGCGTCATCCCGGACGCGACGCTCGCCGCCCGTGGGGACGGACATCTCAAGAAAATGGGAGCGATGGGCTCACGCGGAGACGCGGAGAACGCGGAGGTAAAGCCATGAAGGAATATTTTCCAACGGTTCTTCTCCGCGACTCCGCGTCTCCGCGTGAAACTCTGCACAGGGGGGCGGTATGGAAGTGAAACCCGGCTACAAGCAGACCGAGGTGGGCGTCATTCCGGAGGATTGGGACGTATCTTCCGTTGGGTGCGAGTATGAAATCAAACTCGGCAAGATGCTCGACGCGGAAAAGAATGTGGGCGTTTCTAAGCCTTATCTTGGTAACAGGGCGGTCCAATGGGATCGCATCGACATCCGCGATCTCCCAACCGTCCCAATGTCTCGCACTGACCTTGAAAGGTTTCGTCTGCGAAAGGGCGACTTACTCGTGTGCGAAGGTGGAGAAGTTGGGCGCGCTGCGATTTGGGAATCTCCGCTTCAAGAGTGCTACTACCAAAAAGCGCTGCATCGCCTGCGCCCGCTTCGCGGTTTCAATTCACGACTCATGGCTGCATTCCTCCGACGTTGGTCTGATTGCGGTCTGCTCGTCAACTACGTAACCCAGACGAGCATCGCGCACCTTCCCCGGGAAAAGTTCATGGAAGTGCCGATACCAGTTCCTCCACCACCCGAACAACGCGCCATAGCTACAGCGCTGAGCGATGTGGATGGGCTGCTGGACGGGCTGGACCGGCTCATCGCCAAGAAGCGCGACCTCAAACAGGCCGCCATGCAGCAACTCCTCACCGGCCAAACCCGCCTCCCCGGCTTCCACGGCGAGTGGGAGGTGAAGCGGTTGGGGGATGTGCTAATCCGGTTGGCAAACGGTGCATTGTATCAACCGTCAAATTCAACTGGTTTACCAGTAACTCGGATAGAAACCATCGCAGACGGAACGATTGACATGTCTCGTGTGGGTTACGGGGCACGAACCTCTGAACTCGAAGAATACCGGATGCTGTGTGGAGACATCCTATTCAGTCACATCAACAGCGTGGACCATATCGGCAAGGTCGCGATCTACAGTGGAGAACCACCGCTCTATCACGGGATGAATTTGCTACTCTTAAGGGTCGGCAGTTCACTGAATAGCCAATTCTTGTTCTATTGGCTTGGGTCGCGCAAAGGTCGGAATAAGGCGATGTCGCTTGCCAGACAGGCGGTCAGCCAAGCGAGTATCAACACCAGCGATTTGAAGCGTGTTGAAATTCCGCTTCCACCCCTCCCCGAACAAGCCGCCATCGCCGAAGTGCTGACGGAGATGGACGCGGAGTTGGCGGGGCTGGAGCAGCGGCTGGAAAAGACCCGCGCCCTCAAGCAGGCCATGATGCAGGAACTTCTCACCGGCAGGACACGACTGGTTGCACGCGGAGGCGCGGAGTACGCAGAGGGACGGAGTGCACGGAGGCAGAAGACATGAAGGAACTGGATGACATCACGGAGGCGATTGTGGATGCGGCGCTCAAGATTCATATGGGACTGGGGCCGGGACTGCTGGAGTCGGTCTATGAAGTCGTGCTGGCGAGGACCTTGGAGCGACGCGGCTTTCGGGTCGAGCGACAGAAGGTTATCCGCTTTGAATACGATGGAATGGTTTTCGAGGAAGGTTTCCGCACTGACCTGCTCGTCGAGGGCTGCGTGGTCGTAGAACTCAAGTCTGTGGAGAAGCTCGCTGCCGCCCATAGCAAGCAGGTCCTCACCTATCTCCGACTGATGCATCTTCAGGTTGGCCTGCTCATCAACTTTGGAGCCGCAACACTCAAAGAAGGCCTCCACCGCATTGTCAACAATCTCCCCACCTCCGCGTCTCCGCGCCTCCGCGTGAACCATCCGTCCAAGGATTCCAATGCCTGAACAACCCCGCTCCGAACGCAAAACACAGAACCGCGTCATCGCCCTGTTCACGGACAAGACCCGACCCGATTGCCTTGGCTACGATTACCTCGGCGAGTGGCACAAGCGTGTCAACAACCGCTGCATCGAGGTGGAATTGCTCCGTGCGAACCTGAAGCAGCGCGGCTACTCAGAGGCACACATTTCCGCCGCCCTGCAAAAGCTGATGGCCGCTGCGGACGCCACCGGCATCACCCTCTATCAGGCCAACCTGCGCACCTACCAATTGCTGCGCTACGGCGTGTCGGTGCAAATCGCCGCCGGGAAACCTCATGAAACGGTGCATCTGGTTGATTGGGAGCACCCGAAGAACAACGATTTCGCCCTTGCCGAGGAAGTGACCTTGCGCGGCGGCTATGAACGGCGACCTGACCTTGTCCTCTATCTGAACGGCATCGCTGTTGGTGTCATCGAGCTGAAGCGCAGTTCGGTCGAGATCGGGGATGGCGTGCGCCAGCTCATCACCAATCAGGAGGAGATTTTTAACAAGGGATTCTTCAGCACCGTGCAACTACTCTTCGCCGGCAGCGATTCGCAAGGGTTGCGCTATGGCACGGTCACGACCAAAGAGGAGTTCTTCGTCGAATGGAAGCCCCGGGAGAACGCCAACGGTCAAGCAGTGTGCAAGTCATTTATGGTTCAGGAGGCCGGCGCTCACTACAGCGTCGCGGGCGCATTGCTGGACCGGCCACTGGCAGAGTTGTGCGAGAAGTCTCGCCTGCTCGACCTGATTCGTAACTTCATCATTTTCGACAACGGCATCAAGAAGGTGCCGCGACCGCATCAGTTCGCGGGCGTAAAGGCGGCACAGGAACGCATCCGCAAACGCGAGGGCGGCGTGATCTGGCACACCCAGGGCAGCGGCAAAAGCATTCTCATGGTACTGCTCGCCAAGTGGCTGCTGGAACACGACCCCGAGGCCCGCATTCTCGTCGTCACCGACCGCGACGAACTGGATAAGCAGATTGAGGGCGTGATGAAAAACGCCGGGGTTATCGGTGAGAGCTCGCCTTCACCCCGCATCCAGAACCGGGCGGAGTTTGTCGCCAAGCTCGGCGCCACCGCGCCCCGGCTGCTGTGCGCGCTTATCCACAAGTTCGATCCCGCCGACCTCAAAGGCGAGCCGCCCCCTGTGCATGGCCAGTTCTACGTGTTCGTAGATGAATGTCACCGCACCCAGGGCGGCGACATGAACCGGCAGATGAAGCGCTGGCTGGAGAACGCGATCTTCAGCGGCTTCACCGGTACTCCTCTGCTCAAGAAGGACGCAACCAAGCTGAGAACTCAGGATATTTTCGGCACCTACATCCACACCTACAAGTTCCACGAGGCCGTGGCGGACAAGGTGGTGCTCGATTTGAAATATGAGGCCCGCGATGTGCCACAACGCCTGACCTCACCGCAGGACATCGAAGACTATTTCGCACTGAAAACCAAAGCGCTGAACAATTTTCAGAAAGCCATCATTCGCAAACGCTGGGCCACGATGGAAGAGCTGATGAGCGCCGAGGAGCGCAAGGCACGCATTGCAGCCAGCATCATCCACGATTTCGACACCAAGCCGCGCCTGAATGATGACCGGGGCACCGCCATTCTCGTGGCCGCGAGCATCTACGACGCCTGCCACTATTTCCGCATCTTCCAGAACAAACCCTTCGGCGAGTTTTGCGGCATCATCACTTCGTTCGAGCCGAACCACAACGCCATCTCACGCGAACCGGCCAATAGCGACGAACGCTACAAGTTCGACACCTACACGAAGCACGTCCTCAAGAGCGGCCAAACGACTAAAGTCTACGAGGACGAAGCCAAGCGCCGCTTCATCGAGGAACCCGCCAACATGAAGTTGCTGATTGTGGTGAGCAAGCTACTGACCGGCTTCGACGCGCCGAGCTGCACCTACATTTACCTCGATAAAGAGCTGCACGATCACAACCTCTTCCAGGCCATCTGCCGCACCAACCGGCTCGACGGTGACGACAAGGACTACGGCCACATAGTGGATTTCAAGAGGCTGTTTGATGACGTGCAGGAGGCCATCGCAGTTTATAGCTCCGACGAGCTGGACATTGATCAGGGTAACGGTGGCAGCAACAACGTCGAACTGAAAGACTGGCTCAAAGAAGGAAAGAAACAGCTCGATGCCGCCCGCGAGGCGCTCCGCTACCTGTGCGAGCCGGTGCCGCTAGCGCGTGAGATGGAGCAGTTCCTGCACTATTTCTGCGGTGACGCGGCCAATTCTCAGGCGTTGACGGATACGGAGCCATTGCGCATCACGTTCTACAAGTCTGTGGCCACCTTCGTGCGTGCCTATGCCGACATCGCGCAAGACCTCACCGAGGCGGGTTACTCCGATGCCGAGGCAGCCGCGTTGCAGAAGGAGGTGGAGTTTTACGGCGAAATGCGCAAACAAATCAAAATGCACTCGGGCGAGGAGCTGGACATCAAGCCCTACGAGGCCGACATGCGGCGCCTGTTAAACACTTATATCCAGGCCGATCCGGCGGCGGACGTGGGCAATCTCAATTCGCTCTCGCTCACGGAGCTGATCATCGAGACCGGTATCCATGATGCCATTGCCCGCAAGCTGAATGAAAAAGGCAAACTCTCGAAGAATGCCATCGCCGAGGGCATCATCAACAATGTCCGCAAGACCATCATCCGCGACCAGCTGACCGATCCAAGGTTTTATGCGGAGATGTCGAAGCTGCTGGACGACCTCATCAAACAAAGCCGGGAAGATGCCGCTGCCTATGAGGTATTCCTGAAGAATGCCGAAGAACTCGTGAAACGCATGGCGCGGAAAGACCACGGCCCCGGTGTGCCTGCTGTTCTTCACGACAATCCAGAAGCTATCGTGCTCTTTAACAACCTCGCCAGCATTCCTGCGACGAGCTTTCTTTACCCGGCAGCTGTTGACGCGCAAGCGAAACTCGCGCTCGAACTTGACCGAGCCATGCGCGAGCACGCGCCGGCAGGCTGGAAGGGCGATGACACGAGGGAAAAGCAGGTACTCAATGCCTTGTTTCCCATCATGGCGCGTGACCGTGTAGCGACGCAGGCCATCTTTGAAATTATAAAGAATCAACCCGGCTACTGATGAACGAGACGATACAACTTGGCGAAATTTCAATTCTGGTAACGCGGAAGGCCGTCAAGAACGTCCACCTCTCAGTTCATCCACCGGAAGGCCGGGTGACGCTCGTGGCCCCAAGCGGGACACGTCTGGAGGTCGCCCGTGCCTACGCGATCTCAAAACTGAGCTGGATACGGGCGCAGCAGAAAAAACTGGATAACCAAGCGCGGGAAAGCCCTCGTCAGTTTGTCGAGCGAGAAAGTCACAATCTCTGGGGTCGGCGTTACTTGTTGACTGTGAAATACCACGATGCCAAACCGTTTGTTTTGCTCGACCACAAGCGCATCACGCTGACCGTGCGCCCTGGCTGCGATGCCGAAAAACGCGGCGAGGTGATGCACGAATGGCACAAGTCTCTGCTACATGATGTCGTGCGGCCTCTGATCGCCAAATGGGAGCGGAAGCTAAAGGTGAAAGTAAACGGCTATTTTCTGCAACGGATGAAGACCAAGTGGGGAAGTTGTAATCACAGCGCGGGACATATTCGCCTGAACACTGAACTCGTGAAGAAACCCAAGGATTTATTGGAATATGTGATCGTGCATGAAATGGTTCATCTGATTGAGCCGACTCACAGCGACCGCTTTATCGCAATTCTTGATAAGCATTACCCGTCATGGCGTGAGGCACGCGCTGAACTCAACGAGTTGCCGCTGACGGCGGAGATGTGGAAGGAGTGAGCGCTTGGAAAGTCGTCGAGTAAATATACCCGGTCAACTTTTTCTGCTTAAAATTAAATCAAAATCGGACAGTTTCTTTGCTGCAAGACCGGGCAAATCTATTTATTACGAACATTGTTAGTAGCACGAGCGACAAGGTGACGTAAAATATAAACTCCATTTTGTCTAAAAATTACTGATTAAAAATTATGACCATACGTACTCGTTTCGCGCCTAGCCCCACAGGTTATCTGCATATCGGTGGTGCCCGCACTGCATTGTTCTCTTGGGCTTACGCCCGCAAGCATGGTGGCGCCTTTATCCTGCGGATAGAAGATACTGATGTGGAGCGCTCTACACCTGAGGCGGTGCAAGCCATTCTAGATGGCATGGCCTGGCTTAATCTAAGTTATGACGAAGGCCCGTTCTATCAAATGCAGTCTATGGAACGATATAAAGAGGTGATCCAGCTTATGCTGGTGCAGGGCTTAGCCTATTATTGTTACACCTCGCCAAGTGAGCTGGATGCTATGCGCGAAGCCCAACGTGCAAGCGGTGAAAAGCCACGTTACGATGGTCGCTGGCGTCCGGACACCGGCAAAGTTTTGCCGGAACCACCGGCTGAAACGATGCCAGTGGTACGTTTCAAAAATCCGGCTCAAGGAGTGGTAACGTGGAAAGATTTGGTGAAAGGGCAAATTGAATTTGACAATGAGGAGTTAGACGATCTTGTCATTGCCCGTGCCGATGGAACACCTACCTATAATTTTTGCGTAGTAGTAGATGATTGGGATATGGGCATTACGCACGTGCTACGCGGCGATGACCATGTCAATAATACGCCACGTCAGATCAATATACTCAAAGCATTAGGCGCCAATGTGCCACAGTACGCGCATCTGTCGATGATATTAGGCGATGACGGGCAGAAGCTATCCAAGCGACATGGCGCAGTGAGTGTGATGCAATATGATGAAGATGGTTACTTGCCGGAGGCAGTGATTAATTACTTAGCCAGACTGGGATGGTCACACGGGAATGAGGAGGTCTTTTCGGTGGAGCAGTTTTGCACATGGTTCGATCTTGACCATATCACGCCATCTGCGGCCCAATTTAATACCGAGAAATTAAACTGGCTGAATCAGCATTACATAAAGCAGGCCGATAATGCGCGGCTTGTCGCACTAATACGACCACGCTTGGAAGCACGGGGCGTATTAGTGAGCGCCGAACCTGCATTGGAATCTATCATTGCCCTTTATAAAGAAAGAGTCGTAACTCTCAACGAATTGGCGGATGCAGCTGAAATATTTTATATCGATTTGCACCCCAATCAGGAGTTACTGAGTGCCCAACTGTCTGCTGAAGCGATACCTGCTTTGCAGGAGCTAGCGGAGCGTCTAAAAACTGTAACGTGGGAAGCTGGGGCGATTGGGGCGGTGATCAAGGAAATAATAGGCAAGCATGGCTTGAAAATGCCTAAGTTGGCGATGCCGTTGCGTGTAATGCTCACCGGACAAACCCAGACCCCCTCGGTAGATGCAGTATTAATGTTGTTTTCGCGCGCGGTCGTATTGGCGCGTTTGGCACGACATCTTTAGCACATACCAAGTATTCAGCTTTACAAGGATAGGCTCGATCATTATAATGCGCCCTCATTTTGGGGGTATAGCTCAGCTGGGAGAGCGCTTGCATGGCATGCAAGAGGTCAGCGGTTCGATCCCGCTTATCTCCACCAAAATGGCATCACCAAGCCCTTTAGTCCCCATCGTCTAGAGGCCTAGGACACCGCCCTTTCACGGCGGTAACACGAGTTCGAATCTCGTTGGGGACGCCAAATAAAACAATGGCTTGCAATAAATCAAGCCATTATTCTTCGCACTCTGCCTCGTCAATACTTTCCATTTTTTATTTTCAAACCGACAGTTTTCACCTCATCAGCACTTAATGAATATGCAATTCACAGCGATGTGTGTATTTTTTTATCTAATGAGCGTAAATGTCAACTTATAAGTAAATTTAAGCTACTATTCATAAAAATTATAGATCTTAAGTTGCGGTTTGGAGTGCTGCCCGGACTGCTTGGGAAGTAACCCATGCTGTTCGGACAAAGGGTTACTTACTTCCTCAGAGTTGAGCAAAAGTTTAGCCTTGCGTCATACAAAATGATTGCGCACACGACCAAACGAAAGGCTTTGGTCAGGACTGCAGTTAAAACGACAATGATTTCTATTTGCTGACCGATATTGCCCCATGGACATTGAACCCAGTCGAACAACACCCGATTCGTTTTACCGACGCCTAGTGATCATCGTCATTACGCTGTCGGCGTTGATGCTGCTATGGACGCTATTGCCAGCCATCGAATCACTATGGGTTCCCACTGAAGGTCAGCTCCGCACAGTCACTGCCCGAGGTGATCTGGCCGCCGATGAAAAAAATACGATCGAACTATTCGAAAAAGCCCGCGGATCGGTAGTCTTCATTTCCACCGCTGCTCTGGTACGTGATGCGTGGACACGCAACGTCTTTGCCGTGCCCAAAGGGACAGGCTCCGGCTTTATCTGGGACGAAGCCGGCCATGTAGTTACCAACTATCATGTGATTGAGAATGCCTCTGGTGCCACTGTAAAGTTGGCCGATGGCCGAGACTACAAGGCTGCTTTGATCGGCGCTAGCCCGGCGCATGATATTGCAGTAATGCGCATCGGCGTCGGCTTCAAGCGTCCACCGCCTGTGCCAGTGGGCACCAGCAATGACCTGAAGGTGGGCCAGAAAGTTTTTGCAATCGGTAACCCATTCGGCTTGGACTGGACGCTGACCAACGGCATCATCTCAGCGCTCGATCGTTCATTGGCCGGAAATAGCGGCCCGGCCATTGAACATCTGATCCAGACCGATGCAGCCATAAACCCTGGCAACTCGGGCGGTCCGCTGTTGGACTCGGCGGGTCGGCTCATTGGCATCAATACCGCCATATACAGTCCCAGCGGAGCATCCGCAGGAATCGGCTTTGCCGTTCCAGTGGATACCGTCATGCGCGTGGTGCCACAACTAATTAAGAGCGGTAAGTATATTCGTCCAGCATTGGGTATCGAAACTGATGAACAAATCAACGAGAGATTGAATGCCGTCACTGGCACCAAGGGAGTGGTGGTGCTGCGCGTTCAACCTAGGTCAGCCGCCGAAAAGGCGGGCCTTAAAGACATGACCAAGTCCTCCCAAGGTATGAGTCTTGGCGACATCATCGTGGCAGTCAATGGCAAGGATGTCTATTCAGTACCCAAACTGCTGGCGAGCCTAGATGACCACAAAGTCGGCGATGTGATCCAGCTAACCATAATGCGTCAAGGTAAAAAGCAGAATCTGGCCGTGACTCTGCAACCAGGAAATTAAAGATGACCCGCCTGGAGTGTGATCACTAAAGCGCTATCCATCCATTGGGAAAGCTTAACTAACTCTCCAAAAATACGCCTGCCTCTCACATCTTCCCCAACACTCTTAGCTACTCACCTTTAACCGTTTCGGGACGGGTGAGCTGGATAGTGATGCTATGCTTATCCTTGACGCATCTTCTCATCTTTTTTTATTTTCTTTGCGGCCTTTTTCTCTTTAAGCGTTTTAGCGGGTTCCTTCTTGACTGCCTTTTTACTTTCTTGACCCTTACTCATAGTTTAAGTCCTTGATAATTATTAAATCACAAAGAACAACTCTTCTTCAACTCTTTATTTAAGTAACCTACAGCAGGCTAAAATAGCCTGCATTCCGCAGATATTGGTAACTTAAAAATGTATCTACTTATTTTTTCTTGATTTTTGCACCAGCGACAGCATCTTTCAACTTACTGCCAACTTTGAATTTAACAACATTTTTGGCTGATATCTTTAATTCTTTGCCTGTAGCTGGATTGCGACCTACTCGCGCAGCGCGTGCTTCTACAGCAAACGTACCAAAACCTATTAGCTGAACGTTATCACCTTTTGTTAAAGAAGTTTGAATAGCAGCCGTTAAGCCATTCAACATTTCTTCTATACTGGATTTTGTTTGCTTAGTAGATTTAGCTACCGCATCAATCAATTCTGATTTATTCATGGTATTGACTCTCGTGTGGTTGAAAAGACGGTTAACTGTACCAATTCATAGTCTCAATTACAAGAAATTATCAAAACTACTGATCCTGCAATAACAAATTAATTTGTATAGATTTTGTTGAGTTCATAATTTGAAATGTCATTCGCGCAAAAAATAGAACTTATCTAGAACAGTGCCGACATTTGAACCCAAGCAACTTTCGAGGATTAGTGATTAGTTCCCAAGCGTAGGAAACTGATAAAATCACTGACACTGCCCTTGCAAGTACTGACGCAGCAGCAGTTGGAGTCCATTTTTGTTGCCTACTCGCAAGGACTATTTTGGTCGATATAAACGATAGACATCTTAGATGCATATTCAGGTATTCTATAATCGTTCATAGAATCATTCGATCCCCTCGGCTCTAATAAACTGCTGATCATGTCCGATTATCGCCAAGTGGTAATAATTTTGTAAAGAAAACAATTAAATATATTTATACATTCATAATGTTACCTGATTAGTTACATGCCTCAGCTGCCCGAATGACAGATTCAGGGCATGGGGTTGTAATCGCCGCAGCGCGAACGAGGCGCTTGAGTAGGGTGCCAAGATCGAAGCGGCGGTACTCTCTGGTGCATTGCATGCAGTAATTCAAATTATAGATATTTCGCAATTAAGTTAGAACGCAAGCACAAAATTACATGCAAAGAAACTGGATGACAAAATTGTTTAAGAAACCCCAACTGCGTAAACCAAATGAAACTAAAGTTAAATGTGAATTAATAAGCAAACATCTGTCGAGTACGATTTCTGGGTGTAAAGTTAAGCACAAGCAAAATTTCAAGACTAACGTTGTGGTCTTTTACATGGAGATTTCTGGAGTTGCCAAAGAAATTAAAATAAGCAATCAGTATTTACAGGACTACACACCCATTGAAATTTTTGGCTTCATTAGACAAAAAGAAGTTATAAAAATTATTTCTGCTTATGAAAAAGTTCACATATTGATAAGGGAAGGATATCCCGCAATTAACTATAGATAATCTGAAAATTCAAAGAAGTGGTCTACAGGACAACAGCAAGCTAGTCGTTTACGTGTGTCTGCGCAAAGCCTTCAAAACCTCGCAATATATTCCCTACTTGTCAAATCCCACCTATTTATAAACGCGCTTAACAAATAAATCTGGTTCTTCTGTGTACCATTTTTCAAGGGCTGAATGGGTGTCAAGTGATTCAAAGCACGATGCTGACAATGATGGTTATCAACAGTGTCGAAGTCGTCTCAAGACCTAAACTGAGGCAAAGCGAGTTAGCTCCCCACGCCTCTGGTGCGCCCATTAAAACACTTCACTATGTTATTGGTGAGACTGACCAGGTGGTGACAGACGAGCGTTATACCCATCTCGGCGAACCTGACATCAACACATGCTCGCCTGTGGCGCGTTTATCCTTGCTGGTATAGCGATCCGCGAACTGACTCCCGTTGTCTGTTAGAATCTTTACGAACGGTGTTATGGCCCCACGGGCCGGGGCACTCAAGGTGGCCCGTGAGGCGCTGATTTGATGCGCTGCACGGCGAGTTGACCGTCAATCATCGTTTTACCCACGACGAAATCATGCGTCATATTGAAGAATATCGAAGCGACCATCGCCCGCTTTGATGCACAGTTGATATAGGAATTGATTTACAAATTCAGTTTGTTAATCTAAACATCCTTTATACAAAATGTAGAACATCCCCGCCACAATTATCATTCCAACTCAGTAGCGTATTCATCCCGCATTGGATCTACACACCAAATAACCATTACTCCAGCTTCATCCGGTTGAGCTTGATATGTATTGGCTATTGCTATACCCGGGACACACACTAAGTCAGTATCGCAAAAAAGCAAGGGCAATAAATCGCGTTGCCACGGCAGCATTTCATGCTCCTGCAGTAGATTTTTCAAGTTTCGTAGAGGACGAGCAGCATCTACCCGAATGGTTTCGCCACCACGACGCGAATTAATTCTGGCAATTCCGACTTGAAGTTTTGCCAAACTGATACCCTGCCCAGTTGCATGTTTAAAATGAAGTACACCGTGTGACTGAGGCAATAATATCTCTGCTTCACCATGCCACATAATGGTGAAATCAGCTGGGGGCGGTAAAGCAGGCATAGTGTAAGCATGATCGCGATATCGACGTATTTGCCAGCCACGCCAGTCGATGCACACCTGCGCATCTTGGCGAGCATTGCATAGTTGGCGCAGCATTTCTTGTAACCGTGTACTGTCTGGAATGGGTGCCCCTTGAGCCGCCAGAAAATAACGCAATAGATTCTTTCCCCGTACGATGCCCAACACACGTAATTTAATAATATCCAAACGGTTATTCGCTATTACCCCCTCCGCATCCTGCTGTGCCAATTCGTCAAGTAGTTCCGTTGCCTCGGCAAAATGCTGCGCGCTGCGCATTAAAGTCTTTCGGTAGGCTGGAAAGCGTTGTTCCAACAGTGGCAGTATCCGATGACGTAAAAAATTGCGCGGGTAAGTATCATCAGTGTTACTTTCATCTTCCACCCATTGAAGTGCATGATGTTGAGCGTATTTCAGCAATATGGAACGAGGAACATTAAGCAAAGGGCGCAACAGTGTTGGGACATTCGCGTGATGCTTTATGGCTGGCATGGCACTTGCGCCGCGCACGCCAGCCCCGCGCAGCAATTGCAGCAGCAAAGTTTCTGCCTGGTCATCAAGGTGATGCGCCAAAGCTATAAAATCCACCTGCTGTTGTGCAAGCGCGGCGTGACGAAGTTTGCGCGCCGCTGCCTCAATACCTAGCGAGCGTAGCGGCGCGATATTTACATGCTCTATTTGCAGAGAGACATCATAGAGAGCGCACAAATCAGCACAGAATGCCGCCCAAACGTCCGCTTGAGGACTAATTCCATGATGTACATGTAATGCACTTAAACGCCATGAATAACGGAGGGAAAGTTGTTTTAGCAGGTGCAGCAGGACGACCGAATCAACGCCACCGCTAAGTCCAAGCAGGATGTAGCTGCCCGCAGGAAGCTTGGGGGCGAGCGCGTCAGCAACGCGCTCTGTTAAATCAAAGCTCGACTTCCTTGAATTTGCCATAGCCCATTACGCGATTGAAACGGATTTGCAACAGCTTGTCTATGGAGTGAGATTGCACCTGTTTAAGGGTGCTTTGTAAGCTTTTTTTCAAGGTTAACATCATTGCCTGGTAGTCACGGTGAGCTCCGCCCAGCGGTTCGTTAACGATCTCGTCGATCAACCCCAAAGCCTTTAATCGGGTAGCAGTGATCCCCAGGGTTTCCGCCGCATCGGCCGACTTGCCCGCATTTTTCCAAAGGATAGCAGCACAACCTTCTGGCGAGATGACCGAATATGTAGCGTATTGCAGCATCAATAATGCGTCCCCTACCGCAATGGCTAGTGCGCCACCAGAACCACCTTCTCCAATCACCGTACAAATCAATGGCACGCGCAGTTCTGCCATAACATACAAGCTTTTGCCGATAGCTTCAGACTGACCACGTTCTTCGGCACCAATTCCAGGGTAAGCGCCTGGGGTATCAATAAAAGTCATAATGGGAATGTCGAATTTCTCCGCCAGCCGCATCAACCGCATTGCCTTGCGGTAGCCCTCGGGACGAGGCATGCCAAAGTTGCGATATTGTCGCTCCTTGGTATCACGCCCTTTTTGATGTCCAATCACCATCACACTTTGGCCATTAAAACGCGCCAACCCTCCGACTATAGCCGGATCATCGGCATAGGAACGATCTCCATGCAGCTCCTCAAAATCAGTAAACAAATGTTGAATGTAGTCCAGCGTGTAGGGGCGCTGTGGATGGCGTGATACTTGTGATATTTGCCACGGCGTGAGCTTGGCGTAAATATCTTTGGCTAACGCCTGGCTTTTTATTTGCAGACGGTTAATCTCATAGGAAATATCAAGTGCAGAATCATTCTGTACAAAGCGAAGCTGCTCAATTTTGCCTGCCAGTTCTGCAATGGGCTGCTCAAAATCCAAGAAGACGGCTTTCATATATTTCGTATTTATTTGCGGACTCAAATGATACAGTATCTGACTAGCCAGGCCAAAGAGCCTGGATAAAATTTACTGCACTACCGAAAAAATTCAGTCTAACTATTTATGCTATGCCAGCGCATATTGCGTCAAAGATTTGGACAAGCGCCATGGTTTCCACACCGCACTACGCGTCAACACAAATCGATGTGCAACGCCCGCACTAAGTACAATCAAACTAAGCTGCTTAATGCGCCCGTTTCGCAATGCTTTCCACAATGATGTAAGATAACTTTGCTCCAAGCATTGCACTGAATCACGCCAGCCTTGCAGGTCGCCTTGTTGAAATGAACGGCGCAAACCTTCCCAGACGATTAGTACGTCATCTTCATTATCATCAGCACACAAGGTTAAATCATCCGGCAATATTTCGTAGGAAATGCCTGCCGCCTGAGCGAAAGCCCCAGCCAGAAAACTGTCGCCACAAACCTTCGTATATGGCCGCACCAAATGCTCGACTGCTTGCCCTCCTCCCCACAGCCATATACTGTTTATGGGAAATTCACCACGCGCCTCTCGCGCTTGATTAACAGCGTGTTCGAAAAATAACATTTGGATTTCATTGAAAACCTTATGCCAGCGCAAGGCACTGGGTCCTTTCGGCAAATACGTTTGTACATTCCTGCCTGCCACCTGCGACAAAGGACGCGTTACGATACCTGAACTGCTCTCCATCTGGAGATACCAACGCTGCGGATGAGGCGAAAAAAAACGTAAACCTTCATCAGCAAAATGCGTATTTAAACTGCTGCATAACTGAGCCGCTTCATCAGCATTCAATGGCACATCCGGATGCAAAAACAATTGCGTGCGTTGCAGTTGCAGATGCACTGGGTCAGCACATAACCAATGGCCCGAACCTGGCTGTATCCCGTCCGCCATCAAGGTAATCGGTGCGATGGGTTCTTCGTCCAATTGTCGTGTGACACCAAAAGTCTGGCATAGCCACTCTTCCAGCGTACCTGTTGAACAAATTTCTAAAGGCAACAATGCATGCTTGGCACGCGCTAGCAATTTCTCAAGGACAGGTACAGTCAGACCGGCGCAAGCGTCCTTGGCAATCTCTTGCGGCAAAAATAAATCAAGGATAACGATATCTACATTTCTCATGTTAAATTTGTCCAAAACTATTTATGGCTACGCTGCATTAACCCCGCATTTCCAAAATTCCAATAACGAAATAGGCGTGATTACGAAAAAAAGTAAGTTCAAACCATTTTTATTTTCCTTTTCGGGCTGCTTCCTTGGACTTTTTTGCCCACCACTCGCCTGCTATGGGGGCATCTCTGCCATCAATCGATTTCGAGACAAGCAAATGTGCAACCGGCATTCTTGGCGAAACCTAAGGTAAAGCACTTTGGTAAAACTCCTTTTAGACACATCTATAGCTAAAGAAAAGTTTGCTACACTATATGCCTCATGCATAAGTATGGAGATACACGATGTTCAATGCAAAATTCTTCGATGAAATTTCCGCCAAGGTAAGCAAAGCGGTGGCTAACAGCCCGGCAAAAGATGTTGAGAAGAATGCCCGCGCCTTGCTGGCGCAAGGATTTACCAAGCTGGATCTGGTGACGCGCGAAGAATTCGATGTGCAAACCCAACTGCTATCACACACAATTGAGAAAATGACGGCACTGGAAGCGCGGGTTTCCGCCCTCGAAGCACAAGCAACCCCTGAATAAATGAGCCTCGCGGTTTTATATAGCCGCGCCCTCTCCGGCATGGATGCCGCGCTGGTCACTGTCGAAGTGCATCTCGCCAACGGCCTGCCCAGCTTTACTATTGTCGGCCTGCCGGAAACCGAAGTCAAAGAAAGCAAAGATCGTGTCCGTGCGGCTTTGCTGACTTGCCAGTTTGAATTCCCCAGCCGCCGCATCACGGTTAATCTCGCACCAGCCGACCTACCCAAAGAAAGCGGACGTTTTGATTTACCCATTGCGCTAGGTATTCTCGCTGCATCTGGACAAATCCCCACAAACCGCCTTGTCGAATATGAGTTTGCCGGTGAGCTGGCGCTTACCGGTGAGCTACGGCCGATACGCGGCGCGCTTGCAATGACCTATCACGCAGCATCCAACGGGCGGGCATTTATTCTTCCTGAAATAAATGCCGTCGAAGCGGCGCTGGTAGAAGATGCTGCAGTATATCCTGCACTATCCTTGTTGCAGGTGGCGGCTCATTTATCTGGTCGCACTGCACTCACACGTCAAGTCGCCAGTACACAGCCGGTTATGCCCGACTATCCAGACATGCGCGAAGTGAAGGGTCAAGGACAGGCCAAGCGCGCGCTTGAAATTGCCGCTGCTGGTGGTCATAGCGTGCTGATGAGCGGCCCGCCCGGCACCGGTAAATCAATGCTGGCGGCGCGTTTCCCCGGCATTCTGCCGCAAATGACTGAAGTTGAAGCATTGGAAAGCGCAGCCATGCAATCGTTAGGGGGTATGTTTGATGTAAGTCGGTGGAAAACCAGACCATACCGCTCACCACATCACACTGCATCAGCTGTCGCTATGGTCGGCGGCGGCAGCAATCCACGTCCCGGTGAAATATCTATCGCAATGCACGGCGTACTGTTCCTTGATGAATTGCCGGAATTTGAGCGTCATGTACTGGAAGTGCTGCGTGAGCCACTTGAGAGTGGACGCATCACCATCTCGCGCGCTGCGCGCCGAGCAGATTTTCGCGCGCAATTTCAGTTACTTGCTGCAATGAATCCTTGCCCGTGCGGCTATCTTGGCCATTACAACGGCAAGTGCCGTTGCACACCCGATCAAATTGCACGCTATCGCGGCAAAATTTCTGGCCCACTGTTAGATCGCATAGACATTCAGATCGAAGTTCCCGCAGTGCCACAGGAAACCTTGCTTAAACAGGCTGATGGAGAAACAAATAATGATATTCAAGCACGTGTGAATATAGCGCGGCAACGCGCACTAACCCGACAGAATAAACCGAATGCACAACTCACTGTGGGCGAGATTGACGTTCTCTGTGCGCCCGATGCACAAGGTGCAGCGCTGTTGCAACAAGCGATCAGCCATCTGAATTTATCTGCTCGCGCCTATCACCGCATACTGAAAGTAGCGCGCACTGTTGCCGATCTGGAAGGCAGCGAAAACATCCTGGCTGCTCACATCGCCGAGGCTATACAGTATCGCAGGATGGGCAGACAGGGATAATTGAGAACAATTAATCTATGTCCCAAACCTCGCTTCCGGTCGAATTAATAATTTCAAATGACGTTCGCAATGAGTTTTCCATAGTGCTATTTCGGCACGTGATTCCATGCAAAAATGCTACCGCAAAATCATGTTTGCTTGACACGGCTTCTGTACAATCCATACCATCGTAGTATTTCATGTTCATTACCATCATCGGGAGTTTGTTGTGCCGTTCGAAACCATAAAACAATCTCTTGTCTCAGATATGTCCGTTGTGGACAGGATCATCCGTACCCGTTTGCATTCTGATGTGGCACTAGTCAATCAGATGAGCGAGTACATCATCAACAATGGCGGCAAACGGCTACGCCCGGCATTAGTGGTGTTATCCGCCAATGCATTAGGTTACGCTGGTGAATATCATCACAGCCTGGCGGCGGTAGTGGAGTTCATTCATACCGCCACGTTGCTGCACGACGACGTGGTGGATGAATCAGAGCTACGCCGTGGGCAAGCAACTGCCAGCGCCCTATTTGGTAATGCAGCGAGTGTACTAGTTGGCGATTTTTTATATTCGCGAGCTTTTCAAATGATGGTGGAAGTAAATGACATGCGTGTGATGCAAACATTGGCAGACGCTACCAACACTATTGCAGAAGGTGAAGTATTACAATTGCTAAGTTGTCATGACGCGAGTGTGGATACCACCAGTTATTTGCGCGTGATTTATTGCAAAACAGCCAAGCTATTCGAGGCGTCGATGCGTCTGGGTGCTATTCTGGCACAGGTTGATACCGCCACCGAAGAAGCTGTGGCAAAGTATGGTATGCACTTAGGAACAGCATTCCAATTGGTGGACGACATTCTGGATTATTCTGGTGATGAACAAGCAACTGGCAAAAACTTAGGGGACGACCTATCTGAAGGCAAGCCTACACTGCCGCTTATTTATGCCATGCAGCATGGTGACGCCAGTCAGGCTGCTGTAGTTAAGCTAGCCATCGAGCAAGGCAACATCGAAAGTTTTGCCCAAGTATTACAGGTAATAAAACAAACCGGCGCCCTTAAGTTTACTCGGCAACAAGCACAAAGAGAGTCAGATGCGGCATGCGCGGCATTGTCTATTTTGCCCGACACTACTTACAAACACTCTCTACTGCAATTAGCTTATTTCGCCGCAACACGGCAATTTTGATTAGGCTAATTTTAGGTAAGGGCGCCTCTAAAAATTCAAGTATCTAAGCAAGGCAAGGCATGAGCAAAAATTTTAGCACGGCATATAACTGACATGTAATCGCTAATTTTTTCGAGTAATGCCATATTGTGACGAAACGGGGTTAGCAGGCAAGCTGCAAAGTGGTTGCTCGCAAAATTGCGATCTTTAGAGGCACCTGTAAGTCATCCCGAACATAGCAACCAAATTTTTACTGTTACACATTCCTTAGCATTTCCTCTCCCTAGCAGAAAAATGGCCCCTTGAGTTTTCCCCTAAATTAGACTGCTGCAAGATCATCATGCGAAATTATAAAGCAGCCGGGGTGAATTACAATGGAAAACAGCTTTTAATCATAGCTTAAAGCACCCACTGCATACCCTACAATGTGCTCCATTCTAATGATGACCAACAATGTTTTATGACGCCTTCTGATTTAAATTTAATCTCGCACGATAACGCAAACATTCTCTCAAATTCGACAGAGGGAACAGTGAGAAAGCAAAATTTTCGTTTACTTAGTTTTTAACTAAAATCATGACTAATGACACTACTCCATCCCAAATCGCACGAAAAACCCTGAGCACCTTGGCCGAACGCAAGATTGCTCCTACGCCGGACAATTATGCGCGCCTGTATCAGGAAATTTGCGGAAAGCCAGCGGCCGATAGCGCGGACAAAACTGTGGCATTGGATGCGCAACCTCTTCAGGAATCGATTGACGACAAACTAAAACTAGCGTGGCCGAAGCTGATCAATGACCTGCTCACACAAATGGATGCCTCGCATAAAGGCGTCACTCTCACACGCAAAAAACAAGGCGTGGGAACCGTGCTGAACAAATTCAACAATGATGCTGATGTTCTATTTTCTAAGCTACAGCTGTTAATAGCTTCCTGGGGAGTGGCAGCTACGCCCAGTCCTAATGAGCAAATACCGGCAACTATGGAATCAGCAGCAGAGAAAATTTCTATTTCCCCTGCCTCAGAAAACATTCTGGACACGCCTATTGTCGCTACCATAGACATTAAACTGGTAGAGCAGCTGCGTGAGTTGCTAGCGCAATCTCTTGAATCCACACACTGCGAAAATCCCGATCTGAAGATTGAACTTCTGTCATTGCCGCAACAAGCGCGCACCACCAACGATTATGGCCAAGCCATTAAGCTGAATAAGCAATTACGCAAGTTCTGGGCCAATCTGAAATTAAGCTACAAAGACCATTTCTTCATTCAGGAAGGATTGATGCGCCTGTTTCGCCTAGTGGTGGAAAACGTCGGCGAACTGGTGACCGAAGACAGATGGCTGCATGACCAGATTCTTAGCCTACAGGCAATCATCGAGCACCCAGTCAGCAAACACACTATCGCCACGGCAGAACGCAATTTGCGCAGCACGATCATCAAGCAAAGCTTGCTAAAGCAAAACATGATCGAAGCCAAGATCACACTTAAAAGCCTGATGACCAGCTTCATCGATCGTCTGAGCGAAATGACCGATGACACGGGCGCATATCACACTAAAATTGAAGGTTATAGCCTGAAAATCGGGCAGACAGATAACATCACTGAATTAAGCCGTATCCTGGATGACATAATGCAAGATACGCGCATCATCCAAGCTAGTTCAATGCGCTCTCATGAAGAGCTGATCAGCACACGACAACAGGCGCAAATTGCCGAAGAGCGTGTCAAACAATTAGAGCAAGAACTGGAACATGTAAGTGAATTAGTACGCGAAGACAAACTTACCGGCGCACTCAACCGGCGTGGACTTGATGATGTGCTGGATCGCGAAATTAAACGCGCTGAGCGCCAGAAAACGCCCGTTAGTGTTGCACTACTCGACATTGATAATTTCAAACAACTGAACGACTCCTTGGGTCATCAGGGTGGTGACGAGGCTCTCATTCATTTAACTCAAGTAGTTAAGAATGCTCTGCGTCCGACCGATGAAGTGGCACGTTATGGTGGCGAAGAATTCCTAATTATTTTGATAGATACCAGTTTGGAAGAGGCAATGGCGACCATAACCCGCCTACAGCGTGAGCTTACCAAAAGTTATTTCCTGTATAACAATGCACGACAGCTAATTACCTTTAGTGCAGGGGTCGCATTACATGCTAGCGGCGAAGAACCTGAATCAACAATCGGGCGAGCAGATGGCGCCATGTACAAAGCTAAACGGGCTGGTAAAAATCGTGTATTCGCGGCCGATTAATAAAATCCAGGAACACATCTCCAGGAACACCTCAAAAATTCAATTTTCCAGGAGCCTGTCGGACTTATGATTTCGAAGCGAAAATTTGGGAAATTGAGGAAAAATTCTCACCGTTATGAGGCGAAGTTTGGTTTTTTAGAGGTGTCCGCAAGTGCCAATACAATGGCACTTCTGAATGTGCGACTTTAGAAGTGCCATAAAGTTACCAAGCACACACGGATAAAGTCCATCATCAAACAATACGGCCGCCCACTTACCCTAAAACAACTACACTTCATAAAAAAAATCAAGTGTTCCCTAAAGTTTTTTCCGCTCTTTCCGTTAACTGGTGCAACTAAGGTTGATTAGTCAAGCGCAATCTGAAGACAACCGAAGTAATCGGCAACAATGCCGCAAACGAACCAGTTATAAGGAGAACTATCATGGCTGCAGTAATTAACACCAACGTTGCCTCTCTCAATTCGCAACGTAATCTAACAAGATCACAAAGTGCACTGGAAACATCTTTGCAACGTCTGTCTTCTGGCCTGCGTATCAACAGTGCTAAAGACGATGCTGCGGGTCTGGCAATTTCTGAACGGATGACTTCCCAGATTCGTGGTAGCCAACAAGCCTCGCGTAACGCCAATGATGGCATCTCACTGGCACAAACCGCTGAAGGCGGGCTGTCTGAAGTAACCAACAACTTGCAACGTATCCGTGAATTAAGCATTCAGTCAGCCAATGCCACCAACAGCGCTTCCGACCGCGCCGCGTTACAGGTCGAAGTGACCCAGCTGCTTTCCGAAATTGACCGCGTCGGGCAAAACACCACGTTCAACGGCGTGAAGCTGCTCGACGGCTCGTTTATCGCGCAAAACTTCCAAGTCGGCGCGAACAGCACCTCCAACGACAACATCCAGATTTCATCCATCTCCAGCGCCCGCACCTCACAACTGGGAGGCGTAGCGACGGGGGTTTCTGCATCGGTGACTGGTAACTCATCGCTTGTTGCATTGAGTACCGGTGACTTGACCCTGAATGGTCAACAAGTAGGGGCTTCTGTGGCAGGGCCTTTGCCAGGTCAAAGTACCAACAGTGCGTTTTCGATTGCCCAAGCGATCAATGCCGTGTCCACCAGCTCCGGTGTAACTGCAACCTCTAATGCCGCAACCGTCACCGGTACCGCTGCAACTGCGTTCACCGCAATTGCGGCTAACACTTTCAACATTAACGGCGTCAATGTCGGCACAGTCGTTGCCGGCAGCAGTGCAGCCGGTCAGGGCGCCAATCTGGCCGCCGCGATCAATAACGTGTCCACTCAGACCGGTGTGTCCGCCAAGGCCGATGCCACCTCCGGCGCGGTCACCCTGACCGCAGCCGATGGGCGCGATATCGCCATCGGCCTGAACGGCGCCTCAGTTGACACTACAACAGCTGCGGCAGACAAGGCTACGTTCCTGACCAAGACCGGTTTCGCTTCTAACAATGTCGGGACAAAAGCAACTGCCGGTACAGCAGTGATATCAGTGGCAAACGGCACAACAGCCAGCGCAGCCACCGCCGCCACGTCAGGGGCGCTCACGGGCATTGCGCCATCATCTCCAGCTACTGCTTTGACTATCGCTGCGGGTGACTTAAATGTCGTTACGAGTACTGGCACCATTTCTGTCGGTACCATTTCGCTGGGTGGCGCCAACACTGCAGTAGAAGACGGTAATGCAATTGCACTCGCGCTCAATACCGCGCTGACAGCCGCAGCGGGCGGCGCGGCGGTCAACGGCGTTGCGACGGTAAATGGGACAACAGGAGCCGTCACCCTCACAGCGGGATCGTCTCAAGCTCAGCTCAGCATGAGCGCAACCTCTACGGTCAATCAAGCTACCATGAGCAGCAGAACCGGCTTCACTGTGGCTCAATTGGGAACGATAGGTGAAGTGGCAGTAACAAAGGTAGATGGCTCTGTTACCGCCGCAGCAGGAACAAAAGTTGCGGCTGCGGCTGCGGCTGCCAGCGGAGGTACAGAAAAAGTGATCGCCGCCGGTGCGCTGACGATGGTCAATTCAGCTGGTACGATCACCTTCGGACAGATCACCTTGGCCGCTGCGAACACGGCCAAAGAAAACGGCGACGCAATTGCAGCCGCAATGAATCTTGCGTTTGTCGCTGCAGCGGGCGGGGCCGCCGCCAATGGCTCTGCAGTTGCAGACGGTGCTGGCATCATCACGTTCACGGCAGGTACAAATGGCGTCAACACGCTCGCCATGGGTGGTACGGCAGTTGATTCAGCCACTGCCACGACCGACCGAGCCACGCTGTCTACCCTGACCGGATTCACCACTGCTCAACTAGGAACGAAGGCATCGGCATTGGTGACTTCGATAGCAGGCACTATCGCCACTGCCGGTATCGGCGCTACCCCAGGAGGAACTCTGGTGGGTGGCCTTGACGCTGCTGCCAGCGGCGCAGCCACCACCACTATCGCCGCAGGCACTTTGGTTGCGACGTCTGGTACCACGTCGATCAGCATCGGCGCTATTTCGCTGACTGCCGGCAACACAGCTAAACAAAACGGCGATGCGATTGCATTAGCTATCAATTCCGCGCTGGCTGGTGCTGTTGGTGGCGCTGCTGTCAACGGCACGGCGACAGCAGACGTTAACGGGAAACTCACCATCACGGCAGGAACTGCCGCCGGCGGTTTGAATTTACATATCGGTGGTACAGCTGCGGATGCAACTACTGCTGCAGCCAACAAGGCGTTACTGGTCACTCAAACCGGACTTACCGCAGCTCAACTGGGAACGCAGGCGTCAGCGGGACTGGCTGGGGTAGCAGCCGTTGCCACTAATAACCACGGCTCGATTGATTTGAACAGCATCAGCGAAGCCGGTATCGTGATCGGCGGCGCAGCGGTTGGCAATGCTGGACTTACTGCTGGTACCACTACAGCGTCTGTCTCAACATCAATTTCCGCACTCTCGCAAATCGACATCTCCACCGCTGCCTTGGCGACCGCCGCCTTGGCTACGATTGACGGTGCTTTATCCACGGTGAACACCTCACGCGCGAATCTGGGTGCGATTCAGAATCGTTTCAGCTCAGTGGTTGCCAACCTGTCCTCGTCCATCGAGAACCTGTCGGCTTCCCGTAGCCGTATCCAGGACACCGACTTCGCAATGGAAACTGCCTCTCTAACCCGTAATCAGATCCTGCAACAAGCAGGTACGGCGATGCTGGCACAAGCGAATCAGTTGCCAAACACCGTATTATCACTGTTGAGATAAAAGGTTAAACGATAAGTACCGACCAAAGCAATTTGGCCGGTACTTGTAACAAGAAAGGAGAACAAAATGCTTCCCCAAATTTCTAGTAACCTGGCTCAAGCTTCACCGCTTGCCAAAGTTTCAAACGATAGACTCGCTAGTAATAGCCAGTCTGTTGTCGTTTCCGCCCCTCCCTCTAATAGCGCCGCCCAATCTGTTGGACCACCTGCGCCACCTCAGTTATCAGCAGTGCAGGTTGCCGAGCAACCCGTCTCTCTTGCCCAGTTGAAAAACGTGGTCAACGATGCCAACAAAGCGCTGCAGCAGTCAAACCAGAGCTTGGAGTTTAGTGTAGACGCGGACACTCAAAAATCAATAGTTAAATTGATAGATACAGAAACGGGTGATTTGATTCGCCAGTTTCCCTCTGAACAAATGTTGGATATTGCTAGTGCAATAGGCAAATTTCAGCAGGGCTTATTACTGGAACAAAAGGCCTAAGGAGACAGATCATGGTAACCTCAACCACGTCAGCTAGCTCATCAACCAACCTTGATGTAAATAGCATTGTAAGTCAGTTGATGGTGGTCGAGCGGCAACCACTCGACAGACTCGCTGTTACGGAAGCAAGCTACCAAACCAAGCTTACTGCCTACGGTAGCATAAAAGGGGGCATGGCCAGCTTTCAAACTACCATGCAGGATTTGAGCAGCTCGAGCAAGTTTATCCGTCTTAATGCCACTTCTTCCAATGACACTGTTTTGTCTGCTACCGCCAGTAGTATTGCGTTTGCAGGAACATATTCTTTAGAAGTAAACAGCCTGGCTCAGTCACAGCAACTTGCTGCCACGGGTCAAACCAGTAGCACTGCCGCCATCGGCGATGGCACTGAAACTACGGTTACTTTTGATTTCGGCACCATCAACGGTGGGACGCTGGATCCGGAAACCAAAAAATATACCGGTGTTACCTCGTTTAGCTCAAACGGTAATGGCACCAAAAGTATTACCATAGACAGCAGTAATAATTCGCTACAAGGCATACGCGATACCATAAATGCCGCCAAAATTGGAGTCACAGCGACCATCATCAATGACGGCAGTGGCACACCATTTCGACTTGCACTTTCATCAGACACTAAAGGCGTCAGTAACAATCTGAAAATTTCCGTAAGCGGCGATGCAGAAGTAAGTAATCTGTTAGCGCACGATCCTGCGGCTACACAAAATTTGTCCGAGACGGTTACCGCGACAAATGCTAACTTCAAAGTGAATGGCGTATCAGTCAGCAAGACCTCCAATTCTGTCTTCGATGTAATACAGGGCGTTACACTCAATTTAAAAAACACCACCACAACACCGACAACGTTAACCGTGGCTCCTGACACGACCGCTATAAGTAAAGCGGCCTCCAGCTTTGTGCAAGCTTACAACGACTTTAGCAAAACACTGAGTGATCTTTCTGCTTACAACCCAGCAACCGGAGAAGCGGCCATTTTGCAGGGCGATAGCACCGTGCGTTCCCTGCAATCACAGATGCGAAGCGCGCTCGGATCTCCAGTCGTAGGGGCTTCTGGCGCGCTGTCCACGTTGTCACAAATAGGCATTTCATTCCAAAAAGACGGATCCCTCGGGCTGGACAATGACAAACTAAATAGTGCAATAGCCAGCAATATCAAAGACATTGCCAGTTTATTTGCTTCCGTCGGCAAAGGAACGGATAGTTTAGTTACCTTTAACTCCGCCGCCAGCGGCACCAAGCCTGGTAGCTTTCCAGTGAATATTACCCAAATTGCCACACAAGGCTACACTCTCGGAAATAGTGCCGCCAACACGATTATTACAGGCGCAAATAATGCGCTGGATGTGGTTATTAATGGTGTGAGCGCTTCAATTATCCTGGATAGCGGGACTTTTACTTCTCAAACATTGGCTGCCGAATTACAAGCCAAGATCAATGGTGCAACCGCGTTTAGCACCGCAGGCATTTCAGTTGCGGTTGCGCAAAGCAGTGGTGTGTTCTCGATCACTTCGTCTAGCTATGGCTCAAGCTCAAGCGTTGCTATCGGCGGGATAGGTGCCAGCGACTTGCTTGGCGCGAATCCGACACAACTCGCTGGGGTAAACGTTGCGGGATCCATCGGTGGCGTAAGCAGCACTGGCTCCGGTCAAACATTAATCGGCTCGCAAGGCTTGAGTATCACCGTTAACGGGGGGGCATTAGGCGACCGAGGCCAGTTAAATTTTTCAAATGGCTTTGCATTTACACTCGAAAAATTTGCAAGCTCAATATTGAACAACAACGGCGTGCTTGCCAATCAAACGGATGGCATTAACAATTCCATTAAGGATATAGGTAACCGCCGTGATGCTATGGAAACTCGTTTAGTCAGCACCGAAAGGCGTCTTCGCGCTCAATTTACCGCACTGGATGTTTTGTTGAGCAGCATGAACCAAACCAGCATATTTTTAACGCAACAACTCGCACAACTCGCCAATCTATAATTTAGGAGAATTACCATGATGTCCACTACTGCAATCAATGCCTATAACAAAATTGATATCGAATCAGGTGTGAATGCGGCGGATCCACACAAGCTTATCTTGATGCTATATCAAGGCGCATTACTGGCCACAATATCAGCCAAGAACCAAATTTTGCGCAAGGAAACAGCCGCCAAAGGCGCATCTATCTCTAAGGCTATTACGATTATTGACGGAGGACTGAAAGCCAGCCTCGACATGAAAACTGGTGGTGAACTGGCTCAGAATCTTTTTTCCCTGTATGACTATATGAACCAGCGTCTATTACATGCCAACCTGAAAAATGATACTGGCATTCTGGACGAAGTGAACCAATTATTGACCGATCTTAAAGGTGCGTGGGAAAGTATTCGTTCGGAAGTCTCTACTGCCTTGCCTGCCACCACTACCATCGGCCAACGAAACGTTATTCCTGCTGTTAAGTCACAAGCATTCATCGTCCAGGCAACAACAACTGCGCCACAGTCAGCAATCGGCAGACATGCAATGTCAACTTACGGAAGTGTCTAGCACTGAGCAAATATCTATTAGCCCTTCCCCTCAGGTATTATGGAACAAAGATGATAAAAGCAATGGGAACCAAGCTAAAGCAATCAAAACTCTAGCCAATCTTTTGAAAAAATGTGCTTGATTGCATCTACAATATGCAGGTATATCGAAATGATCGCGACACAGTGCCGCGATCAACAAACCAAAATTGAAGGAAATAAGCCATGAATCCAGCCATCGAAAATTACGAATTTCTTTCATCAATCACCACTCAGATGCGCGTAGCTGCCACACACGGCCATTGGGATCAGTTAGTGGAATTAGAGAAAAAGTGTAGTCGGCATGTAGAAATCATGAAAAATCAAGATATTGGCATCTCGCCTGACGAAAATACGCGATTGCGAAAAGTGCAATTGATCCGACAAATCCTTGCGGACGATGCGGAAATCCGCAATCAGACTGAACCATGGATGGCTCAATTACAGCGCATCATGCATAGCACGGGACAAGAAATCCGTTTGCAGCAGTCCTACTCCAGTGAATATTAACAACTGATAATGCGCGCGGCCATGACCGTGCATCAGAAATGCTGCGTAATAGTGCGATATTCTGCATAACATGCCAATAAACGTTTTGCCTGTCAAACTTCAGAACATACTCAAAGAGTTTGCATTCGCACAAAAAACACTCCCGGCTGCTACAGCTGATGTAACGTCCAAAACTGGTCAGCTTGAGCCGGGACAAAAAATTCAGGGCATTGTGCAAACCCAGGTATCCCCCGGAGTGTTTAATGTGCGTATTGGTGACCAGCTTACCAAAATGCCGCTTCCTGCTTTTATCCGCACTGGCGACACAATAAAGCTGCAAGTCATCGCCACCACCCCCCGCCTGACCTTCAGTATGTCCGCTTCAACTAACCCAGTATCCACAAATGAGCAATTAAGTTCGATTGCGCGACTGCTGTCTTCCCTGTCACAGCAACCACGCGAAAAAAACACTATGCACGCGATGCAAAGCACGCCACTATTGATAACACCGCAGACCATGCAAAGCGGGCAATTGGCCGGATTGTTACAGGCGACTTTGGGTAACAGCGGACTTTTCTACGAATCACACCAGGCTCAATGGCTTCAGGGAGCGCGTAGCACTGAACAGCTTTTGCAAGAACCGCAGAATTCCGCAGGATCCAATCCATCAACAAACAAGGAGCCATCATCCATACTAGGCGGCAATATATCCCCTGCAAGTCGAATGGATACGGCAGCTTCAACGGAAGGGAAAATGCCTATTATTCCTGAACATCTACAATCACTTGTACAGCAACAATTTAATGCCCTTGAAGCACGGCAGGTGCTATGGCAAGGTAACATCTGGCCAAACCAGACCATGCAATGGGAAATTCACGAACAAACCTCACAAACGCCTGCTAATGAAAACCAGCAGCAATGGACCACTCAAATCCATCTTGACCTGCCCAATCTAGGCATGGTTTCCGCCACATTAAGTTTCAATAGCTTAGGCCTGAGCCTAACTCTGAATGCAGATACAACGGCGACACGTACTACCCTAGGCAATGCCAGTTCGCAATTGGTCACCATCATGTCTGATCAGGGAATTCCAATTATCAGTACGCTAGTCACGCAACATGAATCCACCCGATAAACGCCAAATGGCTGTCGCACTGGCTTATAACGGGCACGATTCTGCTCCCAAAGTTGTGGCGCAGGGGCGTGGCTTAATCGCGCAAGCTATAATCAAACGCGCCAAAGAAAATGGCGTGTTTGTTCATGAATCGGAGGATTTGGTAGGATTGCTGATGCAGGTTGAACTGGATCAGCACATTCCACCGCAGCTTTATCTGGCTGTGGCGGAACTACTAGCTTGGCTATACCGCTTGGAGCATGGGGAAATTCCAGCAAATGTAAAATCTGATCAAAAAATGTAACGGTTACACCATCGGCGGATTCACCTGAATCCAACTCTTTATCAAACGCCGCAACTTTACTCTGGTCGTAGCGAAACTTTTCACTTGATAATACCGTTTGAAGCGTATAAAACACCCCTTTAATTTAGGCATAGCCGAAAAAAAGTATCGCTATACTTAAAGTGTGTATAAATTTTGATTAGGTGCTGCATGGCCAAAGAAAAAGAAATTCCGTTAAAAATAGAACTGCTTTCCGATGGTGAGGACAGTGAATTCCGCATACACTCGAATATTGAAATTCAGTCTATCCTGCGCGGCATTGCGCGAACCAGATCACTCGCGGCACTTTACTACGATGATGAAAATGATTTCATCATGACCTCACTGCTCGGCGTTGACGAGCAAAATGTGTGGCTTGATGTAAGCCCCAGAGAAACAGACAATCTGCGTATTCTAGCAAGTAATAAAATAATCTTCGTTAGTTCATACCTTCAGGTAAAAGTGCAGTTCGTAGCACACAGCATCGAGAGCACTTGTTTTAAAAATAAAAAAACTTTTTGTTTGCCGATGCCAAATAGCCTGTTGCACATACAGAGACGCGATTATTTCCGATTGCTAGTCCCCGTGAAAAAACCGCTCACTTGTGTCATTCCAACAAAGCCGGGCACTCCCGTTCTCAAGTGTTGCCCAACCATCATGGATATCGGTGGCGGGGGCGTAGCTCTGGTATGCGAAGAACACGACACCGAATTTCAGCCGGGAAAAGTTTATTCAGTCTGCAATATTCAACTGCCGAATGTTGGCTTGCTGACTGCTACTATACTCGTAAAAAATATTTTTATAATTACCATGCACAATGGTGAAGTCAAGAAACGTGCCGGATGTGAATTCATCCACTTGAATGGCACGATGGCTATCCTGCTGCAACGCTACCTTACCCATCTGCAAAGCGAAAGACTGACGCACGGTTAATACGCACGAACCATCTCCATGCAGCTTAGGGTACTGCTTACATCAATCTCATGCTGTGCTCGACGAGTGTTAGACCTGCATATTCATAATATCGTTATAGGCAGCGATCACCTTGTTACGAACCTGAAGAGTAGCTTGAAAGGCAATGTTCGCCTTTTGCCCATCTATCATCACGTCGCTCAAGCTAACCTTATCATCCCCACGCACAAATGCCTTTTGCATGGATATGGCGTGATTTTGCACTTGAGCCACGCCATCCAGTGAAGATTTCAGCACGCTGGCAAAATCTGTCGTTGTACCCGTAGCGGCTTTCGGTGCAGCCCCACCCTGCGCCAAGATCATCGCAGCACGCATTTCAGTCAGTAAACTATCCACTCCAGAGACTTTCATAATTCACCTCTACTATTTGTAACTTGCACGTTATCACCCGCACTCTCAATTTAAGAGTCAGAAAAGCAGCAGAATATTCTCGCTTTTCACAGTATCGCGTTTGATGCGTCTAGCGATAATGCATAGCATGTGTGTACTAGATTAGTCATGTACTTTTAGATCATGAAACAACAGACATTTTGCATGAGAGCTGCTCACACACCACTACAGTAGTAATGATATGTCGAGGTGAGCTTGTCGAACCGCTAGTCCCAGGCCAATACTGGGCTTCGACGAGCTCAATCCGATCAGAATCATTATTAATTGTTTTAATGGAACGCACTACTGGCACAGCTTAGGATATTTACCTTTTGTTCCAAAATAGAATAAATAAAAATTACGGCGAATAAAATGGCAGAAAACAATCTAACCCCTACATTGATGGAATCGCTAGGCGGGTTCAATAGCAAGCAAAGCATAGGCCTAATGGTCGCTGTTGCGGCCATGGCTGCGCTGATATTCGGCATGTGGGTGTGGGGAAAAACCCCTGATTACCGCGTATTATATGGCAATCTTTCCGATCGCGATGGCGGGGCTATTATCGAAGCGCTGCAACAAATGAACGTACCTTATAAATTCACTGAAGGCGGTGGTGCCTTGCTGGTTCCCGCCGATCAGGTACACGAAGTGCGCTTGCGCATGGCTTCACAGGGCTTACCTAAGGGTAGCTTGGTCGGGTTCGAGTCGATGGAAAATCAGAAATTCGGCACCAGCCAATTTCTCGAGCAGATGAATTACCAACGTGCTTTGGAAGGTGAGTTAGCACGTTCGGTGCAAACGTTGGCTTCGGTGCAAAGCGCGCGCGTGCATCTAGCCATACCGAAACCCACTGTATTTGTGAAAGAAAAGCAGCAACCAGGCGCATCCGTGGTGCTAACACTGTACCCTGGACGCACTTTGGATGGCAGCCAGATAAGCGGCATCGTGCACCTGATTTCCAGCAGTGTGCCGGATATGCCCGCCAAAAATGTTACCGTTGTAGACCAAAGCGGGGCGTTGCTAAGCTCTTCCAAAACTGACAAAGCTGGGCAGATGGATGCAACTCAAATTAGTTACGTGCGGCAAATTGAACAGGACTATATTAAGCGTATTGAAGCCATCATCGCACCATTGATCGGCGCTAACAATGTGCGAGCGCAAGTCACAGCAGACATTGATTTCGCGCAAACCGAGCAGACTGCCGAAAGCTACAAACCCAACCAAGATCCGAAAGATTCTACTTTACGCAGCCAGCAAACCACGGATTCGAAGAATGGTGGTGGCCAAAATGCGTCTGGCGTACCAGGCGCATTATCGAATCAGCCACCAATCCCTGCCACTGCACCTATCGTCGCCCCGGCCAGCTCAGTGGCAGCTGCAACAGCTACTGGTGTGACAAGCTCTCTCAAAGAATCCACCGTCAATTATGAAGTGGATCGCACCATCCGCCACACCAAATTGCCTGTAGGCAGCATTAAGCGCTTATCAGTTGCAGTCGTGCTAAACAATCGCACCGTTACAGATAAAAAAGGGAAGGTAAGCTCTAAACCGCTTAACGACAGTGAAAAAGAGCAAATCACCGCGCTGGTGAAAGACGCCATGGGGTTTAACGTTAGTCGCGGTGACAGCCTGAACGTTCTAAACAGCGCCTTCAGTGTTGAGCAGGAAGTTATCGTTCCAGAAGAACCCTTCTGGAAACAGCCAGAGATGATAGCGTTGGCAAAGGATTTACTGAAGTATCTGCTAATCACAGGCATCGGACTGTATCTGCTATTCGGTGTTATTCGTCCAGCTCTCAGAAATTTTTCCGCCGCGTCTACACCAGCAGTGGCGAGCGAAACTGATATTGCCCCGCAAGCTGCGGCTAAGGAAGATGACGCAGCGAAAGACGAAATACAACAAGTTAATAGCATTCATAAAAATAATATTGAGAACGCAAAAATTATAGCAGGACAAGATCCCAAGATCGTGGCATCAGTCGTTCAGGGATGGGTGAATAATAATGAGTGATGCAGGCGTTATTAAAAGTGCAATTCTGCTCATGACACTCGGCGAGAACGAGGCAGCAGAGGTACTTAAATATCTCGAACCGAGAGAAGTGCAAAAGATTAGTTCCGCTATGATAACGCTCAAAAACACGACGCACGAACAGGTTAGCGAGGTTTTCGAAGAGTTTCACGAGATCGCTGCACAAAAAACTACGATCGGCATGGATGCCAGTGATTATATCCGGACCATGCTGACCAAAGCGCTGGGAGACGACAAGGCAGCCGGCTTACTCGATCGCATCTTGCACAATAGCGACACTAGTGGCATAGAAAGTCTGAAATGGATGGATCCGGCATCGGTCGCCGAGCTGGTCGCCAATGAACACCCGCAAATCATAGCTGCCATCCTTGTGCATCTCGAGCCGGATATGGCTGCCGGTGTCCTGGGTTTGTTGACCGAACGTACGCGCAGCGACGTTATATTGCGCATTGCCACGCTGGATGGGGTGCAGCCCACCGCGCTACGTGAACTTAACGATGTATTAACCAAACTATTGACTGGCAACGCGGTTAACAAGAAGCGCATTAAGGGCGGGGTTAAAACCGCAGCGAAAATCCTCAACTTCATGGGCAGTGTGCAAGAAGGTCTCGTCATTGAAATAGTCCGCAGTCATGACGCCGACTTGGCGCAAAATATTCTTGATCAAATGTTCGTCTTTGAAAACCTGCTGGAAGTGGAAGACCGCAGCATTCAACTCATTCTACGGGAGGTTCAATCCGAATCGCTCATTGTGGCACTTAAAGGTGCGAGCGAAGAATTGCGTGAAAAAATCTTCAAAAATATGTCGCAACGCGCCGGTGACGCGCTGCGCGAAGATTTGAGTGGAAAAGGGCCTGTCAAGGTAAGCGAAGTAGAAGCGGAACAAAAAGAAATCCTGAGAACAGTACAACGTCTTGCAGAGGAAGGGCAGATAACTCTAGGCGGGCCAGGGGGAGAAGAATCCTATGCCTGATACTGTCACCCCCAAGGAACACCTCACCGCCTATCAGCGCTGGGAGCTGCCTGCCTTCGATATAGTGAAGGAAACGGCTCCTCCACCCCCACCCGTGATCGAGCTACCCACTGCGGCCGAGATTGAAAATATCCATATACAGGCGCAAAAAGAAGGCTATCAAGCTGGTTATGCCGAAGGCATGAAACAGGCTGGCATTGAAACGCAGCGTATAGCAAAGATGCTGGAATCACTAAGCAAGGAATTGCAGCAAATGGATCAGCAGATCGCACAGGACTTGCTGAACATGTCATTAGAAATTGCTAAACAAATGCTTCAACAATCACTCAAAATCAAACCTGAGCTGCTCTTAAGTGTAGTGCGCACAGCTATTGGTGAACTGCCATATTTCAATCAAAACGCCCATCTTGTATTGCATAGTGACGATGCAACATTACTGCGCACCAGCATGGGTGAGCAACTGCTCCAAACCGGTTGGAAAGTTTTCGAGGATGACCAAATTGAACGTGGGGGTTGCCGTGTAGAAACGGCACATAGCCAGATTGACGCTACTCTGCCCAAACGCTGGCATCGAATAGTCGCCTCTATAGGTCAAGACAACGCATGGCTGGAATCATGACCTCCCCTATCGTCCCGATCCCCTCAGACATTTTGACTCCCATGGGCGAGCACGCCAAGAATTGGCAAGCCTATTTGCAAGACAACCAGGATTTAATCGCGCAGAGCAAACTTTTGTTAATCAGTGGCCGCTTAACCAAGGTCACCGGACTTGTGATGGAAGCAGTCGGATTGAAGATGGCGGTTGGCAGCACCTGTGTGATCGAATTACCCAACAATCGAGTCGAAGCGGAAGTGGTCGGTTTCTCTGGGGAAAAAATATTTCTCATGCCAGAAAACGATGTTCAGGGCCTTATACCCGGCGCGCGCGTAGTGCCACTAGAACCGATGAGCACACCACTGCTGGGCGGCAAACAGCGTACTTTCCGGCGGCGTGCGACTGATCACACACGCCACTTGCCGGTA
This sequence comes from Candidatus Nitrotoga sp. BS, assembly GCF_927797785.1. GTDB lineage: Bacteria > Pseudomonadota > Gammaproteobacteria > Burkholderiales > Gallionellaceae > Nitrotoga. The sequence goes on along the minus strand of NZ_CAKMLL010000035.1, from coordinate 40,742 downwards.
GGCGACAAATTACTTGGCCGAGTACTGGATGGGGCGGGTCGCCCATTGGATCAGTTAGGGCCGTTAATGGCAGAAACAACCGCACCCTCGCAAAGCCGTCCCATCAATCCACTGAATCGCGCACCGATCCAAGATGTTCTGGATGTCGGCGTTCGAGCGATTAATAATCTACTCACTGTCGGTCGCGGCCAACGTATGGGACTGTTCGCTGGTAGTGGCGTAGGCAAAAGTGTGTTACTCGGCATGATGGCACGGTACACAAGCGCCGATGTCATCGTAGTGGGATTAATCGGCGAGCGCGGGCGCGAGGTGAAGGAATTTATCACTCACATTCTGGGAACTGAAGGCATGGCGCGTTCTGTTGTGGTCGCTGCTCCTGCCGACACCAGCCCACTGATGCGCCTACAAGGTGCCGCCTATGCAACAACTATAGCCGAATATTTTCGTGGTCAAGGCAAGCATGTATTGCTGATTATGGATTCGCTCACCCGATATGCGATGGCGCAACGTGAAATTGCACTGGCAATTGGTGAACCGCCCGCCACCAAGGGGTATCCGCCGTCGGTATTTGCCAAGCTGCCTCAACTGGTGGAGCGTGCCGGTAATGGATCGGAAGGTGGTGGCTCGATCACCGCATTTTATACTGTACTAACTGAAGGTGACGACCAACAAGACCCCATAGCCGATAGCGCACGTGCTATTTTGGATGGCCATATCGTGTTATCGCGCCGCTTGGCTGAACAAGGTCATTACCCGGCCATAGACATAGAAGCCTCTATTAGCCGCGCTATGAGCAGTCTTGTGACAGAACAGCATTTCACTCTGGTAAACCGTTTTAAACATTTGTATGCACATTACCAACGCAACCACGATTTGATCAGCGTCGGCGCATATGTCAGTGGCAGCGATCCACTATTAGACGAAGGGCTTGCGCTCTATCCCTATATGGAACGCTTCCTCAAGCAAGGCATGTTCGAGCGCGAACCCTACGCTAGTGGCGTCGCCGCATTTAGTCATCTATTTGAGAATCTGCACTGAGGCAACTAAACCATGACCAAGATATTTTCCATGCAGCCGCTAGTACATTTAGCACATCAAAAAAACGATGATGCCACCCGAAAATTCGGCCAGATAATCCAGCAGCAGCAGGCCGCACAAACCAAGCTGCATACCTTGGAACAATATCGCAAAGACTATCAGACACAATTGCAACAATCAGTCAAGAACGGTATCACTCAAATTAGTTTGCGCAACTTCCAGGATTTTATCCGTCGATTGGACGAAGCAGTTGCACAACAACGCGATGTCATTGAGCAAATACGCCTCTCGATGAACGCCGGACGGAACGAACTGGCAAATACGCAGCGAAAAATGAAATCCTTCGATACGTTGGCACAACGTCATCTAGAAAGCGAAAAAAAAGTGGAAGAAAAACTGGAACAGCGGCAACAGGACGAGCACACAGGGCGCCACTCAGCACTCAAGGCCATGGAGGCCATGGCCGCAAAAGACATAATCTAACATCAGGAGTAATCATGCAAAACATAGCCATCCCAGTGACCTCGCCAACTGTGCCGACACTTACGCCCAAAGCAGAGGGCAATAACACAGCACCAACAGAGCCTTTCGGCAACGTGCTGGCGCGCCAGCTAGCCGATAGTGCCCCGCTTGACAAATCCAATGCTCCTGGCACCGGTCTGCCTGTCGCTTTCGCCACGGATGACCTACTCACAACTGATGACAGCAATGAGGAGCCTGTCGAACTGCAAGCACTCACACCGGATGATGTCAGCACGTTACCCAACGATATGTTGGCAGCTTTGTTGCCAAATATCGTTGCCGCACAAATTGAAATCAGACGCACGCAGCCTGCTCAACCAGAAGCTGTATCACTCAATCATGCACAATCAATCACCACGAGCAACGTGCCTTTAAAGTACAACGAATCAGCAACAGCACTGGAAATATTTAATGAAGGTAATAGCAGAAAAAGCATGACATTACTGACCGAGGCACAACTCACACCCGAATTCACCACACAGCTCAACGCGCCACAGCCTAATGCAACGGCGTTGGTTGCACTACAAGCTTCGGTGTCAAATGTCACGAACCTGAATTCACCGATACCAGTTTCCATTAACATACCCGTGACAAATCAGGCATGGGCTGATGAATTTAGCCAGAAGATCGTTTGGGTGACTTCCCAGAACGGACAAAGTGCAGAGCTGCATCTGAATCCGCCACAACTTGGCCCGCTGGATGTATTAATAAAAGTAAACGGTGACCAAGCTACTGCGCTCTTCACTTCATCGCATGCCATTGTTCGCGATGCGATAGAACAAGCAATGCCTAAGCTTCGTGAAATGCTGGCCGATAATGGAATCATGCTGGGCAACGCCACTGTAAGTGACCACCCCCCCAGAGAGCAGCAAACGAAACAGACTGATCAACAACACAAAAGAGAAGGCGGGCAAGCAAAAATAGATCAGACTATTTTCGTCGGCGGTACCCAAGTCAGATATGGGCACCACCAGGGATTAGTGGATACGTTTGCCTGATAGGCCACAAAAATAGGGTAATGAGTCGAGTCCCTCTTCTAGAAAAATAGCGATACCTACGACTTTCCGGCCACCTGTCAAAAGAATAGAGCAGCACGCTATCAAACAAAAGCATTACTAAATACCAAGTTGGGGGGAATTTTCCGCCTTATTCCAGTTATCCCAGTAATTGAATTTATCTGATAATTCAGCTCAGCAATAAGGAGTAGTAATGGCAAAGCCAATAGCAGCAAAAGAAAATCCAAGTGCCGTGCCAGCTGAAGGCAAGACACAACCAAAAAGCAAAAAATTATTGCTCATTATCATAGGTAGTGTCTTGATGCTAGGGATAGCAGGCGGCGCAGGATGGTATTTTACCAAGGGCGACAATCACAATGACAAGAGCGCAAAAAAGGCTGCAAAATTATCCGAAAAACCAATATTTGTTCCACTGGAACCTTTTACGGTTAACTTGCAACGTGAGAACGCGGATCAATTTTTACAAATCGGCATTTCACTGAAAATATTTCAGGCAGAGCTAGAAGAACAAATCAAGCAGAATTTGCCCGAAATTCGTAGCCGTCTGTTGGTACTGCTGTCCGGTAAACACCCTTCAGAATTGACTACGTCCCAAGGCAAAAAAAGACTCGTCAATGAAATAATTGCTGAAACCGAATTTGTGCTTGGCCTGCGCACTTCGCCCGCTCTCCCTAAATCGAATTCGGGTGCAAGTGCAAAACCCGACGCCATATCGAGCGTGAACGCAGAAAGTCTCGTGGAAGCTGTTAGCGAAAAAGAATCACCTGCCGCCTTAAGCGATGCAGGTGATTCACAAGATGCACACGCAAAACCCAAAAGCAAGGAAAATGGCAACATCATAGGCGTTCTATTTACCTCTTTCATCATCCAGTAATGAGGTCATGAGCGATTTTCTTTCCCAGGATGAAGTTGACTCGCTACTCAAAGGAGTAACCGGTGAGCCTGATGAGGTCGCTGCGCCACCCGATCCAGAAGGCACTGTACGCCCATATAACATGGGTACACAGGAACGTATCGTACGTGGGCGCATGCCCACGATGGAAATCCTCAATGAACGCTTTGCGCGTCTATTCAGAATTACTTTATACAACTTGATTAGGCGCACTGCGGAAATTTCAGTGGGACCTATACGCGTACTGAAATTCAGCGAATTTCTCCGTAATCTTCCTGTACCGACCAACATCAACATCGTGCAAGCCAAGCCTTTACGTGGTAATGGGCTGTTTATCTTCGATCCTAACCTGATTTTTTTGATAGTCGACAATATGTTCGGCGGTGATGGGCGTTTTCACACCCGAGTGGAGGGACGCGAATTCACCCAGACCGAGCAGCGCATCATCCAACAACTACTGGCTGCTGTATTCGAGGCATATAACAAAGCTTGGCAAGCTGTATATGCGTTGAAATTTGAGTTTGTGCGTTCGGAAATGAATCCGCAGTTCGCCAATATCGCCACACCGAACGAAGTCGTTGTAGTCACCACTTTTGACATTGAGTTTGGCGGCGTTGGCGGTGCATTTCATGTGTTAATTCCCTATTCCATGATAGAGCCCATCCGAGAGCAGCTCTATAGCACCACACAAGGCGACCATACGGTCGTAGACAAGCGCTGGCAGCGCACGCTATCCAAACAGATGCAGTCCGCAGAAATAGAATTGACTGCCGTTCTCGGTCACGCTCAAATTATTTTTGAACAGGTGCTGGGAATGCGCAACGGCGATTTTATCCCATTAGAAATAGCAGACAGCATCACTGTGCTAGTGGATGAAGTGCCTGTAATGCAATGCAAGTACGGCGTTTTCAACAATCAGTACGCCCTTAAAGTGGAAAAAATAATGAGCATCACAAGTAGCGATTTGGCTAATGGAGACAATGATGGCTGACGACGATACGGACCAAATTAGCGCCGATGACTGGGGTGCAGCCATGGCTGAACAGGCTGTCAGCGAACCCTCCCAAACCGATGACTGGGGTGCAGCCATGGCAGAGCAGGCTACCAGTGAATCACAACCTGCTGCTCAACCGCATACATTCGCGCAATTTGCCAGCACAACTGGCACAACTGCAAAAAATGATCTTGATATGATCATGGACATCCCTGTTCAACTAACGGTTGAGCTTGGTCGTACCAAAATGCCAATCAAAAATCTGCTACAACTGGCGCAAGGGTCGGTAGTAGAACTGACCGGCCAGGCGGGCGAACCCCTTGATGTAATGATCAACGGCTTTCTGATCGCGCAAGGTGAGGTTGTCGTAGTGAATGATAAGATCGGTATCCGCCTCACCGATGTTATCACCCCATCTGAACGTCTGCGCCGCCTCAGCCGCTGATATGAAAATTTTCGGCAACCTGTTTACCATACCAGGATTTATCTGTGCGCGTCTCTGCGTCATCACCTGCCTTTACACACCGCTACTCGCAACAGCACAAAACACACGCCCTGCTTACAACCCTCCCCCTCCTGTAGTAATGTCGAGCGGCAGTATGCTGCAGGTCATTTTCAGTTTACTACTAGTATTGGCAGCGGTAGTACTGGTTGCATGGATATTAAAACGCATCAACCTGCCTCAACATGCTGCAGGCAACCTGATTAAAGTACAAGCTTCGGTGGCGATAGGCCAGCGCGAACGCATCGTACTGGTTGAAATCAACGACACCTGGCTGGTAGTAGGTGTTGCTCCCGGACAGGTGCGCACCCTGCATAGCATGCCGAAAGCCGAGTTCCCTGCATCGTCAGTGAGCATGGATCAACGTGCAAATGGAAAATTTCAGACATGGCTTAAACAAATGACGGAAAAACGTAATGCGGCTCAGGGATAAGAAAATAGCTGATATTCCTTTTTTTGGGGGGCTGGCGGGATGCAATGTAACGCATTTCGGGTGCAGCATTGTGGCTTGCCATACTAACGAGAAACGACGACGCAATGCGCCCGTCAGCGCATTCAAAAATAGGATATTGCTTGTTTGTTCGCTTCTACTGGCAACCTTGCTACTTGGCCTGATCCCCGCAGCATTTGCGGCCGATCCTGGCTTGGCCGCATTTACCAGCAAAGCCACCCCTGGGGGCGGGCAGTCCTACTCGCTTAGCTTGCAAACGCTACTTCTGCTCACATCGTTAAGCTTTTTACCGGCCGTAATGCTGCTGATGACCAGTTTCACCCGCATTATCATCGTATTATCGCTGTTACGATCCGCTCTCGGGACGCCCTCCTCTCCGCCCAATCAGGTATTAATCGGGCTAGCTTTGTTTCTCACTTTCTTTGTTATGTCGCCAGTACTGGATAAAATTTATACTGACGCTTACCTACCATTCAGCGAGGATAAACTTACGCTGGCACAAGCATTTGATACCGGCAGTGTACCTCTCAAGGCATTTATGCTGCGACAAACACGTGAAAAAGACCTCGCCCTTTTCGTTCAAATTTCTAATAGCGAGCCGTTGCAAAGTGCAGATCAGGTACCACTAAAAATCCTGGTGCCAGCCTATGTCATCAGTGAGCTAAAAACCGCCTTCCAGATTGGTTTCGTCATATTTATCCCGTTCCTTATTATCGACATGGTAGTGGCCAGCGTATTAATGTCCTTGGGCATGATGATGGTATCACCAGCTTTGATTTCATTGCCATTCAAGATCATGCTATTCGTGCTGGCAGATGGTTGGAATCTGCTCATCGGGTCGCTAGTACATAGTTTTTACACCTGAGGATAACGACAATGACCCCAGAAACCGTAATGACACTTGGTCGCCAAGCGCTGGAGTTGACCCTGATGGTAGCGGCTCCGATGCTGCTGACGGCGCTATTTATCGGACTTCTAATCAGTATTTTCCAGGCTGCTACCCAAATCAACGAAATGACCCTATCGTTTATTCCAAAACTGATCTGCATGTTCGGTATGTTGATCATTACTGGCCCATGGATGGTGAGCATGATGCTGGATTATTTTCAGAGCCTTTACAGTAGCATTCCTTGGTTGGTGGGGTGATGAGGCTCTATGTAAACATGCACAACCATCTATAAACTTAATAAAACAACAAGAAATAAAGTCAACTAAACCATCTGTTTGTCCTGCGCTTGTCGAAGGACAAACGGATTTAATTCTTCGTCGAAAGGTTGAAAATTGATTACCCTCTCTATGTCACATAGAGCCATTTTAAATTACGACCTAATCCGTTAACCAATCTCAATGATTACCGTCACCAGCGCCCAGCTATCCGCCTGGCTCGCCTTGTTTATCTTTCCGTTTGTGCGCATTCTGGCCATGCTCGCCAGTGCACCGATACTGGGCAATAGGCAAGTTCCGGTACGTATAAAGGTCGGCCTGTCCATACTGTTAACCATCGTTATCGCGCCGACCTTGACTACACAGCCCAATGTCGACCCAGCCTCTGCACTTGGTTTTTTAGTTATTATTCAACAGATTCTTGCTGGGCTGGCAATAGGTTTTACTATGCGTTTGATCTTCACCGCAATAGAAATGGCTGGGGACATTATCGGAATTCAAATGGGCCTTGGTTTTGCCATTTTCTTTGACCCAAAGAACGCTACCTATGTACCAGTAATAGCGCAATTTCTAGGCATCCTTGCCGTGCTCATTTTTCTCAGCATAAATGGACATCTTCTCATGCTGGAAGCGTTAATAGACAGCTTCAGTAGCTTTCCCGTTAATAGCACAACCTCTTCGGCAATTGCATTGCATACTTTAGTCTCATGGGGCGGTAGCATTTTCTCTAACGCCCTACAGCTGAGCATGCCAGTGATCGGCACGCTGTTAATGGCCAACACGGCGCTTGGTATCCTAACCCGAAGCGCGCCACAACTTAACATCTTAGCGGTGGGCTTCCCTATTACTTTAACAGTCGGTTTTGCAGCAGTGCTGCTGTCACTGCCTTACATCGTACCGCTACTAGAAAATATCATCCACGCCAGCCTAAATACTATACAGCACGTCATGCAATTACTTGGCAAATCGTAATAACGAGTCATGTAATTCGTAGTGAATAATAATTCGATAAGTGCATGATTAAAATATATTTCTCTAGCATGCTGCTAAAGACAAACTAAGATATCACATACACACAGTTCATTCGCAATAAAGCCCTTTAGGCGCCTCTCAAAATTCAAGTTTCCGGACAAGACAAGACACGATAAAAATTTAAGTACATCATATACTTGATATGTAAGCGATAACTATTCTAATAGCGCCACATTGTGACGAAAGGACACTTCTATAAATCCCGTTAATTTCCACCCACCGTCATCACATTTCATTTTTAGATGATCTTCCGGTGAGACTTACAATATCTACTGCAGTTTGTTCATTTCCCCCAGCCAATGTCGGCTATTTTTAGTGGTCACCTCCTAATGGCACTAAGTTAAGCCTTTTTAGCTAGGTTCAACCATTGTGCAATCCGTGCCAATACTTGATTAACTTGTTGTTTTATCAATACTGAAGCCCCTTAACTTAGTGCCATTCTGGTCACCCCTCTTTTATGCCATTGCCTTCGCGACAGGCGCACCGATCCTGTCGAAGTCAAACACCTTCAAACGAATCAGCCTCTCAATGCGCTTTAGGTTGTACGCCAAGTTCATCAAACCCACCCCCACCTTGGCGCGAGCTGTACCAATACTGCGCAGGAAGTTTTCCATCGCACCAAAGACATGCTCGACCCGTGCACGAACGCGCGATTTCTCTGTGTTGTTCAGCGCTTGTGCTTCGATCAACGGTTTGTTGCGATAGGCACATTCATGAATCTGGCTCTCGTACTGGCTTCCCTTGAGACTTTGCTCCTGTTCGTCTGAGCGGTAGGCGCTATCTGCCCACACTTCTTTGCCGCCTGTCGCCTCGTCGCGCAGCACCCCATCGAGCACCTGACTGTCATGGTTGCTGGCGGCGGGTCAGGCGGCGGCGCTGAGGAGCCTGGTGTCCTTGTCGATGTTGATGGGGTTCTTGTAGCCATAGTGGCTTTGCCCGCCTTTCTTCGTCAAGCGGGCATTGGGTACGTTGCCTGCCAGTTCAAGACCGAGGAAACGCATCAAAGACAGGCGGTCGCTGACCTGGTATTGCAGGCGCTCGTCTGACAGGTTGTGCAGGCGTTGCAGGATGAGCATCTTAAACATGAGTACACGTCAGGTGGGCTTGCGTCCGGCTGCACTTTTGCGCTCCGTGGGGGCGATTCGGGTGAGAAAGCAACGAAATATCTCCCAGTCAATGACGGCGTTGAGCTGCTCCAGCCGGTCGCCTGCTTCAGTAGAGGCTGGCGTAAAGGGTTTGAAGGTAAAGCAGGCTGTTTTGCATGGGGTGGATATCGTCGAATGGCTGTGCCTATTTTAGGCGAAGTGAACTTTCAGCACTTGAGAAAATTGGGGGGATTTATTGAAGTGCTCTGAATTTTTTAGAGATGCCATAAAGAAATCGATAATGTATCCGAAAATGAAAATGTACTCTGTTTCTGCGGGTAGCTATTCTGCCACCGGAGCGTGGCAGTGGTGCAATATCACTTGATGTGCGAATTAGTCCCACACGACTACCCATTCAATTCCACATTGGAACTAGACTAAATTTAAAAAAACAAATGTATGCCAATGCAGTGTGAATGAATATTGAGTAATAACAATAAATGGGAATGATAATGAATAATATGACTATAAAAGCAAAACTCACCTTACTTCTGGCGGTTGCTATTGCCGCTTTGCTTGCTACCGGTATGGCGGGATGGCTCGGCATTTCAAATGTAACCTCATCCATGAAGGAAATCGGCGAGGTACGGCTACCCTCTATTCTCGGCCTTTACATAGTCAATGAAGGACAGACTGCGATACGTTCTGAAAACAGGAGGGTCGCCTTCTTCGAAAACGACTACTCCTCGCAAGACAAATTTGCCGTCTCTTTAAAAGCGAAAGAGGCCATCTGGCAGCGCATTGACAAAGGGTGGAAGCTTTATGAGCCCTTGCCGCAAACCAAGGAAGAGGAGGTATTGTGGAAGCAGTTTCTCTTGGAATGGGATGCCTTTAAGCTAGCCGATAAACGAATTAATGAAACCATCTCAGCCTTGAATCACAGCAATTCCGAGAAGGAGCAGAAGCAATTGTTTGTCGATTACTACCAGCGCATGGAGGCGGCCAGACCTTTCTTTGCGAAAGCCGAAATTACCTTGGGCAAAATCATTGATCTTAATGTTGATGTCGGCAATGTCGCTACCAAGGATGGTATCGTCGCCGCCGCCATTTCCAACAAGCTCATGCTTGCCATCGCACTGATTTCGCTGATACTGCTAGTACTGCTCGGCATTTTTATTATGCGCAGCACGCTCAAACAGCTTGGCGGTGAACCCAATTATGTGACCGAAGTAGTGCGCAAGATGGCGGACGGCGACATGACCGTGGACATCCAAACCGCTACAGGCGACACAACCAGTATGCTGGCCGCAATCAAGGTCATGTCCGCAAAAATTTCTCAGGTCATCGGTGAGGTAAGAAGCGCAGCAGACGCCCTGTCCAGCGCCTCGGAAGAAGTCAACTCCACGGCACAAAGTTTGAGCCAGGCAGCGAGCGAACAAGCGGCGTCTGTAGAAGAAACCAGCGCATCAGTCGAGCAGATGAGCGCCTCGGTCAACCAGAACACCGAGAACGCTAAAGTGACGGACGGCATGGCTTCACAAGCGGCCAAACAGGCCACCGAAGGCGGCGAAGCGGTGCAACAGACCGTGTCAGCCATGAAGGAAATTGCCAAAAAAATCGGCATCATTGATGACATCGCCTATCAGACAAATTTGCTGGCGCTCAATGCTGCCATCGAAGCCGCACGCGCGGGTGATGCCGGGCGCGGCTTTGCCGTGGTGGCGGCGGAAGTTCGCAAGCTTGCTGAACGCAGCCAGGTGGCGGCGCAGGAAATCGGCGGTGTGGCCGGCAGCAGCGTGGAGCTGGCCGAACGCGCCGGAAAATTGCTGGATGCAATGGTGCCAGCGATCAACAAAACTTCCGACCTGGTGCAGGAAATCGCGGCGTCAAGTGCAGAGCAATCAACTGGTGTAGCGCAAATCAATACGGCGATGGGGCAGATGAGCCAGACCACCCAGCAAAATGCTGCAGGCAGTGAAGAACTGGCGGCCACGGCGGAGGAAATGTCCGCCCAGTCCGAACAACTGCAAAACCTGGTTTCTTTTTTCAAGGTAGATGCAGGAAACAATGCGGCTACCACCGTCAAAAAACCTGTTAAAAAAAGAGTCGGTACCAAAGGCCTCGCAGCATAGGCCAGACAGTGATGCTACTGACGTTCCGCAAGTCGATTTTGTCCGCCTTTAACAAGAGCGTGAAAACGGAAGCGCTCGAAACTAAATAAATAGGCAAGCCGCAGAGTGACTGCTCGCAGAATTGCGATTTTTAAAGGTGCCGTCTATTGAGAATGACGAAATCCAAGCACCTGATTGGTGCGACATCTATTTAAAGGCGTATAAAGTTGGTGCATATAAATCTTAAATGTATAAATAAAATATATCAATATATTGTTTTTATTAATTAAATTATAGTGGCATGGAAGATGCTAATGACTGATTGAGCATTCCTTTATTGCGCGCTTAATCATAGAAAGAAACACCATGTACAGGACTAAATTATTCATTATTACTCTAGGTGCTTTGTTTGTACTTCCCGCAGCAGCTGCCGACGAATCCACTTCTCTATTAAAAGAAAATGGCATCGAAGTCGGCGGCTGGATCAATGCGGGAATAACTTACAACACAAATAACCCAGCTAATCGATTCAATGGCCCTGTCACTTTTGCTGATCGCTCCAACGAATTTCAAGTGAATCAGCTTAATGTATTTATGGAGCGCGCCGTGGCGACTGAAGGTAAAGCGTGGGATTTCGGAGGCCGAATCGATTTCATGTTTGGCACAGACGCCATTTTTGCTCAAGCGTACGGCATCCCGGCACTCGATGTGAATACCGGCCAACCTTTGAAAAGGAACAATTGGGATCTGAATTTATGCTGCTCTTCTAGCCGCTTCTACAAAATGGCATTACCACAAACTTATATAGAAACCTTTATTCCCGTCGGAAATGGCCTGAATCTCAAAATTGGTCATTTTTATTCACCAACCGGTTATGAAACAGTTGCAGCCCCCAACAACTTCTTTTATACACGCTCTTATACCTTTAGCAATGGCGAGCCATTTACCCACACCGGCTTGGTGGGTAACTACACAGTCAACAAGAATTGGGCATTTATGGGCGGTGCAATCACCGGTAGCGCAACTGGCGGTTGGGATGGTGGTTTGGATAAAGAGTTGAGTAATTGGGGCGGTTTAGCCGGAACTACCTGGACCAGTGATGACAAGCGAAGCTCAGTCAATCTCTCCGGCTCCTATAGCAGAACTTCCACACGAAGCAATGAGCCTTGGGGTTTCTACAGTCTTGTACTTCAACATAAAATCACTTCAAAAACACTCTTGGTTTTACACCATACAGGGGGAGGCGCGGGAGGGGTTTTGGTGCCTGACGGCACAAAAAATGTGTCATGGCATGGCGTCGACATGCAGTTACATCATGATCTCAGGGAGGATTTATCGGTGGGCGTTCGTAGTGAATGGTTCCGCGATAAAGATGGCTTCCGTGTCTGCTCTCCAGTCCGGGTCGCTCAAGCAACCAATGGCGTACACATCAGCTATGCGGCCGACTTCCTGGCTACATGTCAGCCTGCTGATTATTACGATGTCACCATAGGCATGAACTGGAAACCTGCGAAACAGCTAAAAATTGAGTCAAAAGCCATGCAAAATTTAAATATTCGCCCAAATATACGCTACGACAGAGTGGAAGGCATTGGACAGGCATACAGGCCTTTTGACAATAAAAAGGATCAATTGTTAATTTCAGTCGATGCGACACTCCCGTTCTGACACAGTAACTTTTAGATAGGTGGGAGCAAGTTACAGCTCAAGGTCAATCAACTACAGTGTGCGAGGTAAGCTGAGAGAAATGGACACCAACGTTTTGTTAAACTTGAAACGGAGGTGTGAGATGAAGCAAAGAATACCCAACACAATTTACAGCAAAGAATTTCGTGAACAGGCGGTCAAGCAAGTCACAGAAGAAGGGTTAAGCCCGAAGGAAGCGGCGCGGCGTTTGTCGATGCCTGTTCCACATTGAAGTATTGGTTAAAGGCCGTGCAAATTGGGCGATGTCGGCAAGACACAACGGCCGTTAACCGAGATTGAACTGGGCCTAACCAAGACCCAACGTGAACTGGCGGAAATCAAAATGGAGCGCGACCTGTTAAAAAAAGCGGCAGCGTACTTTGCCAGGGAAGTGCGGTGAAGTACGCGATGATGAAGGAATGTCAGGGGGATGACCCGGTGCCGTTTATGTGCCATATCTACGAAGTTTCGCCGAGCGGTTATACCGCTTGGCTTGGGCGTTCACCATCAAAACGGGTACAGAAGGAGGGACGACTGGAAGTGGAAATCCGAGCTGCCCACCAGCACACCCGCTAGACCTATGGTCTAGAGCGACTCAAGGAAGATTTGGCTGAAAATGGCGTCAATACCAGTGTTCACAGCATCAAATGCATTCGTAGGAAATTGGGGGTACGCTGCAAACAAAAACGCAAGTTCAAGGCGACGACGAACCCGGATCACGTCATGCCGGTTGCGCCAAATTTGCTGGAGCAGACATTCAAGGCGACCGCCCCCAATCAGATCTCGGTGACCGACATCACCTACATCCCGACGGATGAGGGTTGGCTCTATCTGGCAGGCCACAAAGATTTGTTCAGTGGCGATCTGGTGGGCTACGTCATGAGCGAGCGCATGACCAAAACTTGGTCAGCCAATCGTTGTTTCGCGGTATAGCGACAAAACGCCCACCGCGCGGACTGATACACCACTCGGATCGGGGTAGCCAGTATTGCGCTCATAAGTACAGAAAATTGCTCGATCAGTTTGGCATGGTGCCATCGATGTCGCGCCGGGGAAACTGCTACGACAACGCCCCCATGGAAAGCTTCTGGGGATTACTCAAAATGAATTAGTGCACCACCGGCGCTTCAAGACCTGCGCCGAGGCCATTCAGGCCATCACCGAATACATCGAAATATTTTACCGGCGGCAGCGCAAACAGGCACGTTTAGGATATCTGTCTCCTGTCGCATTTGAGCATCAATTCTATGAACACAGGTTGGCGGCATAAACCCGTTGGTGTCCATTATTGACAACCGACCTCACTTATCAAACTGTCTGAATTTGTGAGGCCACCTCTCAATGTTAAAATCGCTGATATAACGCATCTTCCAGATAGCTTCTGGCGAGGACATCCGAATGAAATTGTATTTAATTATTGAAATAAAAGTTAATCGATAAAATATGGTCGTTTCGATTTATTGAGGTAAGTGGCCTATTAATATACTGGTTCATATAACCGATTTCGGTTTTAATTTTGCTGCTTAAATTGTAGCCTACCCCTATAAAAGCTCTATTTTGATCGAAACCTTTACGAGGCCCCCAGTCGACGTTGTTGAGATTTAAGAAATACTCATCGCTTGCCACTATGCTGTAGGATGGAGCTGCAATCAGCGGCACCGATATTTTAAACATTTGACGAAAACGCAGTGCGGTATCATCACCTAAACGAGGCACTAAACGTTCTTCCAGACGACTCCGACTGCTGGCAGTTCCAAACGAAAGCTTATCGTTCCATAATAATTGTTGCCAAACTCTTCGTTCGTTGAATGTAATTTTTGAAAATGGTGCTGCAGTGGGAACAAAAGCATAACCTACCCAGGCACTCGTTGTATTGTTCAGCGCATAACCTATCCCGGAACGAATGATCGCTTGAGAAAAGCGCGACGTGTCATCGCCAAAACGCCCTTGAATTTCTGCCCAGTATTTAAAATTAGTTAATGCTGGATGAAAAGACGCTAGACTACCAGTCGCTGTTGCAGTGCCCCAAGTTTGGGTATCGTTTATATCTTTTGCAGCATTAACTGGGCCCGAGACAAATAAACTTGATATTGTTAATGCCAAAAGCGTATTAATTTTAGTTAACATTTCATTCTCTTCCTCATAAAATACTGGGCAAACACTCTGAACTGATCTCGACTTAACCCATCAGCATAATTTTCAATCTGTTTAAGATGGCGACTCAGGTCAGGCAATACAAAGACCGTATCATCGTGTATCTTCCATCAGCCTATAGTTACGTGGATTTTCCCAAAATAGCCCAGTGCATTTCATGCAAAGGCACCACCTTTTTTGCGGCGCCCATCTTAATGGCTTCCTTGGGCATACCGAACACAACACACGTTGCTTCATCCTGCGCTACCGTGGGAGCACCAGCGTCCAGCATTTCTTTCAGTCCTCGTGCACCATCGTCACCCATACCAGTCATAATGATGCCGGTGGCATTTTTTCCCGCAAACTTGGCTACCGAGCGAAACAGAACATCCACTGACGGACGATGGCGGTTAACCAAAGGGCCATCCACCACTTCAACATGGTAATACGCGCCGCTGCGCTTAAGTAACATATGCTTGCCACCGGGAGCAATCAGGGCGAGACCTGGAATAACGCGATCGTTATTTTTTGCCTCTCTCACTTCAATTTGGCAAAGACCGTTAAGGCGTGAAGCAAATAAGGCAGTAAATTTTTCCGGCATATGTTGCACGATAACTATGCCGGGGCACACTCGCGGCAGTGCTGTCAGCACGGCTTCCAGAGCCTGTGTACCACCGGTCGAGGTACCGATGGCAACAATACGCTCAGTGGTCTGCGCCATAGAATGAGCTGTGCTTGCTGAAAGTATGGCATCGGCATTAAGTTTCTCCGCCACTTGTGGTAACGGGGCGGCAACTCTGACCTGACGCCTGACATTGGCCTGTGCAGCCGCCCTCACCGCACCCACTAGATCGTTGGATGATTCCTGCAAAAAACTTTTCAACCCGACTTTGGGTTTGGTAATAATTTCAACTGCTCCGGCCGCAAGCGCCTGCATAGTAGTTTCCGCGCCCTTTTCCGTAAGCGTAGAACAAATTACCACTGGCGTGGGGTGTTCGGCCATAATCTTCTTTAGGAAGGTAATGCCGTCCATGCGCGGCATCTCCACGTCCAACACGATCACATCCGGCCATTCGCGAGTAAGCTTTTCCATAGCAAAAATTGGATCGGATGCTGCACCAATGACATGAATGTCCGGTTCCTGATCCAATACCGCTTGCAACACCTGTCTCACTACCGCCGAGTCGTCAACCAGTAACACCTTTATTTTTTTCATTTTATTTTACTCCTGGCTTTGATATTCCAACGCCTTGCTCACATGCTTAACCCAGACATGACCGCTCCAGATATCAAAGATCACATTTCTGTGACCGGTTTTACCCACATCGTGCGCAATAACTTTAAAGCCGTGCAGATCGGTGAGTATTTTTGCCATTTGCACATTTTTTTTCCCGACCTCCCCGCTATTCTCTTTTTTAACGATATTAGGAAACATGTTACCGCCTCCAAATATCTTGACTTCATAATCATCAATAATCGTTTTACTGCGCTTTACTTCACGCAAAAACATCAATATCGCCTCGTCTGCATACTTGCCGTTCAGCCTGTCCGGCTCTATACGCCGCCCACCCGGCAGCATGTAGTGACACATGCCACCGATTAGGCGCTTGGGGTGCCACACAGTAATGGCGATGCACGACCCCAGCACAGTGCGGATGCTGGTCTCCGCATCGCCGAAATGGAAATCGCCCGGCTGCAAAAATATATCAAGGACAAAGTCGGGTTTTTTCTTGGCTTGCGGTATTTTCATGGCTTGCGGTATATAGACGGCGTAACTAATTTCAGCCCATCGGTGATCCCGTTAAGGCTTTCAGAATGACTGACAATGAAATAACCATCTTGCTTCAGCAACGGCAACATGCGTGCGACAACCTGACGTTTTGTATCTGTATCAAAATAGATCATGACATTACGCAGAAAAATAACGTCAAATTCCCCCAACTTCGGCAGTGCTGTATTCAGATTAATCTGCATGAATTGCATGCGACTGCGCAGGCTGCGCTCAATCATGAAAGTGCCGTCTTGAGAGCCGGTACCCTTTAGACAATGCTTCGAGAGCAGAGACTGCGGAATATTGTGCGCCCGTTCCATGTCATAGTGGCCAGAGCGGGCTTTTTCAAGAACTCGAACACTGATGTCGGACGCGACGATTTCCCAGGGCGTGCTAGACAAGCCATCGGCAAGTGTCATCGCAAGACTATAAGGTTCCTCGCCGGTCGAGCTGGCTGCGCTCCACAAACGAAATGTTTTTCCTGCTTGTACCTTGGGCAAAACCTGCCCGCGCAGAAAATCGAAATGTTTGGGCTCGCGAAAAAAATAGGTCTCGTTGGTGGTAAGCAGATCTAATGCAACCTGCAATTCTGCTGCTTGTGTACTTTGAGTAATCAGCCGGAAATAATCACCATAGCTGGTCAAATCATGATGCTTCAGCCGCTTCGACAGACGGCCAGCAACCAACGCTTTCTTTGCATCAGAAAGATTAATTCCGGCGGTACGATGTAGCCATGTACGAAACTGATTAAACTCATCATCTCTTAGAGTTTGGGTATTCATTAGCTTTTTTGTTCTACCGTTAATTGTGAATGGTTGATCTGCCAAGGATGTGTGCTACTGCCGTAGCAGAGAACATCAGGTTGGATTTCTGGTTAGTTACACCTGTATTTTCCCATCCGTCGTCCACCGTGAGTGTTATCCCTCTTACACTAGCTCTGCCTGAGTGATCTCCGAACTACTTATCCCTGAAAGCTTGGCCATTTCATCCACCGACAACACGCGGTCAGCATTTAGAATAATGACGAACTTGCCATTCACTTTACCCATACCGTTGATAAAGTCAGCCCGGATCCTGGCACCAAAGCTCGGTGCCGGTTCAATTTCAGCTGCCGGTATTTCCAGAACTTCTGATACCGAATCCACTACTACTCCAACATCCTGTTTTTCTTCATCCGCTTCAACTTCAATTATGACGATACAGCTACGCCGCGTAACTTCGGATGTCGTGCGACCAAAGCGCGCCGACATGTCCACTACCGGCACAACTGCGCCCCGTAAATTAATCACCCCGCGGATAAAATCCGGCATCATCGGTACGGTCGTAAGGTTACCGTACTCAATGATCTCTTTAATGCCCAAGATACTGATGGCAAACATTTCACCGCCAATCAGGAAGGTTAGATATTGCCCCTCTTCCTGCTGCGAAACGGCTGCATGAATTTCTTTTTTAACTAGTGCGCCCATGGCTGTCTCCTATTAAAATCTGGCAAATTCAGCTTCATTTGGGATGCCAGCGAGGGCGTGCATGCCAGTCTTTACCTTAGCTGAACGTGTAGTTTTGTTATTGTCCGCCGCCACCCTGTTCACCGCTGCCTTGCGTTGACTGCCGCTGGCATTCGTTCCAATTTTAAAGAATTCCATCGTCTGTTGTAGTTGCTCCGCCTGTCCGCTCATTTCTTCAGCGGTAGCTGCCAGTTCTTCTGATGCAGATGCATTCTGCTGGGTGATCTGGCTCAATTGACTCATAGCGGTATTGATTTGACCCACACCTGAAGACTGTTCTTCCGATGCAGCACTGATCTCTTGTACCAGGTCAGAAGTCTTGTTGATGGAAGGCACCATTTCATCCAACAACTTGCCCGCCTTCTCCGCCATATGCACGCTACTGGACGCCAGTTCGCCGATTTCCTGCGCCGCCACCTGGCTGCGTTCTGCCAGTTTGCGTACTTCTGCTGCCACCACTGCAAAACCCTTGCCATGCTCACCCGCACGTGCGGCTTCGATAGCGGCATTGAGTGCCAACAAATTAGTTTGATAGGCAATGTCATCAATAATGCTGATTTTTTTGGCGATGTCTTTCATGGCAGACACGGTCTGCTGCACCGACTCGCCCCCTTCGGTCGCTTCCTTGGCAGCTTTGCTGGCCATACCATCGGTGACTTTTGCATTTTCGGTATTTTGATTGATGGAAGCACTCATCTGCTCGACCGAGGCACTGGTTTCTTCCACACTGGCGGCCTGTTCGCTAGTAGCCTGGCTTATGGATTGAGCAGTCGCACTTACTTCTTCAGAAGCACTGGAAAGACCGTCTGACGCGCCACGCACTTCGGTAACAACTTGTGACAATTTACCCACCATGTTTTGCATGGCTGCAAGTAATAGACCCGTCTCATCTTTAGATGTCACCTCTATATTTGCAGTCAGATCACCTTCGGCCAAGCGGTTTGATACATTTACGGCTATATTAAGTGGCCCGGTTATGCTGCGTGTAACCCAGAAAGCGATGCCTACGGCCAATGCAAAGGCGATGGCCGCTAACACCAGCATCATGCTGCGTGCAGTGTTGTAGCTTTCGCCGGCTTCCTTGACGGACGTCTGCACTAACTCTTTTTGAAAGTCGCTCAATGCATCCAACTTTAATTGGTATGCCGCCAAAACAGGACGCAGCTCGTTACTCAAATATGCTCGCGATTCGTCTTTTTTACCTTCATTTATCATCCCAATCAGATACTTGTAGCCATCTACATATTTGACTCTGGCATCATTAAGACCCTGTAACAACTCCTTTCCACGTGGCAAAGTAAGCACTTTTTGCAGTTTTTCAACATTTTCTAGTATATTTGTCCGCGCTTTAGTGATTGATTCCTCTTGTTTCTGGCGGTCATCACGATTATCTGTGAGAATCATGTTTCTTAATGAGATGGCGATAGCGGTGGTTCCACTCTTGATTTCCCCAACCAATGCTAACTTCATATACCTATCATTCACCACCAGATTCAGAGTCTCATTCTGTTGCGACAGCCGGGTGATAGCTAAGGCCGCAGTAATCAGCAGTAAAATCACCACCAGACCGAAACCCAATCCCAAACGCATACCTATTTTCATATTCTTAAACATGATTTATATCCTTAGTTATTATTTATTAATTAAATTTGTGGGTTACTACATTACTGAATGAGACAATTGCCTGGTTGAAACCTTTTGTGATTCCTGATTGACCGCCTGGTGAACCAACGATGGCACATCCAATATCAGCGCCACTTCGCCGCTACCGAGTATGGTCGAGCCACTGATGCCGCGCAGGGTACTGAAAATTTTGCCCAGTGGTTTGATCACGGTCTGAAATTCACCCATTAATTCATCTACCACCAGCCCTGCTTTTTGTCCTGCGCAGCTCACTACAACCACGTTCTCACGCCGCGAGCCACCAATACTCTCCACTTCAAAATGATCACGCAGCTTCACAAAGGGCAATACCTCGCCGCGCAGATTAAGATAGCTGCGCTCACGCGTCTCCTGGCGATCTTTTTCAGAAAGTTCAATACATTCCTGCACCATGTCCAGCGGCACTATGTAGCTGGACTTTCCTACCCCTACCAAAAAGCCGTCGATAATCGCGAGGGTAAGTGGCAAGCGAATACTGACTGTAGTGCCCTGGCCTACCGCACTATCCAAACTTACGGTGCCGCGCAGTGCAGTGATGTTACGTTTAACCACATCCATCCCTACGCCTCGACCTGAAAGATTGGTTATCGCTTCTGCAGTAGAGAAACCTGCCTCAAAAATCATGTTGTAGATTTCACTATCAGGTGGCGTTACATTAGGGGCAATCAAGCCGCGTTCTCTGGCCTTTTGCAAAATTCGGTCACGATTAAGGCCGCCTCCATCATCAACAATTTCAATCACGATGCTTCCCGAATCGTGGTAGGCGTTAAGCCGCAACGTACCTTTAGCGGGCTTACCCACGGCCTGACGGATTGAAGCAGACTCGATACCGTGATCCATTGCATTACGCACCAGATGCATAAGTGGATCTCCAATCTTTTCTACAACGGTCTTGTCCAGCTCGGTCTCTGCACCGGTAATTACCAGTTCAATGTCTTTGCCAAGCTCGCGGCCAACATCACGCACCACGCGCTGAAAACGGCTGAAGGTTTCACCGATGGGCACCATACGCAGACGCAATGCGCCATCGCGTATTTCCTCCACTAGCCCAGACATCACTGAAGTTGCTTCTTGGAGTCCGTTATCGCTAACACGTTGGGCAAGCAAACTTACACCCGCTCCGGCTATCACCAACTCCCCTACCATATTGATCAATTCGTCCAGCTTGTCGGCATGCACGCGGATGTAACGGTTTTCCTTGCTTTTACTATCTTTGGACTGAGTTTGCTTATCCAGTGCGGCTTGCACGACTTCATGTTCGACCGAGCGTTGATCTACCAAAATTTCACCCAGCGGCGTTGTAGAACCGTCCGAACGGGTGCTGGTTTGCTGTTCGCTTAGCCCATCTTCCAGTTCCTGTTGGGTGAGCGCCCCTGTGGACACCAGGATTTCGCCCAAGCGCGTTTCATTTTCTGGAAATGAACGAATTAAGTCGATGTATTCCGTCAGCTTGCTATGCGGCGGCAGAATATGAATAAGGCTGCCTTCCCGCGCGAATTCAAACACTCCCGCGATAGTCGCCTTGTCCGCATCCGACTTAAAGTCAATTTCAAAACCGAGATAGCACGATTCTGCGTCCATTTTATCTGCAGGCGGCAGAGCATCGAACATGGTAGTAATGGAAACAATTTCTCCAAGAGTAGACAAATAACGGAGAAAAGAAAGTGGATCCATCCCGTCTCTCATTACGTTCTCGCCGAAACGCAATGAGATGTGCCAATTGTCTGTCTCTACAAAACCACCCCCGCTGGATTGAAATGAAGCTTCAGTTTCCACTTGAACTACATTATTTGACTTTGAGCTATCCTGATTAGCTTGATAATCTTGCAGCCGGATACGCAAACCACTTTCCCGAGCAATGGCTTCGGCATCCAATTGCCCACCTTGAGCGGCAACTACGTCAACCAGGTGTAACATGTGATCGCCGCTTTCGAGTAATACCGCGATCAGATTGGCCTCAATAACAACGTCTCCATCGCGTACTCTGTCCAGCACATCTTCTACAATATGCGTGAAACTGACGATGGGATCTAATCCGAACAAACCCGCTGATCCCTTAATAGTATGCGCGGCTCGAAATATAGCGCCAATTGTGTCGGCATCACTCGGATCCGCTTCAAGCCGCAGCAACGAATCCTCCATATCTTGCAGTAGTTCTCGTGCTTCGGCGATGTAAGTTTGCAGTGCTTGATCAAGATCTAAACTCATTTTTATTGTCCCTTTTTCTCATTGCAAGAAAGCACTACCGGATCGCCGAAATAAGGCGCCAAGTTACACATATCCAGCACATCCAGCACAGCACGACTGTGCCCGGTTAACCGCAGACTGGTACCGTGCCTTTCAGAATCGCGCTTAGCCAGGATAAGAATTTGCAGGCCAGCACTATCCATTTCACTGACTTCTGACAAATCAATTTCTCGGTCGCACGGTTGAGCAATATGGTTCATTAGTTCATCCTTCATGTCGGCGGCAGTGTAAATAGTCATGTCACCCTCAATATGCAGTAGCGACTGTCCATTGTTATTTCTTGAGCTAATAGGCATGGTATTTCCTTATGTAGTTCTGATTGCCACGTTCTAAGGCAATATCAATTTAGACACGGCAGCAAGCATTTGCGCCGGCTGAAACGGTTTAACCACCCAAGCCTTGGCGCCAGCGGCCTGACCTTCCTGTTTTTTGCCTTCCTGGGACTCGGTGGTAAGCATGATGATCGGCGTGAACTTGTAATTGGCTAGCTTTTTTACCTCTTTGACGAAGGTAATCCCATCCATGTTGGGCATATTCACATCGCTGATAATGAGGTGAATTTTTTGCCCATTCAGTTTTGTCAGGGCATCTTTACCGTCACATCCCTCAATCACGTCGTAGCCTGCACCTTTCAATGCAATGCTGACGACCTGCCTTACGCTGGCGGAATCATCAACTATCAATATTGCCTTACCCATAACTTCCTCCTAAAAAAATGTGATTTCCTGTTTCGTGGCTTTCGTGGCCGCGCCGGATTGGTTCCCGCGATGGGTGTGTACTTGTTCCTGAGTGGCATAAAGCGCTTCCATCTCAGCCAACCATGTTTTAACATTGAGGGGCTTAACAGGAATAGATGCCGCCTTGTCCTGCTTATATTGCTGCAAGTGCTGATGCAGTTTTTCCATGTTGTTGCGCACATGAGCCAGTATCTGGCTGACGCGATCCTGGAATTGCAGTGAAATCAGCACATCAGATAATTCATCGCGAATACCTGCACTTTCCTGTTGCAACTGCTCGGCAGAGTCTGACAAATTCGTAGTGACGTTGGAAAAGCTTTGCAGAACTTGTTGAATAATAGATTCAGAATTTGCAACTGACTTGGAGTCATGTTCGGAAGAGCTTTCAGCGATCTTGAATACGCTGGCGATGGCGTTGCTGATAATATCCACCGTACCCGACATTTTTTTACCAGTTTCACTTGAAAGACTAGATAGTTTACGTACCTCATCTGCCACTACAGCAAACCCACGACCAGCTTCACCGGCACGCGCAGCTTCGATCGCAGCATTTAAAGCAAGCAAGTTTGTTTGAGCGGCAATCTCTGCTACCTTTACGGCCATCGCTCTCAGTTCGCCAGTGTAATCATTGAGGCTTCTAACCTGATTCAGCATATCGTTGCGGCTATGCTGCGCATCCCTAATGGAATCAATCACGCTGGTCAGTGATGACTCACTTTGTGTCATTACCGTCAATGCTCCACCCTCGGTATTGCCTGCCAAGTTACCGGCGGCACTTTGCGAAGCATTGACCGATGCCTCCAGTTTTGCGTTTATACCGACAAAACGATTTACCAATTCTGTGATAGCTGTTTCAGTCTGATTACGAGTAGTTTCGACTTGCCTAGACCAGATAGGCACCACCTCAGCACATATATCTTCCAAGCCACCTACACCAGCATTCGCAAGTTCGACTTCAAATTTTGCTTTCACATTGACCATCTCATTGGCTACGGCTTGCCTAAGCAAGGTTCGATGACGGCGAGCGCCCCACTCTCCAAGAGCTGCTGATACTCCAACCAGCACTACAGCAGACACAATGCCAGCCAAGCCAACTCCACTCACAATAAGCAACATAGAAGCACCGGCAAAACCGGTACCCAAAGCAATTCCCCAACAAAATGTTGCAGTAGCTTTATCTGCTGCCGAATTAATTTTTCGTGCTGTCATTATTTTTCCCTCAACTTTCTATTCAGCTTTTATTAAAATGAAATCGTCAAACAGTTAACGGCCATTATTTAATAATCTTAAATAATTAATCGTCTCGATTTGATTCGTGATGAGTAACCATTCTATAAATAGAGAATTAACGAGAAAGGAATAATCAGTTAAAAATCAATTCAATTTCGACAGACAAAACGAACGAAATTTTTATAAGTCCGTTTTCCTGATTTTGTCGAAGGATGGATAGGTTTAAAAAGAAAAAAAATGTTCGGGTATACATTTCAACTGTGCAGATGGTAGCTGTTACATCGGCCACACTGACAATCTTGAAGACGCGTCGACCAGTAAGAGGCCCGGGAATGCGAGGGTTATACCGAAACGTACCTACTGATGGAGCTAGATTGATCGCAAGGATGTGTCACGCAGGAAAACGCTTTAGGGTGCCTCTAAAAATTCAAATTCCTAAGCAAGACAAGGCACAAGTAAAAAAATTTTAGCGCAGCATATATTTGATATATAAGCGATAATATTTTTTGAGTAACACCATATTGTGACGCAACAGGGTCTGCAGGCAAGCTGCGAAGCGGCTGCTCGCAAAATTGGATTTGTAGAGATGTACTTATTAATCGAAATGTGAATCAAAGGCTAGAGCTGCAAAAAGAAAGAAATCACGATGCAAGGCAGCTGGGGGAGTTTTTTATTTGGCGAAAATAAAATCCGTTCATCCTTTGAAAGGCTCAGGACGAACGGATATGCCGCTTCTGCGGGAGTTTCAAGTTGATTCCCACTCTATTTCACATAGAGCCGCTACGGTTTATTTGTAATTTTTTTAATGGAATTATCTACTAGTGTTAACTTGAAAATCGTCGTTAACATTTAACGACATTTTTCAAAAATTTAATGCATCTAAAATTAACAATGCAGGAACATGAGCACAAAATTTTTACATAAAGTCAAAAAGGGATAATCCAGACACCGCTAGAAAAGATTTCTGCGCTGCTTCAAGGGTGATTTTTTGCTGGGTTAGATCGCTGATCGCCTTGTTCAAATCCACATCCTGCAATTGCGATAACGTCTGTTTGAACTGCAGCCCCATATCGGCCCCTGTACTTTGCAGCGCATCCAGCTCGCGCAGGCGAGACCCCAACGAGGCACGTACCGTCAACACACTATCGATACCACGATCCAGACTGTTTATCGCATGATTGTTACTATTGGTAAATGCCGCTGCTGCAACCGCCCCTCCCAGTGGATTAGGTGTTCTCAGAGCAGTTATCAAACCAGAGATGGTCTCGAATATACTTTCGTTGGTGCTGGGCGTTACAGTGAAAACATCCCCGTTCGCTGGTGTGCCTGAGACATCAAACTGCAAGCCATCAAAACTGATTGCCTGTTCGCTGACGTAAGGAGTACCGGCTGCTATTGGCACCGGCACCGATGCTCCCGGCGTAGTATTTGTCACGCCATAAGTTGTCACACCGGCAGCCACAGTGAATGTCACCTCATAATTATTTCCTGTAAGTAATGCCGGATCAACAATCGCTCCTTGGTTGACGATGCCACCCCCAGTATTTGTGTTTGCCGACTGGGTAAGAAACGTTCCATTGCCATTCTTGACGCGCATAAAAATGTCTGCGCCGGAATCGTTAGCCGCCAATTGTTTGGAACTATCGACCTGAATCAGGCGCTGACCACCATCTGTCTGATAATTGATGACACCAACACTATTCTTGGAAAAAGGTTGTGTTCTGCCCTGAAAACCAGAAAAGAGAAAGTTACCTACTCCATCTGTGCTGTTTGCCAACGAAAGTAACTCGTCCAGACGCCCACTCAAATCCGTTGCAAGGGTTTGCTTATCAGAGCTAGTCAACCCTCCGTTACCTGCATTAACCGCTACTGTTCTGACGTCTTGCAGCAAATTAGTTACGCTTTGTAAAACGGTCTCAGACAACGAGGCGGAATGCTGCACAGTATTCCGGTTAATCGCAAATTGTGAATTGGTAGCATCTGCTTGCGATAGTATCAGCACCCGCGCTGCAGCTATCGGATCATCTGCTGGCGTGAGGATGCGTCGCTGAGTGGCGATCTGCTGTTGGGTGTGCAACTGCTGCGACTGCAGCTGATTAAGCAATCTTACGTTGGCATTGTAAATACTGCTAGTGCTAATACGCATGGCTTGTTACCCCCCTAAACTTAACAAAGTATCAAACAAGGTATTGGCAACTTGAATCACCCTACCTGCAGCTTGATAGGCACGCTGATAACGCAACAGGTTGGCCGCTTCCTCATCCAGATTCACTCCAGAGATCGATTGTTGCGTTTGAATAATCTGATTAACCATGCTGGTTTGCGCCAGGCTGGTCAATTCCAGTGCGCGAGTTTTATTACCAACTTGACTGACCAGTTGCGCATAAGCACTCTGATAAGAGGCAGTTCCGCCCGCCACTGTGTTTTGGGTTTGCAAATTTGCCAATAGCAGTGCATTACGATTGTCAGCTGTAGCGTTGATATTGCTGGTCACAGCAAAAGTATCCCCAGCAGCTGGGGCACCGGAAATCTGCAAGGTAAAGCCATTGTAGGTGATAGGAGCACCCTCGGTATAGGCCACGCCAGCTGCCGGGGAGCCTGGAATACCAGTGCCTGTTACAGTAAATGTAGTCGGTGGGTTATCGAAAACAATGCTGACTGGTTGCTGTAAATTGACATCAACAGGTAAAACGGCATTGACCGTGCCCGCACTAATACGGCCCGAGCCAATATTTGCCAATGATGCATTTGTCCGAATTGGCGCTGCTGCTGCAATTTTGGAGGTGTCACTAATAGCAACAGCAATGTCACGTGCTCCATTTACAGTCGGACGTATCATGTAGCGATCGCCTGCCACTGCTCCCGCAGTGGTGGCGATCGTAAGTCCATCCACCGTTTGTGGCAAAGTAGCCAAGGACGTAACCGTATTATCTGAAAGGCGCGTCAGCGTATAGGCAGTCCCCCCGTCAAACCGTAACGAATAATCGCTGTCGGTCAACGCTGAAGAACTGGTAATGCTGGCGCTAATGGTAGCGGTACCTGAATTATCGGCATTGGTATTAACTAAAGGCACAGCCTGAGTAAAGAAATTGCCGCCCAGAGCGCCATTTAGATCCTGCCCGAGCTGGTGTTGTTGATTAAACGTATCTGCCAATACCAAGGCCACCCGACCCAAGGTATTTTGTGCAACATCCAGTGATTCGCTGCGGAAGGCTAAAAGCCCTCCCAAATTGCCACCCTGAAAACTATTTTGCTGCGCACGAATAACGGTTGCACCTGAGCTAAACGCCACCTCGGTCCTGGAGGGGTCACTGAGCGACTGAACGGCCTTCAAAGCAATGGGCTGTTCTCCCACCACCAATGATTGCCCCGATCCGATAAAAACGTTGAGAGTGCCATCGTTTTGCTTAACTACGTTTACCTTGATTTCTTGATTCAACAGCGAGACGAGCTGATCACGTTGGTCCAGCAAATCGTTTGGTGTCTGTCCATTGAATGCCGCTTGTGCCAGCACGATACTCTTGTTCATTGACGCAATCTGCTGCGCATAGCTATTAATGCTTGATACGCTGGTGCTAATCTGGCCATTGATGCTATTACTAATGTCGCTCATGCGCTGATCTAACGACTGAAATCGCGACGTCAAAAACTGTGCGCTCCCCAGCATGGCTTCCCGTGCGGCTTGCGACTCGGGCGAACTGCTAACATTGTTTACCGCGCTGAACAGATCCTGCAATGCAGGTGACAGACCAGCATCGGAATCGGCCAGCATATTGTTGATCTGGCCGATCTGCTGGGAATAGGTTTCCAATTGACTGGCCTGCGCCTGCCCTTGCAAAACCTGGGTAGACAGAAATTCGTTATATATTCGTTTGACAGTACTGACCTCTACACCCTGGCCTATAAACCCAGCACCAGTCTCCTGAGATAAACGTGCGTTCTGTACTATCACCTGTCGATTAAAACCGGGCGTATTTGCATTGGCAATATTGTGTTCAACTGTCGACAACCCAATTTGGGCTGCATTCAATGCGCTAACCCCACTGCCGAAAATTCCGATTCCCATAAATTCCCCGCCACACTTTACGTGTTTAAACTGATCGTATGTACTTAGCCCAAAATGAAAGGGGATAATCAATCACAATCTTCTCCTTGTTTGCGTGAACACAAGTGATCCATCTAACCCGAAAGTTCATGACGTTATGCAAGTTATCGACGCACTGAAAAATTTCTTGAATTTAGCAACGCCATTAGCTTATCGTATTAATCCTATTCATGACTTTTACCAATTTATCTGCATATTGAGGATCAGTCGCATAACCCGCTCGCTGTAATGCATGGGCTACCTGATGGCTCCCCTGCCCTGACTTTAGCGCTTCAGCGTAGCGCGAATTATCTCGTAACAGATGAGCATAATCGCTGAATGCTTCGCTATAAGATGAATAAGCGCGGAATTTTTCTACCTGCTTGCTTGCTATTCCATTGTGGAACTCAGTAGTTACCACGTTCGCTACCTTTCCGTTCCAGTTACCACCAGCCTTGATCCCAAACAAGTTAAAGCTGGTACTGCCATCCGATTGTCGTATCTCCCGCCTGCCCCAGCCACTTTCCAGCGCAGCCTGTCCCAACACCAGATGTGTCGGCACTCCAGTTTCCTGGCTCGCTTGCACGGCATGAGGTGTCATGCGTCGCACAAAATCTTGCTGAGGCGTGGTAGGTTGGGAGGGGGTATTTTTTATCCCATTCGCAACGCTGTCACCATACGGCGTTTGCATCACACTAGCTGAGCGCACTGGTACTGGCTCAGCCAATACAGGCTCTGCTCGTGCCTGAGCAACATCAGAGCTGGCTGGCCGGCTCAACTGCTTGATCATAATATCAGCCAAGCCTACTCCTCGACTGGACATGTTCTGCACCAGTTGCTGATCCATCATTCCGGTAAACATTTTGGTCTGTTCGTTATCAAACATGCCATCTTGCGGTGTAGCCTCCCGCATGGATTTCAGCATCATATTCATAAATACTGTTTCAAACTGTTGCGCAACCAATTTTAGTGCCTGCTCTGGCGACTGTTTGGCCTGCAGTCGTAACTTATCCAAGCTTTGCGCACTCATCGCCAAGCTACCGGTTGCATCGGTCTTGCCAGAAATGTCGATTGGGTTAATCATTATCGGTATCTCAATGAATTAAAATATCCAAACTAGATAGTCAGTTGAAGCAACACAAGAGGATGTTGTAATATTTAGTGAAATACTCATTAAATGATCTCGAGTTCAGCACGCAACGCCCCGGCAGACTTCATTGCCTGCAAGATAGCCAGTAGAT
The DNA here is from genome assembly GCF_927797785.1 of Candidatus Nitrotoga sp. BS. GTDB lineage: Bacteria > Pseudomonadota > Gammaproteobacteria > Burkholderiales > Gallionellaceae > Nitrotoga. Next base: position 11,639 of record NZ_CAKMLL010000035.1, on the reverse strand, counting down.
CTTGCGGGGTTGCACCTATCGAATTCAGCGCCTTCACCACTTCGCCCAACGATACGCCTTTATTCAACATAACTAACCCACCCTTATCGGACTGAATGTCGATCGTCGTATTGGCTGTCTGCACCGTTTTGCCCTTGGATAAGGGATTTGGTTGACTCACCTTGATATCGGAATTAATCACCACCGTCAGATTGCCGTGTGAGATCGCGAAATTTTCCAACGTCACCATCTGATTCATAGCGACCGTGCCGGTACGTGCATTTACGATCACACGCGCCCCCTCCCGCCCGGGGTCAACTTGCAAATTTTCGACCTGCGAAACGAAAGCCACACGCGCGCTGCCTATTGGCGCGCGCACCTGAATAGTGCGACCATCCAATGCAGCAGCAATTTCCGTAGCCGGCGAGAGTTCCGAATTGATAACAGCAACAAGACGCGATGCAGTAGTGAAATCCATCTCTTTTAATTCAAGATTAATGAAATCGCCCTGCCCCAATACGGTCGGCACGGCTCGTTCTACGGTTGCCCCACCGGGAATGCGCCCGACACTCAAATGATTGACCTGCACCTTGGCATTGCCGACTGCAGCTCCCACACCACCAACCAGCAAATTACCCTGCGACATAGCGTACACCTGGCCGTTTGCACCTTTAAGTGGCGTCATTAAAAGTGTTCCTCCACGCAGGCTTTTTGCATTGCCCATAGAAGAAACTGTAACGTCTATGGTTTGTCCGGGACGCGCAAATGGCGGCAGCATTGCCGTCACCATTACCGCTGCCACATTTTTCAATTGCAGGGTAATTTCGGGCGGCAGACTGACCCCCATTTGCGTCAACATACTAATCACGCTTTGAACAGTGAATGGCGTTTGGGTAGTCATATCACCGCTGCCATCTAGGCCAACAACCAAGCCGTAACCAAGCAACTGGTTTTCCCGTACACCCTGAATACTGGCGAGATCCTTGATACGTTCAGCGTATGAGTAAGAAGACACAGTAACTAGCAATATCAGCAATATTATTCTAGTAATTTGCATAATGAGTTGGGATATAGCCATCACACAAATCCTTTTCAGAACGGCAATACAGACATGAAGACACGCCCTAGCATGCTCGAGATTACCGACATATCAATATGATTGGCACCCTTGTATTCAATGTGCGCATCTGCCACTTGGGTAGATAGCACGGTATTGCTGCCAGTAATGGTATACGGATTGACTATGCCGGAAAAACGGATGAACTCACGAGCTTGATTAATTCCTACCTGTTTCTCACCGCTGACTAATAAATTGCCATTTGTTAAAGCTTCAATCACGGTCACTGTGACCGTGCCGGTAAAGGTGTTGTTACCCGTAGTATCATTTTTGTTCGCTAAACTGCCATTTGTGGTACCAGCAATACCTATACCAGTCATCTTCAATTTATCGCCCGGAATTTGCGTAATGATCGGCGATTGCACAGCAATACTTCCATTGTGTTCCGCGCCAGTACTCGATTTACCAGCTGCAGAGGTCGTTTCAGAAATAATTATGGTGAGGATATCACCCACGTTACGCGCGCGTTTGCCTTCATACAGTGGCCGCTCATTCTGCCCAGCCTGAAAGATGGAACCGTTATTAGTCTCAGTTTTTTTATCGGGCGCACGTGCAGTCATCGGCTGATGAATGTTGGTCGAAGGAGTATGTGCACAACCCGCAAGAACCAACATCACTCCACATATAATCCAGCTAGACAAGTTCCACATCGCGCATCTCACTCCACTTACATCTGCGATAATTTTTGTAACATCTGATCCGAAACCGTGATTGCCTTAGAGTTGATTTCATAAGCACGCTGCGTCTGTATCATGTTAACCAGTTCTTCAACTACGTTCACATTCGAGGTTTCCACATAGCCCTGAGTCAAAAGTCCAGCACCATTGGTACCCGGTACATTGGTGTTGGGCGTTCCAGACGATGCAGTTTCTACAAACAGATTTTCGCCCTGGCTTTGCAGACCCACCGGATTAATGAAAACAGCCAATTGCATACTACCGATCTGCACCGGTGCCGCAACCCCGGCCTGTGTCACCGACACTGTACCGTCACGGGCAATAGTGACGCTGGTAGCATTGTTAGGAATAGTTAAAGCAGGCTGCACTGCAAAACCACTTGAAGTCACTAGTTGCCCCTGGTTGTCAGTCTGGAATGATCCACTTCGTGTGTAAGCTGTCGTTCCATCCGGCATCAATACCTGAAAAAAACCCGCTCCCTGTATCGCCACGTCAAACTGGTTGCTGGTTTGCTGCACGTTACCCTGGGTTTGAATGCGCTCAGAAGCAGTCGGACGCACGCCAGTACCGATCTGCAAACCGGAAGGTATCTGAGTTTGTTGCGAAGATTGCGCGCCAGGCTGACGTATAGTCTGATACAACAAATCTTCGAACACCGCACGCGAACGTTTGAATCCGACAGTGCTAACGTTCGCAAGATTGTTAGCGATTACATCCATCTGAACTTGCTGCGCTTCCAGTCCCGTTTTAGAAATCCATAAGGAACGTATCATGGTCACTATCCTTTAAAAAATTTATAGGCGCGCGATTAATCACGCCGAAATCAAGCATTCATATTCAGCAATTGGCTGGCCTGCTTGGCGTTGCTGTCAGCGCTCTGCAACATTTTCATCTGCATATCGAATTGCCGCGCCAGCGAAATCATGCTAACCATTGCATCAACAGTATTCACATTGCTGCTTTCCAGGCTACCGGACGCTACTTTCACTCCTACATCAGCCGCGACAGGCTTACCGTCCAGAGTGCGAAACAAGCTATCGTCACCGCGCACCATCTGAGCTTCCGGCGGGTTCACGAGCTTGATCCGCCCAATCACCGCAACCTGGTTAGGCAACTGTCCACTAGTTACGGTGGATATGGTGCCATCCGTGGCTATGGTAACCTCGGTATTTGGCGGAATAGTAATAAAACCAGTATCACCGGCCACGTTCAAACCGTTACGAGTCTGCAGAATACCTTCGGGTGAAACTTTTAAACTGCCATTACGGGTATACGCCTCACTGCCATTTTCCAGTTGAACGGCAATCCAGCCGTTACCTTGTACCGCCAAGTCCAGATTGCGACCGGTTGGCTGCATTGCGCCTTGCGAAAAGTCGGTACCAGCCGTGGAATCCACCACGAAAGTACGCGTTGGCAAACCTTCGCCAACCAGTGGTACTGCACGAAAAGCATTAACGGCAGCACGATAGCCTGGGGTATTAACATTGGATAAGTTTTGCCCCACCGTCGCTTGCTGCTGCATCGTGTGCGCGGCCCCGCTCATAGCGGTATAAATAAGCCTGTCCATCGTCTTCTCCTCAGTTAACCAGCCATCAGGAAACTAATTAGCGCAGGTTAGTAATCGTTTGCAGCACTGAGTCCTGTGCCTTGATGGTTTGTGCGTTAGCCTGATATACACGCTGCGCCACAATCATATTCACTAACTCTGCAGTTAAATCCACGTTGGATTCTTCCACTGCGCTAGACTGGAGCACGCCCAAACTTGAGCTGCCAGGTGTACCTACCAGTGGTGCACCAGAGCTTGCGGAAGCACTCCACTCATTGCCGCCCAATGGCTGCAAGCCCTGCGGATTAGTAAAGTTAGCAAGCAAAACCTGGCCCAATGCCTTGGATTGACCGTTGGTGTAGCGACCAAAAATAGTACCGTCTGCACTGGTACTAAAACCGCTCAACTGACCTGATGTAAAACCATTTTGAGTCAGCTGATTCACTGCAAATGTCGCACCAAATTGCGTAGAAGAAATATAATTTAATACCAAAGGTTGAGGTGTAGTCGAACCTGTCGAAAACACGATGCCGCCACCAGGCACCGTTACATCACCCGTTGCTGGTGTAATTAAAGCACCGGTTGAGTTAAAGGTTAAGGTAGGAGATGTCCCTAACAGGGTATTCGTTGCCGTCGCAGCTGCTCCATCCAGACCGAGGTCATCTACGGTCATATGGATATCCCAAGTATTCACAGTCGCATTTTTCACAAAATACTGAGTTGCAATATGGCTATTACCCAAACTGTCAAATACCGTTAATGCGGTAGAACTATTGTAAGAGGTTGAGTCAGTCGGGCTAAAAATAGGCGTGGTAGGCACTAACTGTCGAGAATCCAGATTTACACCAACTGAAGATGTGGAAGTAGATTGGGGAACAAGAGATTGCGTAGAAATTTGCAAGGGTGCCGAACTGCCCTGCGTGATAGCTCCCGTCAACGGATTAGCTGATAAACCGGTTAACTTATGGCTCTGCGCGTTCACTATAAAACCGTTTCGATCCAATTGAAATTGGCCATTTCGGCTGTAAGTTATCGCGCCATTGTTATCCATTTGATAAAAGCCCTGGCCGTTAATCGCAATATCCAAGGGGTTGTTGGTTACACTGACATTCCCTTGCCCAAATTGCTGAGCCACTGTTGAAACTCTAGTGCCAATCCCTGCTGCCGAATCTGAGCCACCCAAGATACTGGCATACACATCCGCAAACTGGGCTTGCGATTGCTTAAAACCAACGGTACTCGCGTTAGCTACGTTATTGCCGATTACGTCCAGACTCTTGGCCGCAGCATTTAATCCGCTTAATCCTTGTTGAAATCCCATGTCACTCTCCTTGCGTTAGATAATTTGCTTTACTGCAGACATCGCAACGCTACCTGCTGTACCCACGTCCAAAGTAGCGCCATTTACGCCTGGAGTTACAGCATTAACCATGCCAAAGGTCAGTGCATTAGCGTCAACTTTATTACCGTCCAGTATTGCTTCTACCGAAAATTTGTAGGTTCCATTTACGGCAGGTGTACCTGCATCTGTCTGGCCATCCCATGCCAGTGCTGTCACACCAGCCTTCTGAGGGCCCATTTGCAATGTACTAATAAGATTACCTGCAACATCCTGTATCAGCACCTTTACACTATCAGCAGGCTGAGTCAGCTCTATCCCAGCAATTGCCTTGCCATCGTTCAAAGTAATTGAAGAACCTGAAATCAAAACCCCGTGTCCTATCATGCTAGTGGCTGATAATGACTGTCCAAGGGACATGCTGTCACTTAAGGCCTGCAAGGTGGCATTAAGCTTATCAATGCCGGTTACTGTGCTAAGTTGCGCCAGCTGCGATGTCACCTGCGCGTTATCCATGGGATTCAACGGATCCTGATTCCTCATTTGAGTAACCAACAGCTTCAAAAATCTATCCTCCGTATCAGCGGCGGTAGTTTTAGTATTCGACGCAGAATTACTATTGGCATTAAGCGAAGAAATAAGTGCGGCAGCAGGGTTGGTATCTTGAATTGCGCTAATCATGGTTTATCCTTTCGTTACTGACCTATAGACAGTGTATTGAGCAACAAACTCTTGGAGGTATTCATCACTTCCACATTATTTTGGTAGGAACGCGAGGACGAAATCATGTTCACCATCTCTTCAACCACATTAACATTGGGCATGGTGACATAGCCTTTTTCGTCGGCCATGGGATGTTTGGGGTCGTAACGCACTTGCATTGGTGCAGCACTTTCAACCACCCCCGACACCTTTACACCGGCACCACCCTCCATCGGCGTGGCACTGAACATCACTTCCTTGGCACGATAGGGTTGACCATTTGCACTCGTTGCACTGTCGGCGTTGGCCAGATTGCTTGCCACTACGTTCAGACGCTGCGACTGCGCTGCCATCGCCGAACCTGAAATGTTAAAGATATTAAATAAAGACATAAAAATTATCCTTGTAACGCGGTTAATACACTTTTTATTTGAGCGTCCACAAATTTCACGCTGGCTTGATAGCGCAAGGCATTGTCAGCAAACTGCGCACGCTCGACATCCATGTCTACCGTGTTACCGTCTGCGCTAGGCTGCACCACATTGCGATACATTACTGGCGCACCCATTACGTTTTTACCTGTGCCACCGCTCAAGTGTTGAGGCGCGGTACCTGCCAACTGCAACTTCGCCGTGTTACCTGAAATTGCTCCTTGCAACGCCTTGGCGAAATTAATATCTTTTGCCTTGTAGTTGGGTGTATCGGCATTAGCGATATTGGAAGCAATGAGCTCCTGACGCACCGAGCGTAGATCCAGCACGGTTCGATTAAACTGGAATGCATCGTCAATTTTACTGACCATGTTATTTACCTCCTTCAAAGTGTTTCTACTTCTTCCACGAAGCACATACTAAACACCAATGCGCTATGACTATTGAACGAATAAGCATGGGAAAGCACCTTAATTTTCACGTTATAAATACAAAATTAAAACTGAGGAAGGATTTAAGATGAGAGTAATAAAACAGATCACAATAGTCTTTCAATCTATTGATTTACAATGAATAACAATAAATTAAGTTACCTCACGGCATACATGAACGCCCACTTTTTGCCAAGCTTTCAATCAATGATTGTGTGAAGGTAAAGATTACTGCCATACATCCGAACTTTTGGTGAAGCTTTCGCTTCTGTCTTGATGGAGTTCGCTGATCGGTGATTTCGAGATGTGGATCAAGCCAACGCTTGGCAAGCTCGTGGTTGCCAGCAAGGAATCACCAATCTAAGATGAGGTCGAAACAAAGGGTACCCCCTGACGCCACATCCGATACCAGTGCTGGCATTCTGGAAGTCTTCCCCTGTTTCACCATTAATTAGGGTATCGGCTCCTCAACTTACCTTGATCTGTACCCTAAAGAGAGCCTTTGTCAGAAGAATTGACATCAGAAAGTGGATGCAGAATTTTGTGCAGAAAATTCAACAGTATTGCCCGGCAGCATATCCAGATGACCACGCCCACTGAAAATTGTAGCCACCCAGCTGACCTGTTACATCAACTACTTCACCGATAAAATACAGGCCATTCACGTCATTGGCTTCCATGGTTTTAGACGATAAGGCATGGGTGTCAACACCACCGCAGGTAACTTCAGCCTTGGTATAGCCCAATGTGCCACTAGGTGTTATTTGCCAATTATGCAGTTTGGAGGCAAGTGCTGCGATCTCCTTGTCCGAATATTGGTTAATGGGTTTATTACCGGAAAAATTAGCACTGGCCAGCTGGGCGCACCATATTTCAATAAACCGCTTGGGCAAATATTGCGCAAAAAAGTTGCTGAGCAACATGCGGCTGTCTCGTTGCTGCGCGAACAATTTCAGCGTGTCGTGATCCGGCAGCAAATTTATGTGCAGCGGCTGGCCCTGCTCCCAATAAGATGAAATTTGCAAGATGGCGGGGCCACTGAGGCCGCGATGGGTAAAAAGGAGATTTTCGCGAAAAACTTGTTCACCAAAGCTTACCTCAGCATCCACAGAAATTCCGGCGAGATCAACATAAGGCGCCCAATCATCCGGATGAAAACTCAATGGAACCAACCCCGGCTTTAGTTTGGTCACGGGGATTTCGAATTGCTGCGCGAGTTGGTAACCGAACGGTGTTGCGCCAATCTTGGGAATAGACAGGCCACCGCTGGCAATCACCAAGGACTGCGCGAGAAAAGTGCCATGATTGGTATTGCAACTAAATCGTTCGGCTGATGGGCCGCTATTGCTTTTGACTTTTAGCCCTTCTCCTGTTTGCGGAAAAATGGGGGGTAGGCGCTCAATCTTATGCACTTCGCAAGACATAAGCCAGCTTACTCCCGCTGCATCGCACTCGTTTTTTAGCAGCGCAATAATGACTGCCGATCCTTCGTCACAAAACAGTTGCCCAAGTTTTTTTTCGTTATATCCGATGCCATGCTGGTTAAGCCATGTGATGAAATGCTGGGGGGTGTAGCGCGCCAATGCGGAGCGACAAAAATGCGGATTGCCAGATAAATAGTTTTCCGGCTTGGCGTACAAATTGGTGAAGTTGCAGCGGCCACCACCTGAGATGCGGATTTTCTCCGCCAGTTTCTTAGAATGATCAAGCAGCTGCACCGAACGGCCACGGCGTGCAGCCTCAATGGCGCACATCATGCCAGCCGCGCCGGCACCGATGATCAACACATCCACATTGACACTCATCGCAACAGACAACTAGCCGCTTTCAACAGCCTGTCAGCTTGGCCATGCTTCTAATATGAGGACTCACGGCTGCACCTCCAAAAGTTCCAACTGTTTCCATATACATGCGCCCTTGCTGGCTTTATCGATATCGGCCAACTGCTGCGCGTGCTGCGCCAGCTCTTCATCATTAGCAGACAGCACACGCAGCTCTAAACGTGACAAATCTGAAGAAACCATGGTTGGCTCATCTTCCTGTTCATTGCCTTCTTCATCCAGTAAACTTTTCTGTCCGCGCGTCATAGACAGATAAACTTCTGCCAACAGCTCGGTATCCAATAGCGCGCCATGCAAGGTGCGGTGAGAGTTGTCTATCTGGTAACGGTCACACAATGCGTTCAGATTATTTTTCTTGCCAGGATGCAACTCCTTGGCCAGCTTTAGTGTGTCAATGACGCTTGCACAATAGGTATTCAACACAGGCAGTCCGGATAGTTCCAGCTCAACATTAAGGAACCCGACATCGAACGGCGCATTGTGAATGATGAGTTCTGCGCCACGGATAAACTCAAGCAACGCTGGTGCAATCTCAGCAAATTTTGGTTCGTCCTGTAGACGCTCCAGCGTCAGGCCATGCACTTCGGCCGCGCCGGCATCAATCTCGCGTTCTGGGTTGAGATAGCGGTGAAAACGTCGATCAGAAACTTTGCGGTTGCATAATTCGATAGCCGCCAGCTCAATGATGCGGTGCCCTTTCTTGGGGTCCAGGCCGGTGGTTTCAGTATCCAGCACGATTTGTCTCATTTCATGCCTTCATTCAATAATTGCTCAATACCGCGATTGGCTAATTCATCGGCACGCTCGTTCCCATCATGCCCGGCATGTCCTTTTATCCACATCCACTGAACATGATGCTTGCTTGCCAGCTTATCCAGAGTACGCCACAAGTCCTCATTCTTGACCGGTTTTTTGTCGGCAGTCTTCCAGCCACGCTGCTTCCAGTTATGCACCCAGACACTAATGCCCTGTTGCACATACTTTGAGTCGGTATGCAGGATTACCCGGCACGGTCGTTTCAATGCTTCCAGCGCGCGGATAGCGGCCAGCAACTCCATGCGATTATTGGTGGTATGCGCTTCGCCACCACATAACTCGCGCTCCTTACCCATAATTTTTAACAGCGCGCCCCAGCCGCCCACGCCGGGATTCCCCTTGCAAGCCCCATCTGTATAAATTTCTACACTATCTTCACTCACTGCCACAAGTTCGCTCATTCAGGTTCCGTTTTAGTACACTGTGATACTTCTCTATTCAGCTTAGGCGCTGCAGGTAAAAGTTTGCCAACCAGTCCTCGGTTCCATTTTGGCATGATCAGGTTCATCCCCGGTACATGCTTAATCGCCTGCAAAAAATATACCCCGCCCCAAACAGCCCACCAGCGGTCGCCCGCTGGCTCCATAAAATTAAAACGGTTAAGAAAATTTGGATTCGTAAGCGGAGGTGCATAACAAGCAAAACGCCCCGTTACCACTACAAATCCCAGCAATGCCAGCCAATCCTTCAATCGCGACAAAGCTATAAAATCTCCGCACCAGGGGAAATTCGTCTGCGAACCCAACACACGCCTAGCTCCCCACAGACTACGCGGATTGAAGCCACTGATAATGACATTTCCCTCAGGCCTTAACACACGCTCAACCTCACGTAAAATTTGATGTGGGTAAGCATTGAATTCAAGAACATGTGGCATTAGCACCAAATCCACGCTACTGCATTCGAATGGTAATTCATCCATATCCAGCCGCACTTGCACCCTGGCCTCGTTCCCCACCGCGGCGCGTAGCGGCATACGACTGGCACGCAGAAAATCATGTTCGGCCAACCCGAGTTGCAGCGCATTAAACCCGAAAATGTCAGTTACACTGTGATCAAACAATACCTGCTCGCACTCCAGCAAGTATTTCCCCGGAGGCGTGGCGAACCAATCATTCAGCGTATTTTTGGTTGACATGCAATACTCTCTTAATTGAGTATTGCTAAATAAAAAACGGACATATCCATGTTAAATATTATTCCCATCCCTGCGTTCAATGACAATTACATTTGGATGCTGCACGACAAACAATATGCTGCGGTAGTTGATCCGGGTGATGCCGCACCTGTACTGGCTTATCTCAACCTGCACAAACTCAAACTGACCGCCATCTTGTGCACTCACCACCACAACGATCACGTTGGCGGCGTAAAAAAACTGACTGAATTATACAACGTGCCTGTGTATGGGCCACAGCTTGAAAATATTCCCTGCGCCAATCATAAGCTTGGCGGAGGTGATGTAATTGAAATTCCGGAGTTAGAAATAAAGATGAGCGTTATTGATATCCCTGGTCATACCCTCGGACACATCGCTTATTTTGGCGCCAACAGCGTATTTTGCGGCGACACCCTGTTCGGTTGCGGCTGTGGCAGGTTATTTGAAGGAACGGCTGCGCAACTATTCCATTCCCTGCAACAGCTGGCAAATTTACCAGACGAAACAAAAGTATATTGTGGACATGAATATACCGAGGCCAACATCCGCTTTGCGTTAGTTTGCGAACCCGACAATGCGAGTCTCAAACAACGTCAAGCAGATGTGCAGGCGTTACGCGCTGCCGGACGTCCAACGTTACCTTCGACTATTGCCCTGGAAAAAGCCACCAATCCTTTTCTACGCTGTGCTGAGCCAACAGTCATCGCCACCACATTGCGCATGGCGCAAATTAAAGAAAGCGACGACATCAGTATCTTTACGGCCCTTCGCACCTTAAAAAATAACTTTTGAAATTGTTTTCGATTGCGACAAAACCCTTTCTGGTTTATTCTGCGCGACCTTCGGAGAGGTGGATGAGCGGTTTAAGTCGCACGCCTGGAAAGCGTGTTTAGGATAATATCTTAACGCGGGTTCGAATCCCGCCCTCTCCGCCAATGATGTAAGTTAAGCCAGTGAATATGCTGGATTTTTTATTTTATTGCCGCAAATATTCTTCCTGCTGTTTATCAGGCTACATTGCTTGATGTACAAATAACTAGAGGATATATACCAGTTCCCGGTTTTCAAGATTTAATGCTTCCATGTTTGCAAATTTGCGGTGCCAGTCCGGCGGCTTGAAGGGCGCCACGCGCGCGCCGCTTCGGCGAGTATATGACAAAAGGCCGTGAGCAGCCGTGCGGCCTCGATCTGAAGGCGATTGTCTCCTTGAAACTAGATCTTGTGATTGCTTGGGTTAGCGGCAACCGGCAGACAGCCGACGCCAACTTTCGCAATCGTTTGGTGAGTTTGCGTGCGAAAAATAATAGAAGATTTAAAACCACTTTTTAAAATATTCCGTGCTTTTCAAACATAGTCAATCTGGAAGCATGTGTTGAAAAACATTAGAACCCACCGTCAGTCGGCCTGCCAGACGTGATAACGCCCACCGAAGTGGGCGTGTTGCAGTGAATGTTGCTACAAAGATTGCCGCTATTACCGGGGCTTGCGTCTCAGCACTACCAGAGCCTGTAGCGCGAGCAGACTAACCAGCAGCAATAGACCCCATTCAGACAGGGTGGGAATGCTAGTCGGTATGCCCGCTACGGGTGTAACCACCGCCG
>NZ_CAKMLL010000034.1 GCF_927797785.1 Candidatus Nitrotoga sp. BS | reverse complement strand
CACCCAACCCTAATTTGAACGGCAGTACCATCGGCTGTAAGAAACCGCCATTTTTGCCAATAACCAGGCCTGTGCGTAATTGGCATACTCGAACACCATGCTCCTTGGCTTTCACTGCCTCGTTTTCCCATTCGACACAAAGCTGGCGGCCAAAATCATCTTGGCCAGGTGATGTTTCATCGAGTATGGTATCGCCCTGGTTACCATAGTAGCCAATTGCTGAGCCACTCAAGAAAACTCTAGGCTTAGTTTGTGCTCGCGCAATAAATTTCACCAGATCCTGAGTAACATCAATGCGGCTATGTAGAAGGACTTGTTTGCGCTCATCCGTCCAGCGTTTACCAAAAATCGGTGCGCCAGCAAGATTGATAATGGCTTCAAAATAATCAGACTCGGATAGTGTCTTCAAGGATTTGAGTGGCGTCACTTGATCGCCAAATATGGCATTGACTTTATCAGGGTGGCGGCTATAAACCGTTAATGTGTGACCCGCTGCAAGTAATGCCGGGCATAATGTTTGGCCAATAAACCCAGTTCCGCCTGTTATCAGTATTTTCATGAACTGGTTCCTTATCAATCACAAAGCGCGGGGTAACTGAGGGTCAGAGTAAATTTAGTGAATTGAATAATTGCAAGATTTCATAACAGAAACTTTAAATTTACCCTGACCCAGTTATACCCTATTGCACTATAAACATTCACGCATACTTTTACACATTTCAAGCTGCATGTCCCCCTTATCTATTGCAAGTAATTAACAAACCCAAGCAAATTTAGGAGCCATGCAGAGTGTAGCTGAATGTGGATGATGCGTTGCAAACTGCAATCCCTACGGCGGTGCGCAAACTTTTGCAGGAAATACGAGCATGGCGTAGGTTGGTGCGGGAGTGAGAGATGTTGGGCTTCATTTCATTCAACCCAATCTACCGAGCTGTTTGGAATGTTAGAACTGATAATCATGCATTTTAAAAACCGAGGTCTAGACACGCAGCATCCAACCATACCAATCCCGCTACAGGTTTCACCTGAAAGCTTGCGAATGCTATGATAACTGCATAGCTCCAACCATTTTCCGCGCGTATGGCTTTCGCTTCTTTTTCTTTTCTCGTGAAGAAGCTCATCTGCATGTGCATGTCAATCATGCGGAGGGGGAAGCAAAGTTCTGGCTGGATCCGCAGATTGCGCAGAACATCGGCTTGAGTGGCAAGGCGTTAAAGCAAGCACAAACACTTATTGAGGAACATGAATATGACATCCGAGTTGCTTGGCAACGACATTTTGGAAGCTGAAGTTACCAATGTTTCAAGACATGGCTTCTGGCTTCTGCTTGGAGACGAGGAGCTGTTTGTTCCGTTCAGTGAATTCCCATGGTTCGCGCAAGCTCCAATCGGCAAGCTGATGAATGTCGAGTTGCCGCAGCCCCACCATTTGTACTGGCCGGAACTGGATGTGGATTTGGATGTTGAATCCATCAGAAACCCTGCTGCTTACCCGCTGGTAGCGGACGCTTAAAAAAACATCTGGGGACGGAGCCAGCCGCCCTAATGCCTGCATATCTATTTATTGATGGTCGTCCCACTTGCTCGTTGTGCGGCGAGTTCCTTCAAACCCAGCAAGAGCTTGCACAGAATGCTTTCCCAGAATGGCAATCCGAGCATGGATAATCTGGCTGCAATTTTCAGCGCAGTTCGCTTACGCTTGAATGTTGGTCTCGAAGTTCATATAGAAAATTGAATTTTTAGAGGCGACTTAAAACCGCTGTTGGCCCTTTTAAGCTTAAAATAGAAAACGTGCCCTACCCCCAATTGTTCTCACACCCTCGCGACCAGCTTTGGCGCTCATTTATTAAGTAAAGGTTCCGATGTACCCAGTCCAAGATGTTGATGCGATTCTTTTATTGTCCCTGTCTGTCGCGGCGAAGCGGCGGCCTGCTGACCTGACGGAGATCATTACGGCAATTGATCTGGCACATGATGCGATCCCTTCCGGGAATAAATTATCAGACGCCTTCGCCCGGATGTCGGCATACGGCCTGGTTATAGAGATTGAAGGCGACTATACGCTCTCGGCCGATGCGCAGGAAATGATGACCAGCCAGCGCAAGAATGACGACACGGAAAAGAAGTTGTTTCGCCTCAAAGAGCATCTCGCCAACTACCACCGCAAGGGCGAGCACGCGGCCATCCTGATACCATCCGATCAGCTCCTTGCCGCTATAGCAGCGTTTCGGGCGGGCAAAAAAACTGCGGGCAGAAACTTGCTGAGAGACAAACCCAAGGCGGTCTGGATACCCACCAAGGAACTGGCTAATTTCAAGGGCAAGCCGTTTCCATCCAAGCGGCGCAAGACCTGAATCGTGATCGCCAACGGGAACATCGGCGCTCACCTTAAAACGCGATGCAATTGCGCTGCAAAATGCAGGATCAAAATATGACTACCCAACCAAGCAACACCTCACCAAACTCCACAGACAGCACCGGCAATTCGTTCAACGGGCTGCCGCTGGCGCCCGCGATGCAGGCGACCCTGCAGCAACTCGGCTACCTGGCGATGACACCGATACAGGCCGCCAGCCTGCCGATAACGTTAGCGGGACACGACCTTATCGCGCAAGCAAAAACTGGCAGCGGCAAAACGGCGGCATTTGCTCTGGCCCTGCTCACCAAACTCAACCCGCGCCGCTTTTCGGTGCAGGCGATGGTGCTTTGCCCCACGCGCGAGTTGGCTGACCAGGTCACCCAGGAAATACGCCGGCTGGCGCGCTCTGCCGACAACATCAAGATACTGACGCTGTGCGGCGGCTCGACTATGCGCCCGCAGATCTCCAGCCTGGAACACGGCGCGCACATCGTGGTCGGAACGCCGGGACGCATCATGGACCACATGGAGCGCGGCACGCTGAACCTCGAAGCGCTCAACACACTGGTGCTGGATGAAGCGGATCGCATGCTCGACATGGGTTTTTACGAAGACATCGCGTACGTCGCGAAGCGTTGCCCGGCAGAGCGCCAGACGCTGCTGTTCTCGGCGACCTACCCCGACGGCATAACGCGGCTGGCGCGCCAGTTTATGCGTACACCGCAAGAAGTGAAGCTGTTGGAGCAACATGAGGAAACCAAAATACGCCAGCGATTTTATAAAGTCGAAGAGGCACAGCGCCTGCAAGCAGTCGCGGTGCTGTTGAAACACTACCGCCCGGTCAGCACTCTGGCCTTCTGCAACACCAAGCAGCAATGCCGCTCGCTGCTCGAAGCGCTGTATGCCCAAGGTATCAAGGCGCTGACCCTGAACGGCGATATGGAACAGCGTGAGCGCGACCAGGTGCTGATCCAGTTTGCCAACCGCAGCTGTACTGTATTGGTGGCAACCGACGTCGCCGCACGCGGACTGGATATCGACAAGCTCGAAATGGTCATCAACGTCGATGTCACGCCCGACCCCGAAATCCATCTACATCGCATCGGCCGCACCGGGCGAGCCGACCAGAACGGCTGGGCATTGACACTGTGCGGACCGGCGGATCGCAACCGCATCATCACCATCGCCAAATCGATGCGCATCGTACCGGAGTGGCACGAGCTGGACGAATTGAAAGAAGACGATCAGTCCCCGCTGGTGCCGCCAATGATCACGCTGCAAATACTCGGCGGGCGCAAAGAGAAAATACGCGCAGGCGATGTGTTGGGCGCGCTCACCGGTGATGCGGGTTATACCCGCGAACAAGTCGGCAAGATCGCCGTCACCGAGTTCTCCACCTACGTCGCCGTGGATCGAAACATTGCCCACGAAGCCGTGCGCAAATTGACGGCGGGCAAGGTGAAGGGCAAGACGGTTAAGGTGCAGGCGCTGTAGGCGAGGAATTCGAAGCTTGCCCTTTGAAATAGCGCTATGCGTGCACGCTATATTGACCATAAACAAGTCCTAAGATTACATCAGGACTTATTTATGAGTAACTTGTATGACAAAGCCAATCTCTCGTGCTTATTCTCGCTACGCCAAAGAGTCCTTCGCTTTGCTTGGGATGATGATTCGCGTTGTTCGTATTGAACACAAAATGACTGTCAGAGAGTTGGCCGCACGCGCGGATGTATCCAGACTATTTTTCAAAAATTGAATCATCTATTTGATTATATTAAATAATTAATTAAATCAAACTCACTATTGCATCGTCTAAAATGTTGGCGTATAAACACACAAACACCGATAAATAAGGATCACCATGAATATGACTCGCTGGAATGTTGCTGTCTCAGCCGACACAGATCGATCTCTTCGCATGTTTCTCGCTAGCCAGGGAGGAGGCAAAAAAGGAGATTTATCACGCTTTATTGAGGAAGCAGTACAGGCACATATTTTAGAGCTGACAGCCGAACAAGCGAAAACCAGCAACAATAACGTGAGCGAAGCTGACATAACATCAATGGTTGACGAGGCTTTAACCTGGGCGCGTAAACGCTGATGCGCGTCGTTCTGGACACAAACATTCTGTTCAGTGCGCTTATATCTCCTCATGGTGTTCCTGATGCAATTTATCGTGCCTGGCGTGCGGCGCGATTTGAGGTGGTGACCTCGCAAACACAATTGGAAGAAATTCGCCGAGCCAGCCACTATCCAAAATTTAAAGCCGTTTTACAGCCCTCAAAAGTGGGCACTATGCTCAACAACTTGCAGCGTGGCATCGTGCTGGAAAAACTGACCATCACCACTGAAGCCGAGGACCCCGACGATTCGTTTTTATTGGCGATGGCACTGCAGGGCGATGCAGATTATTTGGTGACAGGTGATCGCCGCGCTGGCTTATCGCAACGTGGTCATATTGAACGAACCAGAATTATCACCCCAGCCGCCTTTTGTGATGTAGTGCTGAAGTGAGTCAATACGAAAGCGCGGACTATCATTCTTAACCTGAAGGACTATCACTGATGAAGTCACTACGAAATCCCAACCGTCGCCCCACTCATCCGGGCGCGATCCTGCGCGAAGATGTGCTGCCCACGCTGGAAATGACACAGACCGAGCTAGCCCAACGCCTCGGCGTGTCCCGGCTCACCTTGTCGGAACTGCTGCATGAGAAGCGCGGAGTCACGCCGGAGATGGCGCTGCGCGTCGCCAAATTGCTCAACACGACACCCGAAAGCTAGTTGCGCATGCAGCAGGCTGTTGATCTATGGGACGTGCAACAGCATCCGGAGAAGCTGGCCAACATCAAGCCGCTGAAGAAAGAATTGCTGACTGCGTAGCTTTATCAGCAAAAACAATTCGAGTCCGGTACATTTTAATCATACACCATACAATTATAAGACTTAGCTAGATGGAACCTGAATACCCCAAAGTAGGTGCCTCACAGCGCATAGGTAGATATGCCCAAAAAGCACTTAGTGCAAATCAGCCGCTGACTTGGCAGAAAATTGCATTAGATGGCGATTGTGATGTTGGTTTTGATTATCACTTCCAAATAACAAATGCGGGTTCTGTGATAGTTCCGTTTAGAGGTCAGTTGAAAGGGAGTGAAAATACTAAGGTCAGCAAGAAAGGGCTGATTGATGTTCCATTAAAAACAACTACTTTGAATTTCTATTGCAATACAACTGAACCAATTCTTTTATTGTATGCTGATCTGTCTGCTGACAATGACCCGAGGAAATGTCCTGTATATTTTCAGTGGGTTCATGATGAGATCAAGGAAAAACTAGGGGATGAAGAATATTTTTCATCGGCTCAGCAGGAACACACATTCCACGTCCCGATTAGTAACCTGCTAACGGAAAAATCTCATGACAAGATATTAGAGTACCTGCTCATACAGGTAAAAAAGCTTAGGGCTTCAGATGTTTTGCACACTGTTATTAGCCAAAAATCTCCAGGTAGAGAAAGCGAAGTTTATAAAGGGATCAGGGATAGATTAATTAGTGGCGAGACGTTCCTCGATTCAACCCTGTCAGGGTCTCAATTCCCTTGGCTGACTTCTCCTGAGGGAAGTGTGGCCCATCAGCTCAAAGCAGTTCATGAAAAACTAGAACATAGTGATGACCAAGGGGCAATCAAGCTTCTAACTCCACTCGCCAGTGTAGATAAAAATGCACATGAGGAAGCCGAATTCCACTATCAGTCTGCGAGAGTAGAACTGATACAAAATAAAAAATTGGAAGCATGTACTGTGTTCGAAAAAGCTCATTTGCTAATGGAAGAAGAAGAGCGATACTTAATTGGATGGTTGGAGACCCGCTTGTCACTTATTAGCGATGATCAAGATCAGGGAGAGCTTTCTAAGCTTCTGCAGTCTGTTCCTAATAGTGGTTCAAGAGAGTCACTTTATTTAAGATCTGTGATCTTATCGTTGCTTGGTTCTTATGCGGATGCCCTTCAGTGCCTTGATGGCATGGTTTTAAAAGATGCTGCTGTAGCGAAAGCAAAAGTCTACTTGCTACAAGGTGATTGGATTGGGCTTGAAGGCACCTGTACCTCTTCAATCGAGAAAGGGGGCCTGAGAGAAAGAGATGAGCGACTTCTCCGAATGTTTTTATCGAGAGCGCAATTCATTCAGGCATTCGACTTGGTTGGCAAGCCATATCCCTTAAGGATTCCTACATATGGCACTCCGAGGATGAAGATTAATAAAGTTCTGGAGACATGGTCCACTCTAACAGTGGTCTTAGGTCAAATGAAACAAGCTGGGTGGCCGATAGCAGTTGAGTACCTGTTAGATATGGTCGCGATAACGGCCCAAGTACTTGAGAAACAGTATGAGGTGCTGCCACTGATAAAAGACTTGGCCAAATCCCGGCCATATTTGCATGCTGTAAATGAGGCCCTGGGTCAACTTGCAATCACTTCAGGGGACAGGATAACGGCATTAGAGGCTTTTGAACGATTACCAGAGGATGAAGAGGTTCTGTGTAAAAGAACACTAGCCAACTATGAGCTGAAGAATAAAGACAAGGTTATCGAGTTGGGTGAGAGATTATTGCCTTACAACGGTGAGAGTGACTTATATCCCTCATGTATGTGTGTGGCTGCATTATCAAGCGACGACGTCATCCATCCAGGTAAACGCGAATTATTTTTGACAAGGCTAAATCAGGAACCCAAATGGCATGACGCACTTGCAGTAGCAAAGTTTGTCATTGATAGCTCTGATTCGCTCAAGTTTACTGAGGCATTGGACAACTTGCGCCAGGCTCATAACAAATATCCGGAGTCGGTAACCGTTAGTTCTCACTTGTTCATGGTTCTAGATGCAACCAAGAAGGATGAGGCGAATGAATGCATTGAACTGGCAAAAGCAATTCGAACACATCGGTTGCTGGGGTTGGATGAGAACTTGCACCTTGGGCAAGCTTTTATTACCTCTGGCAGGTGGGATGAGTCCATTCAATTGGCTGATCAGGCCCTTCTGAAATACGGTGATCAAACACGGTTTCATGTGCTCAGAGCATTCGCATTGGACAAGAAAGGTAATGTGGCTGGTGCGCTTGAATCGCTGAATACGGTTCTAAAAGCAGACGGTTATGATGCTACTGCTTACGAACAATACATCAGTATCGCCAGTCGCTGCGGATTGTTTGAAGAAGCAAAGGAACTTGTTAGAAAGCATTATCAGC
Source organism: Candidatus Nitrotoga sp. BS (assembly GCF_927797785.1). Taxonomy (GTDB): domain Bacteria; phylum Pseudomonadota; class Gammaproteobacteria; order Burkholderiales; family Gallionellaceae; genus Nitrotoga. The sequence goes on along the minus strand of NZ_CAKMLL010000034.1, from coordinate 43,310 downwards.
AAAGCACATTGCGCGAAGACAAATTGGATGCTCTAAAGTTACTGTTTAACTTGGAGTACAAAATAAATCCTGGAAGCAACTCGTTAAAAGGGATTGCAGATCAACTCGGAAAACTCGTACAAAGGGATATAGAAGAGGAAGAAGGCCTTTACCTGCAGCTATTCTTCGCGGCGACCTTAAGCACAAAAGAAGATGAAGTGGATCAGGACGAGGCTAGACTGTTTCAAGAACGGCTGAGAAAGTTTTCAGAGCAGTTTTCTGACTCTAGATTGCTCCGGCAGGTTGAAGTCCCGAAAGATGGGGAAGGCATCCTCAAAAAGCTCCGTGAATTGACAGGCATGACGCCTGAAATAATCGCCAACCTCGAACGTAATGAAAGAAAATTGCAGTCAGGTGAAATGTCGGCACCGTTTATTTGGAGGCCAAGATTATTACCGAATATTCGGGATGTAGCTCATTTATGGGAAGTTGCAAAGAGTTCGAAGAAAGATGCCAGACAGTACCATTTGCTATTGTTAGCTGAGGTTGATCGTGTCCCAGTTGATTTGTCTGATGGTTCTCAAAAATTACCTTTGCTCGACTTGCCTACTTTGCTTTTGCTGGAAGACTTGGAGCTGCTGGGTAAAGTTATAACGCTGTTTGGCCGCATTGCGGTACCGAAATTTGTTATTGCTGAACTGACTTCATTGTCTCACCCGTTTACGGGGACATTCAACATTGCTCTTATAGACCGTGTGCTCGAAAGACTGAGAAATAATCTCTCACAGGTAATTCAACCGGGAAATTTGTCCAAGGCCATATTATCTGGTGGCCCAATAGCCAAAACAAACGAGTTCTTGGAGATATGCAAAACAGGCGACTATTTGTTGTACTCGGATGATGCTGTTTTCAGAATGTATCTGACACATGAAACACCTAAAACGACAAGCATTTGCTCATTGGATGTACTCCAAGCTTTGGAGACTCAAGGGCATTTTTCATGTGGTGACGTTGCGAAAACCTTAGCGCAACTATGTCGGTGGAACGTTGGAATAGTAGTGCAGCAAAAGTATTTCCTTGCAGCCATCCCACCCGAAATTGTTTCTTATTCTGAATCCACAATAATCCTTGGCATGCTGAAAAGTGCAGATGACTTTATGGCTCTTGCTAAAGGTGTTTGGGACTTCAAGCTGAACTATGAAGGTCTAGTTAGACATATAGCTTATTTGCTCTCCTATCTGTCTCGAGAAGGAACAGAGAGAGTAGAGATTGTCGCGGCGATTTGGCAGCTTTGGGCCGAGAAGGTCCAATTTAACGAAAAGTTGGGGGCACCTCCTGAGATGCATTTGGCAAATTCACTTGTTTTAGCAGGAAGCTTTATGCGAGGGTGTAAGAAAGAAAGCATGGAGCGACTATGGAGCGTATACAGAGATGCGGTTGAAAAAGTCTTAGGAGTATCTTCAAATGAGAAAAGTATGAAAAAGGCATTGCTGGATGTGGCTATCTTGAGCGCTGAAATCGCTAATGCTAATGCAAAAGTTGCGCAAACAAAATCTTCGAGTGGAATCGAAACGTCTGAGATTGGGGGAGTAATTATTGAGACGCTTTCATCTGGTTTAGTTGAGGGAACGCAGGACTATGATGACTTTATGAAAGCTTACTCAGATAAAAGAATTGAATTGGCGACGAACTAGAGAGTTGGCTTCGATTTTTTAAAAAAGAGATATACAGTCATGAATTGGGGTCATCAGCTTAAGGTGTCCTTTTTGAGGATAAATACACATGAATAGTGAGCTGACCTATCGATTTTGCAAATTTTGTACTAAATTTTTTAAAACCAGCTGTCCACCATGTCGTCCAGCTCCGGCTTGCACTTCTTCAGCTGGGCATTGTAGGCGGCCGATTTATTTCTGACCTTGTTGGCTACCTGCTTCAACCATCCCTTGTTTTTCCAGCTTCCACTCTGATAACCACTACGCCCTTCATGATAGGCGAGGTACTGGTTGTAGGCATCCCATTTGGAGATGCCAAGGATGCGTTGCGTCGTGTGGGTATACCAGCCAACAAAATTGATCGCATCGGCAAAATCATCACGGTCATGGCCGCCGTTGTCCGTCTCATTTACATAATCTTCCCACGCCGGATCTTGCGCCTGGGCATAGCCGTAAGCCGATGAGCGGCGCGGCAGTGGGATAAAAAGAAACCAGTCTCGTTCCGGTTGCGCATCACTGACAAAACGCGATTCCTGATCGATAATCGCCATCATCACCCACACCGGCGTTCCCCAGCTTTCATTGGCATCGCGGGCAGACTCATACCAATCGGTTTCACCACGGAAGATGGAGCAGATATTATCGGTACGCGCAGGTTGATAAGTCGCGCAGCCTGAGCACAACAACATCATGGCCATCACAGCAAGATAGGGGCGTGACGTTAGTATCATTTTTCCATTATCCGTAATATGGGCGCAGCAATCAAAGAATGGAAAAATCCGGGGAAATTTAAGCAAAGCGTGAGACCCGGAGGCAGTGGTTGATCCGCGCAATACGGCTTAATAGCTATTGTCTGCGGCAGCCAATTTGGCGGATTGTTTTTTCATGCTACTGAATACGGCTTTGGCTGGCATCCAAAGTGAAACGTCCACGCATCGCTCCATTAGCCTTGGCAGCGTAATCAAATCAAGGTAAATCAATGGGGCTAAACTCGATCGATCTTGCAATCGATAGGGTCAGGTATCAATGCTGTTCGGTTAAGCCAGGCAAACCAGAAAACCGTTCGGGCCGAGCTTGTCGAAGCCTTATGTCCGAACACCCACCCTTCGACAAGCTAAGGGCGAACGGCATTATCCGAATAGTATTGGGTCAGGTATTGCAATCACACTTTTTGAAAGTATGAAGAGGTAAAAAGCTTAGCTTCGAATTTGTTTCTCAAGCCACCGCCAGTTCCATTTTTAACGTCTTGCCCAGCACCGCTGCTGCACTGGCCAGTGTGGTGAGCGTGAGGCTGGTGTCGTTCTCGTCCAACAGGCGATTCAAGGCGGCGCGGCTGGTGTGCATCTTTTTCGCCATCTCTGTTTTGTTCAGGTTTTGCGCTTTCATTTCCTGTTCGATCTGCCACGTAATGACACGTTTGACGGCGACAGCGGTGGCTTCATTCAGCGTGGCGTTCTCGGTAAGAAATTCATCGAAGCTGCTGCCGATATTTTTCTTGCTCATGCTTTTCTCCTTAATTGTTTCAATCGCTCCTTCGCCAGATCGAGATCGGGCTTGGGCGTCTTTTGTTGTTTCTTGATGAAGCCGTGTAGCAACACCATGATATTTCCTTTGAGCGCGAAGAGTATTCGCGCGATGCGCTTCTCCAGCCTGATACGCACTTCCCATATATCGCCACCAAGATGCGCTACCAGCGGCATGCCGAGTGGCCAGCCGAATTGCACTGTCTTCATATCCTCACCTATGATTTTCTTTTCTGTTGCCGACAGAGATCGAAGCCATTCGCGTACCGGTTCATTGCCGGTATCCGTTTTGAAGAATCTAACGTCCAAGGTTGGCGTGGTCATGTTGCATAGCGTACCAATTTTGGTTCGCCATAGCAAACATATCTTTAGGGCAAATAATCAGGGAAAACCGAGATTCATTGCCTATAAATCTCGGCTTCGCCAGCTTTCAGTTTTCACCACATTGATATGTGTAACATGTCACATTACAATTTCCTTTCATGATAAAGAGCTTTTCGCACAAAGGTATCAATGCCTTTTTTAAGACAGGCTCCAAGGCCGGTATTCAGGCAGCACAGGCACCACGTTTACGATTGCAATTGGCTGCGTTGAATCTCGCAAAAGTACCTGCCGATATGGCCAGCTGCATGTGTTCAAGGGAAATCTGACAGGCCACTGGGCGATCACGGTCAATGGAAATTGGCGCATCACTTTTCGATTTGAAAATGGCAATGCGCTGTTGGTGGATTATCAGGACTATCACTGAGGGGTGTAAAAAATGGCACCCATGCACAACCCGCCGCACCCCGGCGAAATCTTGCGAGAATGGCTGGGCGAAATGAGCGTTACCGATGCGGCTCAGCATCTCGGCGTGGCACGCGCTACGCTTTCCCGAATATTGAACGGCACTTCCGGTATCTCGGCGGATATGGCATTGCGCCTTCAGGCTGCTTTAGGCACTAGCCCTGTAATGTGGATGGGGTTACAAAATGATTACGAACTTTGGCTGGCATCCAAGGTGCAACGTCCACGCATCGTTCCATTAGTCTTGGCAGCGTAATAAAACCAAGGTAAATCAATGGGGCTAAACTTGATTGATCCTGCATCTGCCCTCAAATTTCTTGTAGAAACAAAAAAAACCGGCATCGCTGGGCGATCTTACCCCTAATAAATTATCCTAGCCGTGCGCGTAAATCTGCATAGACGTCATCGCGGGTTGCGACCGACAGGATGGTCACTAATTTCTTTGCGTCGTTGACGTGGTAAATAAGGCGAAACTGCGGCGTGGTGATCTTGATTTTGTAACAATCGGGAAGTTCGCGGAGTGCGTCTTTCGCTACACGGGGAAGCTTGAGACGTTCTTTGGCTAGCTTTTCTTTGAAGCGTTGCTTGATGCTGCCATCCAGTTTTGCCCATTCTTTTTCGGCATCGGGATGGATAGCGATTTCATAGCTCATCCAGCTTTACCTTGCGCGCTTTGCTTAATGACGAGAGGCGTTCTTTCGCGCGATTTATCGCGATGTTTTCGGCGATGGAGTCCAGCATTGCTTCCATCATTCTGGGCGAGACGATGTAGCCCGCTGGCTTGTTGTGGTTAAGGATGGCAACTGCCTGATTTTCGTCTTCTGCGCGCTTGAGTATACGTGTCGGTGACTCGCGCAGCTCGGTGACTCCGATGGTGATTCCTGCATGTATGGCGTCCATATTTTGTCCTTAATAATGTACGCTTAAGTGTATTGAATTGTGCGGTCATGGTCAATTACTTTGATTCCAACCAATGAACATAATGAGGAGGAAACCCAATTTTTTTTGCAGGTATTTTAATCGGGCTTAACTCCGGTTGTTTTTTCAAGCCATCGCCAATTCTGCCTTCAACGTTTTGCCCGTCACCACCATCGCATTGACCAGTGTGGTGACCGTGAAGCTGGTGTCGTTTTCGTCCAGCATGCGATTCATAGCAGCGCGGCTGGTGTGCATCTTTTTTGCCAACTCTGTTTTATTCAGGATTTGCGCTTTCATTTCCAGTTCGATCTGCCACGCGATAACACGTTGCCCGATGGCGGCGGGAAAATTCATAGTGCCCAAGAACTAGAAGAGCGTCTGCGTCAAACACTGGCTCCGGAAGAAAGCCACCGTATCCTGATTGGCGTGATTGATTGTGCACTACCTGCTTGAACAAGCTGAGATCGATCACGATTGATCGTAGAAACAAAAAAACCCGGCAATGCCGGGCTTTTTCTTTGCAGCAACCACTTACTTTACTGATGAAACGGCTGGGAGTTTATTCAGGATTTTTCATCGCGTGGAACGATGTTGCCCGCATCGTCAGAGAGGATAATTTCCACTCGACGATTCATTTGACGACCTGCCGCAGTGCCGTTGCTGGCAACCGGAGAGGCTTCACCATATCCGCGTGTGGCGATGCGATCACTACTGATGTCCATGTCGACCAGTGCGGCCTGAACGGCATTGGCGCGTTTTTCAGAGAGCGCCTGATTGTGGCTGTCACTGCCAGTGCTGTCCGTGTGGCCTTCAATCATAACCTTGCGTTGCGGGTATTTATTGAGAAAGTCAGCCAGCTTTTTCACGTTGTTGATGCCGCCCGCCGACAGCCGTGCCTTGTTGACATTGAATAGCACGTCACCCAGCGTAATCACCATGCCACGAGCCGTTTTCTTGGCCTTTAACTTCTTGAGTTGCATTTCCTGTTCGGCAATCAGTGCCTGGTTACGCGCTGCATTGGCTTGGGCTTCTGCCAATGCAGCAGCTTGCTTGTCAGCGGATTCCTGGGCCATCGCTGCCTGCTTCCTGGCTTTTTCGGCTTCAGCCATTTTCGCCGCAATGATTGTCTGGTCTTGTTCAGCTTTGGTGCTGGCTTCCGCCAATGCAGCAGCCTGCTTGTCAGCGGATTCCTGCGCCATCGCTGCCTGCTTCTTGGCTTCTTCGACTTCAGCTATTCTTGCAGCAATAAGTGCCTGGTCTTGTTTCGTTTTGGCAGTGGCTACTGCCAATGCCACTGCACGTTGATCGGCAGTTTGCTGCGCAAGCTCAGCCCGCTTTTTGGCCGCATCGGCTTCAGCTGTTCTTGCCTCCAGGCGGACTTGATCGCGTTGGGCACTGGCGTTGGCAATTTCCAATTCGGCGGCTTTGCGCTTGGCGGTTTCCTGCGCGATCGCCACTTTTTGTTTTGCAAGATAAGCTAGTTGATTGACTGTGGGATCACCTTCGCGCTTGCTCAATGCAGCATCAGCTTTTCTCAGCGTTTCGCCGGCATCTTGCAGCTCTATTGCTGCCAGCTTGGTGACCTGCGGGTTACTTCGAGCGCTGTTGTAACTGCTATGCGCATGCTTGAGAGAAGCGTTTTCTGACGGCACGGTGGCACAGCCAGAGAACATCCCGATGACGATGAGGCTCATGGGAACGTATCGAACTTTTTGCATAATTAACTCCATTTTGATGATTATTGTGTAGTACGTTCGATTTCCTGGCGCAGCACGCGAACGTCTTCCTGCAATGCGTTCGCCGCTTTCTGCGTCTTGGCTGAGCGCGTCATTTCTCCGGCCAGCTTGGCGTCGACTTCTGCTTGTTCCGCCATTTTTTTGGCAAGGTCATAGTTTTTGTCTGTCATGGCTTTCTCGGCAGCATTCATCTTATCCATTGCAGACTTGAGCTGGATCGGCGCAAACTCATTACTTCCGGCAAGCATTGCATTGTTTACCGCAGCTTTGGAGACAGCCATTTGTTCGTTAGGCGCCTGGCTGTTTGAGCAACCTGCCATGAACAGTAAAGCAGCAACAGCCCAACCGGCTGTATGCATCATTCGATTCGATTTGAGGGAAAAGTTTTTCATCAATTTGTCATCCTTAATTTTTCATCCTGTGAGTTGAACGTTGAAGATAATCGGTTCAACCCTTGATACTAGCAGACATTAAGGCCTCAAAGATTACCTGAACAAAATATATTAAATAAATCAATATTTTGTGACATTAGTAATGGAGCAGCAATAGGTTGAAAACGTGTCGTTGTCAGCTTAAGGGCCAGAGTCATTTTTGAGGATAAATACACATAAATAGTGAGCTGACCTATCCATTTTGCAAATTTTGTACTAAATTTTTTAAAACCAGCTGTCCACCATGTCGTCCAGCTCCGGCTTGCACTTCTTCAGCTGGGCATTGTAGGCGGCCGATTTATTTCTGACCTTGTTGGCTACCTGCTTCAACCATCCCTTGTTTTTCCAGCTTCCACTCTGATAACCACTACGCCCTTCATGATAGGCGAGGTACTGGTTGTAGGCATCCCATTTGGAGATGCCAAGGATGCGTTGCGTCGTGTGGGTATACCAGCCAACAAAATTGATCGCATCGGCAAAATCATCACGGTCATGGCCGCCGTTGTCCGTCTCATTTACATAATCTTCCCACGCCGGATCTTGCGCCTGGGCATAGCCGTAAGCCGATGAGCGGCGCGGCAGTGGGATAAAAAGAAACCAGTCTCGTTCCGGTTGCGCATCACTGACAAAACGCGATTCCTGATCGATAATCGCCATCATCACCCACACCGGCGTTCCCCAGCTTTCATTGGCATCGCGGGCAGACTCATACCAATCGGTTTCACCACGGAAGATGGAGCAGATATTATCGGTACGCGCAGGTTGATAAGTCGCGCAGCCTGAGCACAACAACATCATGGCCATCACAGCAAGATAGGGGCGTGACGTTAGTATCATTTTTCCATTATCCGTAATATGGGCGCAGCAATCAAAGGATGGAAAAATCAGGCGGAATTTAAGCAACTTAAGAAGAGCAACTTAATGGAAACTGGCGCATCACTTTTCGATTTGAAAATGGCGATGCGCTATTAGTGGATTATCAAGACTATCACTGAGAGGTAAAAAATGGCAACCATGCACAATCGCCCCTAAGCCTAGGGCCAGGCGAGTTTTGACCGGTCCGACGACCACAACCTGGCGCGCAATCCGGAGACGCGGATTGATGCGACGATGCCGCGCCAGCCAAAGGTCGCGATAACCGAGCGCTTCGCACGATCGGCATGCGAACCCTGCAGTCCGTTAGCGCCGAACCTTTCGTACAGGTCCAGATGTGCCGCACTGTTCACCAGCGCGAGGTGAGTGAATGCCTGCGGAAAATTTCCAAGGAACGCGCCGCTCGCGATATCAGCCTCCTCGGCATAGAGGCCAACGTCGTTCGCGTAGCCGAGCAGCCGTTCGAAGTGTCCGCGTGCCTCGTCGATGCGCCCCACCGCAAGCTTGGCATCAACCAGCCAGAAGCTGCAGATGAGGAACGCGCCCTCCTCGCCGGGAAGACCGTCCTCACCGCGGTACCGCAAGACAAAATCACCGTTCCCCAGCGTTTTCTCGACTACATCGATCGTGCGCTCAAGTATCTTACGATCCAGCGGAAATGCCAGCATCGGCGCGAGCAGCACGGCCGCGTCGACACCACCGTCGTAGGCCTGTCGCAGGTGACCTCCGACCGGGTCTATCGCATATTGCATGATATCGGCATGAATCGTGTCGGCCAGTTTTTGCCAACGTGGCGCACCGCTAAACAATTGGGCAGCGCGATCCATCGCCACCCAGCTCATCAACTTGCCATGCACATGGTGGCGTGGCGGGCCGCGCATCTCCCACAGTCCCTGATCGGGATCTTGCCAATGCGCGGCCACGAACTCGGCGAAGGTCTGCAACAAGCGCAGGTACTGCACGCTCAGCTTCTCGCCAAGCGATTGGCTAAGCAGGGCCAGATCGAGCGTTTCGCCATATACGTCGATCTGTTGCTGCAAATAGGCGCCATTGCCCACACGCACCGGTCGGCTGCCCTGGTAGCCCTCAAGATGCTCGATCACCCGCTCATGGAGAGCGTGGCTGTGGTCAATGCCATACATGATTTGCACACGCGGCAGCGTCTCCCTGCAGGCCGTTGCAAGAAAGCGGTGGTAGTTCCGCGCCTCGCCACTGTAGCCAAGCGCTGCCAGCGCGTAGAGCATCAGGCTGCCATCGCGCAGCCATGTGTACCGGTAATCCCAGTTGCGTTCCCCGCCTATCTGCTCGGGAAGCGACGTGGTAAGCGCCGCCACCAGCGCGCCTGTGGGTGCGTAGGTCATGGCCTTGAGAACCAGCGCGCTGCGCTTGACGGTCTCGGCATACGGTCCGTTATAGCGGCAATATGCGATCCACTCCTGCCAGAAAGCAAGTGTGATATTAAGAAACTCGCACACCCGCGTGGCAGGCGCGACCCCGCTCACGGAGTTGCCAGCCAGGACCATATCACGGCATGCTCCTGTGCCCAGCGTCACCCTGGCCTCCGCAACCCCGTTCGTCACGACGAACGGCAAATCCGAATGCAGCGAGGGTACGTCGATACCGGTTACGACACCTGCCGCGACCGTAAGGGTCACGTCATCGCGGGCGAAATGACGCGAAGGGCGGTACCGTACCTTCACGTCGACCTGCCCGCTGACCACCTCGACGCGCCGCACGACCCAGTTGGGCGCGCTGAGGGATACATAGTCGTGCGCGCTCGCATCGATCTGGCGGCCAACCGGCATGAAGTCGGTGACGCGCAGCGTTCCGGTAGGTGTCGTGAAAGTCGTGACGAGCACGTTCGTGTCGGGGACATAGGCCCGGGTTACAGTCATTGGCCCGGCCGGACGAACCGACCAGAAGCCGCCAAGCCCGGCATCCAGCAGGCGACAGAAGATCGGATCGGCATCGAACCGCCGCAGCGCACACCAGTCGATACTGCCATCGAGCCCTACAAGTGCGCTGCCATGGCAATCGCCGATAACTGCATAGTCGCGTATCGGTGTGTATTTGTGGGTCATGGGTCTTGGCATCAGAGCCAGAGAAGGTGGTCGATCCCTGGCACAAGAAATCCTAAATTAAATAAATATATATAAACAAAAGCATACGACATATCATCGTTTTTTTGGACAAAAAACGTCGCATGTTAGCTCTTATAAACACTCGGGAAGTTCGCGGAGTGCGTCTTTTGCTAAACGGGATTACTTCATAACAATACCAGCGTGGCAAGCCCGAGAAAAACCGTGAATCCCAAAACATCTGTAACGGCGATCAGAAGCACGCCGCCGGCAAGGGCCGGATCAATTCCTATGCGATGCAAAAACAATGGAACCACCGTACCAGCAAGTGCCCCGACAAACAGATTGATAATCAGTGCCAGCGCAAAAACCAGGCCCAGCATTGTGTTGTCGAACCAGAACACGGCTATCGCTGCCACCAGCACACCCCACAGTAGGCCGTTCAGGGCACCCACAGCCAGCTCCCTGTATAAAAGTTGCAGTGAATTTCCGCGTACCACCTGATCTAAAGCAAGTCCGCGTGTCACGATGGTCATCGTCTGCGTGCCGGCCACGCCTCCCATGCCGGCTACAACGGGCATGAGTATCGCGAGTGCCACCATTTTTTCGATACTTTCCCCGAACATGCCTATCACCCATGCCGCTACAAAACCGTTAATCAGATTGACGCCAAGCCACACCGAACGACGTCTCGCACTCGTCATGGCCGGTGCGAAGATATCTGTTTCATCATGCACCCCGCCCATTTGTCTGACTGATCTATCGCCTTCCTCCCTGATCACATCGAGCACATCGTCCACCGTGATGCGACCTATCAAATGCCCCTCTTTGTCCACAACAGGAGCAGAGATCATGTCCATATTCTCGAAAGCACGGGCCACCTTGCGTGCCGGCATGTCAGCCGGAATGGGTTCAATCTTACGAACCATCACATCCGCCACGGTGCTGCGCAGGTCAGAGGAAACCAGATCGACCAGGTACAGTACACCCAAGAAATCATTGTCATTGCTAACCACCATGAGGGTATCAAGATGCTCTGGAATTTCTTTTTTCTGCCGCCTGAGTTGACGAACGTAGCGGAGTACAACGTCCAGGGTGACATCGCCCCGAACAGCGATGGCATCGGCATCCATCAGTCCGCCCGCAGAGTCGTCTGGATATGATCGCACCGCATCGAAACGGCGCCTTCGCTGCGCATCCATCGCCTGCAATACTGCAGAAACCACCTCGTCTGGCAAATGGGCGTCCAGATCGGCAAGCGCATCCAAATCCAAACGCTCCACGGCCATCACCAGTTCTTCAGATGAAGTTTTACCTATCAGCTGCCGCCGCACCTCACCATGGGCTTCAACCAGCACATCTCCCTTTGTGTCGGCATCCAGTAATCGCCATAAGAACAGACGTTCTTCGTACGGAAGCGATTCCAGTACATCCGCGATTTCGGAAGAGTGCAGCTGTTGTAGTGTATGCAAGAGTTGATCTGTAGATGCGCCATCCATCGCCTGCTCTACCAGCAAGGAAAGACTTTTTTCCTGGTTGTTTACGGTATTGGTAGCGTGTTCTGGTTTCTGTTGCATGTTTATTCTCCGTTTTCCGGATGTTAGCCCATTGCTTTAGTTTCGCGAGCGTTTCCGCGATTGAAATTGTGCGACGATCAGATCGTGAACTGCAGCCGATGTGCGAATGCTTTACCGCTCTTCCAGGTTTGGCTGTAATCCCTCTGCCTGCCGGCCAATGGTCGGACGACTATCGTTAAAGTTTTCATTTCGCCACTTATTTACACCTTCTTAAAAATCAGGGTCAGATCACGCTTTGCAGTAGAAATAAATAAACCCGGCATCGCCGGGCTTTCTCTTTGCGGAATAAAAGCTAACGGAACATTTTGTTTTGTTTGCACTGGTTGCCTGGAAGAAACCCGACACTCTCCTCTATAATTCAGTCAGGAAAGCAGATTAGCGCCGGCTCATTTTAATCTGATTATTTGACAGCAGGCGTTCTATCTATGCCCATCGGCTCTAAAGTCAGCGACCACGCGCAAGTTTGCTTAACTTAATCGGTGCTAACCTTATCCCGTAGCGCAACTAAAGTGGCAACATCACAATAATCATTGAACAGGCAAAACTTCGGAGGCAGGTATTGCAATCATACGTTTGCGGGAAATTTGGCCTTTCGAATATTATTTTGGACGAGTTCATCACAATCGAAAACGGAAACAACAAACCGGGGCTCACTAAAACCCATGACGAAGAATATTACGGAACTGATTATTGACGACCGAAACAGCAACACGTTGCATGCCAGCAATGGCATGGATTGGCGGGTTATCAGTGATACAGTTATGGGCGGTGTTTCTTCGGGCAAACTCATCCCAACAGAGACTAATGGACGTCACTGCCTGCGACTGACTGGGGATGTCAGCCTGGAAAACAACGGCGGATTCGTTCAGGCCAGCATCGACCTGTTAAGTTCCGGCTTGCTTGATGCAAGCGACTATTCGGGTATCGAGATCGAGATATATGGAAACGGTGAAGTCTATAACCTGCATCTGCGCACTGAGGATACCCGCATTGTCTGGCAATCCTATCGCACCAGTTTCCATGCCCTCCCCCACTGGCAGACCCTGCGGCTGCGCTTTGATGATTTTCAACCTTATCGTATCGACAAACCACTCGACATAATGAAATTGCGCCGACTGGGTGTCGTCGCCATCGGTAGGGAAATGCATGCAGACGTATGCATCGGTCGCTTGTCATTATTTCGTTAGGTGCGAAAGTAGGCATGTTGCAGGAGTTGCCTGAAACAAACCCGGCGCTGTCCACTATAATTCAGTCAGGAAAGCAGATTGGTGCCTGCCGCATTTGATTCCACAAGCCTTCGACAAGGCTCTCCTGAGCGTAGCCGAAAGGCTCAGGCCGAACGAAGTGGAACTCTATTTGTACCGGATCAATAATTTGTATTCATAATCTCAGGAAGTTTTATGCCCATCACCCCCGAAGACCGCGCCCACGCGCAAGACCTGCTAAACTTCATCGACGCCAGCCCCAGCCCGTGGCATGCCGTGCTGTCCATCACGCAACGTTTGCAGGCACAGGGTTTTGTGCATCTGCAGGAGAAGCTGCGCTGGAAGCTGGAAACCGGCAAAGGTTATTACGTGGTGCGGGGTGCATCGCTGATTGCTTTCAGGATCGGACAGCAGCCTTTGCCTGAAACCGGCTTTCGCATGGTAGGCGCGCACACCGATTCTCCCGGTTTACGCCTCAAGACCAATGCGGCACATGCAAGTGACGGCGTGGTACGCCTGGGTGTGGAGATATACGGCGGGCCGATACTGGCGACCTTTACCGACCGCGACCTGAGCCTGGCCGGACGCGTGAATGTCCGCACTGCTCATGAATTTGAAACACGATTGATCAACTTCGAACTACCGCTGCTGCGCCTGCCTAACCTCGCCATCCACATGAACCGGGAGGTGAACGAACAAGGCCTCAAGCTCAACAAGCAAACCGAATTGCCGTTGTTGTTTGCCATTGCCGATAACAAGCTTTCCGCACGTGAGCAATTTCTTAACCTTGTTGCGGATGAGTTGAAAGTGAAGGCACCGGACATCCTCACCTACGAGCTCACCGTATGCGACACTCAAGCTGGTGCCTTCTGGGGAGCTGAGCAGGCGTTCATCGCCAGCAGTCAGCTCGACAATCTCGCCTCTTGCCACGCTGCCCTCACCGCGCTGCTTGCCTCCCCTGCTCCCGCTGCCACCTGCATCGCCGCCTTTTTTGACCATGAAGAAGTAGGGAGCGAAAGCGCTGCGGGTGCGGGCGGTAGTTTTGCCGGTGATGTGGTCGAGCGCATTTCCCTGTGTATGGAGCTGGATGATGAACAACAGCATTGCGCTGCGGCACACAGTTTTTTCATCAGCGCCGACATGGCGCACGCCTACCAGCCCAATTTCCCCAACGCTTACGAACCCAATCACCGTGTGATGGTGAATGCCGGCCCGGTGATCAAGACCAACGCCAACCAGCGCTACAGCACCGATGCGGATACCGCCGCGCGCTTCATCACGCTGTGCGAAAGTGCCGGTGTGCCTTACCAGAACTACACCCACCGCACCGACCTCGGCTGCGGCAGCACCATCGGCCCGATTGTTGCTGCCAGTCTGGGTATCGCCAGCGTGGATGTTGGCTCACCCATGTGGGCCATGCACAGTCTGCGTGAAAGCGCAGGCGTGCAGGATGTGGCTTACATGATCAAGGCGATGAAAGCCGCATTTAGCAGCTGGGGTTCGGAGGGGCCGTAAAAAAATCACGGGGTGTTACATTTTAAATGTGAAATGTAATACGTGAACCCCCTTTTTTATCTATCACCATTCCTCACATTCCGCATTTCTTAATATTTTCAAGAGCAGCCACGATGGTATGGCGAGGTGCGGCAATATTCATGCGCATGAATCCGCTTCCGCCCTCACCAAACAGAATGCCGGGGCTCATCCCCACGCCGGCTTTATGCACAAAGGAATGCTTGAGTTGCGCGTCGCTCATCTCGAGTTCACGGCAATCTAGCCATAGCAGGTAGGTGCCTTCTGGTTTGATAAGCTTGATTTTAGGGAGATGGGTGGCCAGAAAATTTTCGACGTAATCTCGAGTATCCCGCAGATAGGCCAGCAACTCATCCAGCCATGTATCGCCTTCCCGGTAGGCGGCTTCGAAAGCGACGATACTAAAGGGATTGGATGCGCTGCTGTGCATCCTGTCAAATACCTGGGTAATAGCTGCCCGATGCGCTCGATCCGGCACGATGAGTGAGGAAAGATTCAGCCCCGGGACATTGAATGTTTTGCTGGGTGCAAGGGTAGTCAGGATATGGGCCGGGTTCTGTGCCAGCTTTGCAAGCGTGGTGTGTTTATTTTCTGGGTAGATCAAATCTGCGTGAATTTCGTCTGACACTATGGGCAGATCGTATTTTTTTGCGATTCGTAGGAGGTGCTGCAATTCCGGCTCGCTCCAAACCCTGCCAACCGGGTTGTGCGGTGAGCATAGCAACAGCATGCGCGCCTGTGCTGCACACTGTTCCAGATGGTCAAAGTCGATGACGTAGTGGCCATTTTCCATGCGCAGCGGGTTTTGCAGCAGCGTTCTACCGGTATTGGTGACAGCCGTAAAAAATGGAAAATACACGGGCGGCTGTACGATTACCGAGTCACCCGGCTCGGTAAAAGCCATGATAGCGGCGTGCAGCGAAGGTACAACGCCGGGGCACATCATGATCCACTCGCGCGGCACTTCCCAGTCGTGACGACGTTTAAGCCAATCTATCAGAGATTGGTACAAGCTATCCGGAAACTGGGTGTAGCCATACACGGGATGGGCGGCGCGCTCGGCCAGGGCACGGGTCACGGCTGGCGGGGCGGCAAAATCCATATCGGCAATCCACATCGGGATGACTTCGTCTGCGCCAAACATGCTTTTCCGCCCGTCATATTTTACGCTGGAGGTACCGGTACGGTTGATGTCGTGGTCAAAGCTGTTACTCAAGTGATTTCTCCCGGGTCGTTACTTCTAACAGCGTAAAGTGAATTCTATTGTATCGAACGGTACAATATCCCTCACTGCTTATTCTATGGAACAGTAAGCCATGGACCATACCAAAAATTCACGCCGCATGGTGCTGGTCAAATCAGAATTGATTCTGCTGTTCGTCACATTATTCATGGCCGGCTGCGCCACGGTGGAAACCCGTCCGGCGGCACCCACAGACGATGCTTTGGCTACCTGCCGAATGTTATACCAGGAGGTCGATGCAGCCATCGATCATGCGGGGGTGCGCGACTACGGTTCATCGCCGGTTCAAGATTTTCCCTACTTACGCACATCACGCCTGCTCGCTTCGTTCAGCGGAGAGTTGGCCACACAGCAACATTGGACAGCATGGACTTCACACATGGCAAATTTGGATGCTGAGTCGCGTGCGTTGGAGTTACGTAATCTGCCCACGTCGATGGAAAGTCATCGCAACGGCACCTTGGTTGAAGAACTCAACCGCTGTCGTGAACGCCTGCTTGCCAACGATCTCGCGCAACCGGAGCGCCGCAAGATGCTTCGCAATGCCGCTCGCGTACCGGATGATTATGTCACCTGGTGGCGGGTGCTCGGCCTTTACCCGCTTACTGCGCCGGTCGTTTCCAGCAGAATATCGGTTTGGCATAGAGAGACACATAACACCTTCGCCACCCCGTTGGCAGCGCTGCCAGTTGCGGGTGAACTGGTACGCTGGGCGTCATCGCCCGGTGCGCTGCTCACTGCGCCACAGGTGGGTGATGTTCTGCATCGCACACTCGATCCACTCGGCATCCCTATGCCAACGAGCGCCGACCTCGACCAGATTTTTGACACCTTTGCCCCGGCATGGGAGGTGGATGTAGTGGATAACAATGATCGTATTGGAATGGCACATTTAAATAACGGGCCTATGGTGGATGTGGCGCGCCCGATGGTGTATCGCAAGGTCTCGCACACCCGCTTTGGCGATCAAGTGCTGTTGCAGCTCAATTATATAGTCTGGTTTCCAGCGCGCGCCGGTAACGACATTTATTCCGGAAAGCTAGACGGCATCAACTGGCGAGTAACTTTAGGCCCGGACGGCGAACCGTGGTTGTATGACGTTATCCATAACTGCGGTTGCTACCACGAATTCTTCCCGAGCCGTCATCTGCGTCTGCGCGATGACCTGCCCACTTTCTATTCTGAACCCCCACTGCTGCCTCAACCTGCACCTGAACTACAACCGCTCGTGCTCCGCATTGCTTCCCACACTCATTATATTCAGCGAATTTACCACGACCAATCATCGCCCGAATTACTGTCTGCGGCGCAAGCTATGGCCTGGGAAGACTACGATACATTACGTTCCTTACCCACTGCTGATGGTTACCGCAGCCTTTTCGGCAGATATGGTTTAATCGCCGGCACTGAACGCCCTGAGCGCTTTCTTTTATGGCCTATGGGCATCCGCTCGCCGGGCGCGATGCGCCAGTGGGGGCGTCACGCAACCGCTTTTGTCGGTCGCCGCCACTTTGACGATGCGCATCTAATCGAATCGCTATTCACGAGGGTGCCATGAAAAAATTGCTATTCTTAATCATAGGCTGTTTGCCGACGAGCGCATCTGTGCAGAGTTTGTTGCAACCGGTTCGGACGTTGAGAACGATAATGTGAGTACACGGTCGAATCTTTCAAACTTTCAAAAGGAAATCTCATGAAACGACGAACCCTACTACAAAGCCTTGCCATCGTGGCTGCGCTTCCGTTGATTTCAGCTTGTTCACGCGGCCGGACGGCGGCTACTACCATTGATACTGTCACAATTACACCTCTGAATAAGCCGCATGAAGAGTGGCGGGCGTTGGTCTCTGCTGATGCGTACAAGGTGCTGTTTGAAGAGGATACCGAACGACAAAATAGTAGTGAGCTTAATCGTGAGCATCGTGATGGCCTCTATATCTGTGCCGCTTGTTACTTGCCATTGTTCGAAAGTGCGCACAAATTTGAAAGTGGTACGGGCTGGCCCAGTTTTACCCAACCCGTTGCGGGGCACGAGGGAACAAAACGCGATTTCAAAATGCTTATACCCCGCACTGAATATCATTGCGCTCGCTGCGGCGGCCACCAAGGTCATTTGTTCAATGATGGGCCACCGCCACGTAATGAACGCTGGTGCAATAACGGTTTAGCGCTACGATTTATCCCGAAGGACGAACCACTGCCCGCGCTCAGGAGCTGATTATGACAATATTGAATCCATCATTTTTTGATAAAAAAGCTCGCAGTGCACTTAATATTGCTTTGCTGATACTTGCCATATTTGCTGCCTGTGGACAGTCAAGGGCACAGGCTGCGTCCATAGCCTCCAGCGAACGGACTGAGCCAGTGGTCGGTGTTGCCACCTTTGCGGGTGGCTGCTTCTGGTGCACAGAATCAGATTTCGACAAGATACCGGGTGTGATATCCACCACATCAGGCTATATCGGCGGTACGGTGATCAATCCGACATACGAACAAGTATCCGCCGGTAACACTGGCCATGTCGAAGCAGTGCAAGTGCATTTTGACCCGGCCAAGACCAATTTCGCCAAACTGCTTGCCGCATACTGGCCGACGATAGATCCGCTAACGCCCAATCGCCAGTTTTGCGATAATGGCACGCAGTACCGTAGCGTAATTTTTTATCACAATGCGGATCAACAACAGCAAGCTGGGGCATCTAAGGCCGCGCTGGTATCTTCAGGTCGTTTTACCCGGCCGATTGTGACCGAGCTGTTGCCCGCCACCGCATTCTATCCGGCGGAGGAGTATCACCAAGACTTTCACAACAAGAATCCGATTCGCTACAAATACTATCGTTACCGCTGCGGTCGCGATGCTCGCCTGAAGCAGGTATGGGGTAAAAAGAACTGATTATTTTTTCACTACAGTGCGTGTTTTCCGCTACGACAAAAGTAGACTGGTTGCTGGTAATATTGTCTGGTGCTGAGTAATCGAATTCGATAATCTAATCGCAGATAACGTCTGTACTGCGATTATTCTGTGCAAAGCAGACTCAATCTCTACCGTATTTTAACCAGACACTACTGCATAACACATCAATGCTTGTTTGACTTTTTAACCATTCATAAGGAAAAGTATTATGAGACGTTTGTCAATTCGCAACCTCCATGTAAGCCTTGTTGCGGGAACCATTGCAGTAATCATGACTTTTCAAACGACGCCTGTTGTTGCGCAACACTTGACAATGGATGCAATAACAATAGAACGATCCACGATTCTTACCCAGCCGGGTGTTTTTGGCGTAGTTACGATGTTTAAACTGCGGCCAGAGTGGAACAAGATGTCTGCAACTGAGCGCATGGGTAGCGCTGCAGAAGTCGCAAAGTTGATCGAAAAGCATAAAGATAATGTGCTGGTGGACCTTTATCTGACTCGCGGTCTTAAAACCAATTCCGATTTTTTCATCCGTATAAATGCTTATGATCTCGCTAAAGCGCAGACATTCATGCGTGAATTCCGGTCGACAACCATCGGTAAAAATACTGACGTTTCCGATACCCTGGTAGGCGTGACGAAGCCATTGAATTACATCACAAAAGAAAAATCACCCAACCTCAATGCCAGCCTCAGCGCAGCAACCTATGACGGCGATGCGCCGCGTTACGCTATCGTTATCCCGGTAAAGAAAAGCGCAGCGTGGTGGACTTTACCATTTGAGCAACGGCTAAAGGAGATGGAGACTCACGCCGTGTCAACACTACCCTATATGACCAACGTTAAGCGTAAACTCTATCACTCTACAGGGCTGGACGATATCGACTTCATAACCTACTTTGAGACCAACGATCTATTGGCATTTCACAACTTAATGACCTCTCTCGCCTCAATACCGGAGAACAATTACCATGTGCGCTGGGGCGATCCAACCACACTTGGCTCTATTCTCAGCCCGGAAAAGGTTATCAAGGCTCTGTCTGAATAACTTTCTCAAATATTGAGGCGGATTCAAGAACCAATCACAATAGTTGATATTTAGTCGTAAATTTGATGCGCTCCCTACCGTTTTGCTGCCCAGAAAGTCCAGGGAGCATTCGATGAATTTCTGGGCATTGCCCTGAACGACTTCGCGAGTTAATCGAATACGTGATATAACAGTCAACTTGACTTTTCTAACGGCGTGAAGTAGCTATGCGACATTCCCATTTATCTCATTTCATCTCATCCATCTGGTCACGTATGTTTCTAGCTGGGTTAGCCATTTTTCTATCCTCGTTGACCCACGCTCAGGAAATAGCCTTTGACCATACGATCCAAGAAGGGATGACCCTTATTAACACTGTGCGTTTGGTCGGATGGGCGAAGACGCCCTCGTCATCAGGTAACGTTAACGTATCAATAGATGGCGTGCTACTCGGCAAGGCGGCCTATCCACTACCGCGCCAAGATGTGCCAAACTCTGGGTTCATTTTTGAATTTGATAGCTTGGCGTTTGCCAATGGCCTTCGGACGGTCACTGTCACATCCTTTGATGCGCAAGGGGAAAAAATTGCAAGTGCGTCAAAAAAGCTCAATATCGCCAACACCCCGACCAAAGGATCGATTGAAAGCCCCATGCACCGCGATCCTGCATCGGGTGAGATTGGTGTAACAGGCTGGGCTCTAGGAAAAGGGGGATTCAAAAAACTGGAAGTGTTGATCAATGGCCGGTATGCCGCTGATGCCTCATATGGTATTCCTCGAAGCGACGTGCAAGCGATATTTCCTGAATATAACATAGCAAACAGTGGTTTTCGTGCTGTGGTAAATCTCGACACCCTTGGTTTGGCGCGTGGCTATCATAGAATTACGCTGGTAGGCTTGGATGTAGATGACACCCGATCACAAATCGCGGAAAGCGAGTTTTTTTATACCAAGGGCCATATCGGTCGCAATTATCTTGATCTTCCAATGATTAGTGGTATCGCTACAGGTGTCGAAAAGCTCCGTGTTGCGGGCTGGACAGAGGGCGTTGTGCCCGCTTCCAGAGTGGATGTCTATATCGATGATCGGTACGTCGGCGGGTCAGATCGAATAGACATTGCGCGCCCTGATGTGCCCCCTGTTTTCCCTGGCGTGACCAATCTGGCCGCTTTTGATTTTTACGTCCCCTCCACACAGCTTGTGTCGGGTAAGCACCGCATTGTAGCTGTAGTCACTGATGTTCATGGGCAACGTGCAAACGTAGATGTGTTCACGGGACCAATAAGCTTTTCGATCGACAAGACTGAAAAATTGTTTGGCGTTCACCTTAGGCCGACCAATAATTATGGAAGCGCGATTTCTGATTACATCAATGATATTAATATCGCACCAAAAATTGTGATGTATTTTCAGCCTTGGCGAACAGCAAATGGGAGCTGCTCAACTTTTAACGAATATCCATATCTGCCGCGAAATGTGGCAGATACAGGTGCCATCCCAATGATTACCTGGGAGCCGCACCAGGACGGCTTAGGCTTGGGCAATGCGACTGAATTTTCGTACGCTCGAATTCTGTCAGGAGCACATGATGAATGCATCAATCAAACTGCGATGGAGGTCCGCACATTTGGCAGCCCAGTCATGATTCGATTTGCCCATGAAATGAATGGGCAAAGCAACACTTGGACTGGCATTATCAATGGCAATAACCCGGCCGGTTATGTACAGGTTTTTCGTAAAATAGTTGATATGTTCAAAGCTGCCGGAGCTACCAACGCGCGATTCCTATGGTCGCCCGACCACGCATCGCCCCCAGAAGTGGCCGCTCCATCAAACGAAATTCGCAACTATTATCCAGGGGATGGATATGTTGACCTGATAGGCGTGTCTGGCTACAACTGGGGCAAGGATCCATTACGTGGTGGTGGCTGGGTGAGTGGCGAACAGATTTTCCAAAATTTCATACAAACGATGGTTAGAACTTATCCTGGGAAAGCCATCATGGTGACTGAAATCGGGAGTGTTCCGAGCTATGGCGTCAATAGTCGTAGCCAGTGGTATACCGATACTATCCGCTATCTCTACAATCGCCCGGAAGTAAAAGGGTTGGTTTGGTTTAATGACTTTGCATTTGCACAAACAAATGAAGCTGACTTCCGCTTTTCAAATACGGCTGGCTTCCCTGGCGTCGACACTGCTGAAAAATCAGTAATGAAGCTACTCATTGATGAATATCAAGGAACAAAAAACTAGGCTATGTCGCAATTAACTGTTGAATTTTATTTAAAAGTTTACTATTGATCCGGCACCGTTTATCCAAAGAAGTCGTTCGCATTGAGCTTGTCGAAATGTGAATGGCTTCTTATGCTTCGACAAGCTCAGCACGAATGGCAGTCAAGTTCAATTCGTGCCGGATAAATAAACATCCATAAGACATTTCTACAAATCCAATTTTCTTCACAATACTGCGTCGTTGTAACAAATTTATTGTTACCTATCAAATATATGCAGCGTTTAAATTTTTTACACTTACCTTGCATTGCCTAGAAACTTTAATTTTTAGAGGTGCCCTATAAATCATAGGGTTTGACGCTCTGACTATTATATAAATATTATTTCAATCAAATATTTGAAAATATTCAGAAAATTACTGTGACACCTGATGACATGGCGTTTCTGTTTTATGACTGTACTTGCGTATTGATAAGGAAAAATAATGTCGAACTTACTGAAGGTATTAGAGACAGTGAAAACTAAAAAAATATTCGCGATACTTTTTACGTTCATCGCGTTGCATGCCACGATGTTTGAAGCGCACGCAGCGCCAGTGCTAGACAGTTCATTCGGAAGCAGCGGCATCGTGCGCATCGGGGTGCCCGCCGGCGCGGAGGATAGGCCAACCGCGTCCGCCCTGCAGCGCGACGGCAAGTTGCTGCTTGCCGGTTGGACGGCGGGACGGCAATCGCACGCTTTTGTTCTCCGACTACTTCCAAACGGCACCCCTGATGCCACTTTCGGTCAGAATGGCGTGGCCTTGTTCGATCTGCCCAATGGAGACTATTACGAAGTCCTACAGCTCGAGCAGGGTGCCGATGGTTCCATACTGATAAATGGATCTAACTGGAGCGGCTTTGTACTGACCCGGCTCACAGCGGCCGGCGTTCTCGACACCAGCTTTGGTACGCAAGGTTTTTTCAGTGTGGAAGGAACCCCGGCACGCTTCGTGCAACAGCCGGACGGCGGTCTGCTTATCGTTTCGGACGCCACGCAGGGGTCGCAATTTGCATTGCGACTCACACGCCTTAACCCTGCCGGCGTGCGTGATTCGACCTACGCACCAAACGGTGAAAAGATACTCAGCGGCCTACCTCCGAATTTTAGAATGGCCTCGGGCGTTTCAGTTGTCGCCGAACCAGACGGCGAATTTACAGTTATGGCAAGAGCGACCTTTATCGGTGGCACCTATTTGCTGGTCCGGGTGACGGCCGCCGGCACGCTCAATTTTGGCTTTGGTAATGGTGGTTTGATCTCGTGGTACGACGTGTATAACGCCACCGATCATCCGGTCGCCATGGTGCGCACCGCTATTGGCGGATTGCTTCTAATGGGCAATGCTCCTCCGCCCCTCGCGAGCGGCAAGATCGTGTTGTGGCGAATCACTCCCGGTGGTTTGGCCGATGCATCTTTCGGTACAGCCGGTCGACTTGAGATCGACAATGGCGGCGCCGCCAGTCACGGATTTCGATTGGCGGCGCTGAGTGATGGCAGTATCGCATTACTCAACGCCGTCAACGACACCACTGCGCGCGTAAGTCACT
Source organism: Candidatus Nitrotoga sp. BS (assembly GCF_927797785.1). Lineage (GTDB taxonomy): Bacteria > Pseudomonadota > Gammaproteobacteria > Burkholderiales > Gallionellaceae > Nitrotoga. The sequence continues at coordinate 19,956 of NZ_CAKMLL010000034.1, read as the reverse complement.
TCGATGCCAGCGGAGTCCTGGATAGTGCTTTTGGTGTTGCCGGTAGCGCGACTATTGCATTTTCCGGCTATATAACTACGTACTTTGTAGACATCCTGTCAAATGGCGTAGGCGGCTTATTGATACCGGCAACGGCCAATCTGGCCTTTAGATGCAGCTCCTTTTGCGTTCCTCGCGGCGCGGATGCTGCCGTCGCAAGCCTCGATAGCAGCGGACGTCTTCAAACCAGCTATGGCCAAGGCAATGGCTTCGCTGTTATGAACACCGCCGAATACAGCAACGACAGGATTGACTCAATACTGGTTGAAACTTCGGGCAAAGTTGTGCTTGCAGGTTACTCAGATACAGCCGCGAACTTTGATTATTTGCTTGAACGCCTGACGGCAAATGGTTCCCCCGATATCTCATTCGGGACGAATGGGCGCGTAGCGCCGAAGCAGTACACGCACTTCATGGGCAAGGTGCGTACCGTTGAACAAGAAAGCGGCGCGATAACGGTCGTGACTGGAACCGCGCAAGGATCTCGTGGCCAGTTCGGCAGCGTCACGGCGTTTCGAATTGACTCTGCCGGGATGCTCGACGCCGGATTTGCACCCGCTCTCTCAGCACCGTCGAGTGCCAATACGGATATTGCGTTGGGCGTTCGTCCGGATGGGCGCTTGCTTTACGGAACGACACCGGACGGAACTGCAATTTTGCAGCAGACAATGCCGGATGGCACGCCGGACGTGAATTTCGGCGCGAGCGGTAAAATTGAATTTCCGTTGTCTGCCGAGGAGCTTTCACGCCATGCGGATCTGGTTTTGCTTGGCGACGGCTCAGTGGTCTTTGCCGTGCTGACGAATCAGAACCTGCGTCTCTATAAGGTCGATTCGCATGGGTTGCCGGTAGCTTCGTTTGGGACGGACGGTCAGTTTGCCTATGCTTTTGCTGATGGACACTATCCACCATTCTCCTTGCTCTCACTGAGCGATGGCTCGCTGCTGGCTGGTATTCCCTACGCACTGTCCAGTTCGTTAAGTGGATCGCTGTACGTGATTCGGATTTCCAACAATGGCATGCTGATAGGAGAGAACAATTTGTTGGCGGATCCGGGTAGTTTCACTTGGAATTTTTCTGCATTGCCCAACGCCAGTGTGGTGATAGCGCGCAGCCGTTACGGTGCAACGAACTCGGCAGCGCTATATCGCCTGCTTCCAAATAACAGTCTGGATGCGAGTTTCGGCATCAGCGGGGCGTTTCCCTTACCCGGCATGGAGAGTGTCAGCGCGCTGGCGCTCGATGCCAATTCTCGTTTACTCGTTGCGGGGCAGGATGCGACGAGTGCTGTTCTGGCTCGCTATGATCTCAGCGGAGCGCTGGCAAGTGTGCCCATCGTTGAGTTTTATAACACCAATCTGGATCACTATTTCATCACCGCCGACGCCAGTGAGGCTGCGGGGATCGACGGAGGGAGCGCGGGACCCGGCTGGATTCGCACCGGAGGTAGTTTCAAGTCGGGTGGTAGCACACCCGTTTGCCGGTTTTACGGCAGCCAGGTTCCAGGCCCCAATTCGCATTTTTATACATTAGCGAGCCCTGAATGTGATGGCCTTAAACAGCTTCAGGCCATCACGCCCGCCACGCAGAAGCGCTGGAATTTTGAAAGTCTGGAATTTATCTCGTCTCCGCCGACCGATGGTACCTGCCCGGCCGGGACAACGCCGGTTTACCGGGCCTATAACAATGGGTTTGCCCGTGGTATTGACAGTAATCACCGCTTGTCTAGTAGTGCGGCAGCTATTCAGGAGGTCGTCACGCGCGGCTGGATCGATGAAGGTGTGGTCATGTGTGCTCCGATTTGACTTGCCCTAAAATTTTTCCCAATCTCTCAAGACCGGCCATTCAAACGCCACAGCGTTAAAAGTGGTTTGTGAGCTGCCCACAAGGAAAGAGAAACGAGCGGGGCATTAATAAAAGAACGTTTCTGATTATGACTGTGTGCGTATTGATAAGGGAAGATAATGTCGAGCTTACTGAAGGTATTAAAAACTATGAAAACTAAAAAAATATTCGCGATATTTTTTACGCTCATCGCGTTAAATGCCATGATGTTTGAAGCGCACGCAGCGCCAGTGCTAGACAGTTCATTCGGAAGCAGCGGCATCGTGCGCATCGGAGTGCCAACCGGCGCGGAGGATAGGCCAACGACGTCCACCCTGCAGCGTGACGGCAAGTTGCTGCTTGCCGGTTTGACAACGGGGCGACAATCGCACGCTTTTGTTCTCCGACTACTTCCAAACGGTACCCCTGACGCCACATTCGGCCAAAATGGCGTGACCTTGTTCGATCTGCCCAATGGAAACTCTTACGAAATCCAACAACTCGAGCAAGGTGCCGATGGTTCCATACTGATAAATGGATCTAACGGGAGCGGCTTTGTGCTGACCCGACTCACGTCGGCAGGCACTCTTGACACCAGCTTTGGCACGCAAGGTTTATTCAGTGCGGACGTCACCCCGGCGCGCTTCGTGCAACAGCCAGACGGCGGTCTGCTGATCGTCTCGGACGCCACGCAAGTCTCAAACCCCTCACAAGGGTCTCAATTTGCATTGCGACTCACACGTCTTAACGCAGCCGGCATGCGTGATTCGACCTATGCACCGAACGGCGAAAAGATACTCAGCGGCCTGCCTCCAAATTTTCGGATGACTTGGGGCGTTTCAGTTGTCGCTGAGCCGAATGGCGGGTTTACAGTCATGGCAAGAACGTTCCTTAGCGGTGGCACTTATCTGCTGGTTCGCGTGACGGCTGGCGGTACGCTCAATCCTGGCTTTGGAAATGGTGGCTTGGTCTCAGGGTACGACGTGGGCAACCCCTTCGACCAACCGGGCACGATGGTGCGCACTGCTAATGGCGGATTGCTTCTGATGGGATATGCTCCAGCCTTCGCGAGCAACAATATCGTGTTGTGGCGAATCACTGCCGGCGGCTTGGCCGATGCGTCTTTTGGTACTGCCGGTCGACTTGAGATCGGCAACCGCAACCTCAACGGATTGGCAGTACTAAGTGACGGCAGTATCGCATTGGTCGACGCCACCACTGCGCGTGTACGTCACTTCGATTCCAACGGAGTCCTGGATAGTGCTTTTGGTGCTGCCGGTAGCACAACAATTGCACTCCCCGGTTATAGTGTGTTCTCCGCCATAGATATCCTGTCAGATGGCGTAGGCGGCTTACTGGTACCGGCAGTGGCCAGTCAAACCGAGAGATGCTCCATCGGCGGTTGCGTTCCTCTCGGCGTAAATGCTACCGTAGCAAGCCTCAATGGCAGCGGTCATCTTCAAACCAGCTATGGTCGAGGTGATGGCTTCGCTATCGTGAACTCCGCCGAAAATTACAGCAACGACAAGGTTGACGCGATACTGGTTGAAACTTCGGGCAAAGTTGTGCTTGCCGGTAATTCAGACGCAGGCGCGACGTTTGATTATCTCCTTGAACGCCTGACGGCAAATGGTTCCCCCGACATCTCATTCGGGACGAATGGGCGCGTGGCGCCAAGGCAATACAGCCGCTTCATGGGCAAAGTACGTGCCGCTGAACAAGCAAGCGGTGCGATAACGGTCGTCGCTGGAACCGGAAGCGGGTCTGTTCTCCCGGTAGGCACCGTTACAGCGTTTCAACTTGACGCAGCCGGAATGCTCGATGCCCGATTCGCCCCCGCTCTTGCAGCACCAGGGATCGCCAATACGGATATTGCGTTGGGCATTCGTCCAGATGGGCGCTTGCTTTACGGAACGACAACAGGCAGAAATGCCATTTTGCAGCAGAAGATGCCGGATGGCACGCCTGACTTAAATTTCGGCACACGGGGCAAAATCGAATTTGCGTTTCCTCCTTGGGAGCTTTCGCGCCAGTCAGATCTGATTGTGCTTGGGGACGGCTCAGTGGTTTTTGCCGTACTGGCGGCTCAGAACCTGCGGCTTTATAAGGTCGATGCGCATGGGTTGCCGGTAGCTTCGTTTGGTACGGGCGGCCAATTTACTTATGCTGTAGATTTTTTGGATGAACTCGGCAGTGGAGATTCATTCTCCTTGCTTTCACTGAGCGATGGCTCCCTGCTAGCCGGTATTCGCGAATCTCCTTCGATGTACTTCGGTTTTCCAAGAGGATCGCTGCTCGTGATTCGAATTTCCAGTAATGGCCTGCTGATCGGAGCGAATAATTTGTTGGCGGAGCCGGGTATTTTCGATTGGAATTTTGCTGCGCTGCCCGACACCAGTGTATTGATAGCGCGCAATAGTGACGGTAGCCCAACGAGTTCGGCGAATTCGGCTGCACTATACCGCCTGCTTCCGAATAACAGTCTGGATACGAGTTTTGGCATCGACGGGGCGTATTCGCTACCCGGCATGTGGAACATCAGCGCGCTGGCGGTCGATGCCAATTCTCGTTTGCTTGTTGCGGGACAGGATGCGACGAGTGCTGTTCTGGCTCGCTATGATCTGAGTGGAGCCATTACCAATGTGCCCATCGTTGAGTTCTATAACACCAACCTGGATCACTATTTTATTACCGCCGACGCCAATGAGGCTGCGGGGATCGACGGAGGGAGCGCGGGACCCGGCTGGATTCGCACCGGAGGTAGTTTCAAGTCGGGTGGTAGCACACCCGTTTGCCGGTTTTACGGCAGCCAGGTTCCAGGCCCCAATTCGCATTTTTATACATTAGCGAGCCCTGAATGTGATGGCCTTAAACAGCTTCAGGCCATCACGCCCGCCACGCAGAAGCGCTGGAATTTTGAAAGTCTGGAATTTATCTCGTCTCCGCCGACCGATGGTACCTGCCCGGCCGGGACAACGCCGGTTTACCGGGCCTATAACAATGGGTTTGCCCGTGGTATTGACAGTAATCACCGCTTGTCTAGTAGTGCGGCAGCTATTCAGGAGGTCGTCACGCGCGGCTGGATCGATGAAGGTGTGGTCATGTGTGCTCCGATTTGACTTGCCCTAAAATTTTTCCCAATCTCTCAAGACCGGCCATTCAAACGCCACAGCGTTAAAAGTGGTTTGTGAGCTGCCCACAAGGAAAGAGAAACGAGCGGGGCATTAATAAAAGAACGTTTCTGATTATGACTGTGTGCGTATTGATAAGGGAAGATAATGTCGAGCTTACTGAAGGTATTAAAAACTATGAAAACTAAAAAAATATTCGCGATATTTTTTACGCTCATCGCGTTAAATGCCATGATGTTTGAAGCACACGCAGCGCCAGTACTCGACACTTCGTTCGGAAGCAACGGCGTCGTGCATCTCGGCGGGGAGCCCTATAACTATTACCAGCTTGACTCGATACTGGTTGAAACTTCGGGCAAAGTTGTGCTGGCAGGTATTTCAACTCATATAGACATAGGCAATTCTTACTCCCCCTTTGATTATTCGCTTGACCGCCTGACAGTAAATGGCTCCCCCGACATTTCATTCGGGACGAATGGGCGCGTGTTATTCGACCCGAGGCGCAAGGTGCCGGGGCAAAACCTAAGTTTCTGGGGCAAGGTGGGTACAGCTGAACAAGCAAACGGCGCGATAACGGTCGTAACGGCGGGATCCGAGTTCAATTTTTTATTGGGCCCGGTCGCCGCAACCCCATCCAACGCGTTTAGATTTGACTCTGTCGGGTCGCTCTACACCGGATTTTCCCCAGCTCTAACACCATCGTCGTACATCAATTCGAATTTTTCGTTGGGTGTTCGTCCAGATGGGCGCTTGCTTTACGGAACAACAACGGACGACAAAGTTGGGATTTTGCAGCAGACAATGCCGGATGGCACACCTGACCTGAATTTCGGTACGAACGGTAAAATCGAATTCGCGTTTTCTGCTAGGGAGTATCCGGGGCAGGTGGATCTGGTTTTGCTAGGCGACGGTTCAGTGGTCTTTTCCGTACTGACAAATCAGAACCTGCGTCTCTATAAGATCGATTCACATGGATTGCCGGTAGCTTCGTTTGGGACGGTCGGTCAGTTTACCTATGCTTTTGCCGAGCCTTTCGCCATTGGTGAACTATTCTCATTGCTCTCACTGAGCGATGGCTCCCTACTGACTGGCATTCGTGATGGTCCATCGAGTTCGTCAAATGGTTCATTACTCGTGATTCGGGTTTCCAACAATGGCATGCTGCTCGGAGCGAACAATTTATTGGCAGATCGGCGTCAACTCGATTGGAGGCTTACTGCACTGCCCGACGCCAGTGTGGTGATAGCGCGTAGCCGTAGCTTTGCCCCTACGAATTCGGCAGCACTATATCGCCTGCTTCCGAATAACAGTTTTGATGCGAGTTTTGGCATCGACGGGGCGTATCCGCTACCCGTTATGTCGAGCGTCAGCGCACTGGCGGTCGATGCCAACTCTCGTTTGCTTGTTGCGGGGCATGATGCGACAGGTGCTGTTCTGGCTCGCTATGACCTGAGCGGAGCACTCGTCAGCGAGCCCATCGTTGAGTTCTATAACACCAATCTGGATCACTATTTTATTACCGCCGACGCCAATGAGGCTGCGGGTATTGACGGAGGAAGCGCGGGACCCGGCTGGATTCGCACCGGGGGTAGTTTCAAGTCGGGTGGTAGCACACCCGTTTGCCGGTTTTACGGCAGCCAGATTCCCGGCCCCAATTCGCATTTTTATACATTAGCAAGCCCTGAATGTGATGGCCTTAAACAGCTTCAGGCCATCACCCCCGTCATGCAGAAGCGCTGGAATTTTGAAAGTCTGGATTTTATCTCGACTCCACCGACCGATGGTAATTGTCCGGCCGGGACAGCGCCGGTTTACCGGGCCTATAACAATGGGTTTGCCCGCGGTGTAGACAGCAATCACCGCTTGTCCAGTGCTGCGGCAGACATCCAGGAAGTCGTCTCGCGCGGCTGGATCGATGAGGGTGTGGTTATGTGTGCTCCGATTTGACGTGCCCTGAAGTTTTGGTCATGGCTTCCCTATCCTTCAAAACCGACCATTCACGCGCCATAGCGTCACAAGTGGTTTGTTAGGTGCCAGGAAACGAAAAGAAACGACAAAAATAAAAAACCCCGCATTACCGGGGTTTGGTTATTTGTTGCCTCATGCCATGTCACGAAACATCAAAAATGGTTAGACGTTGAACCGAAAGTGCAGCTTGTGTGCAAAGTACAGCCTGTGTGCCCAGTGATTACTATGCGTTCATCTGCCGTTTGCTATTTCATGGCCACTCAATTGCACCAAACGATTTCGCTGCCCCTTTTAACTGACATCACGAGCAGACATTGATTGACGAAAAAATGCTCTCAGTCTGGCGGAAAAAGATAGGGTTTATTGAAATTCATATCTATATTTTTCGCCGATTACGTTGACATCAATTCTTTCACATCCCAATTTTCTGGCGCACAAGTCGTTTAAATTCCTCTAAGCCAATGTGCTCAAGCCCTACCGGAGTCGGCGAAATTATATGTCGCTCTGAAGCGGGCGGCGAGAAATCGTTTAATACCGCTGCATCTTGGATGATATTAAACACTCCTCGCCCAAGACCCACTGGACTGGAGAAGCCACTGCCCGAAGCTCCAGTAAGAAAATAGATTTTGCTCTTTCCATCCACCAATTTAGTTACACCCGGATGTTGAGTTTGGTCACAAAGTGGCATTGATTCCTTCATCGTATAAGTGGCTCCAACTGCACCCTTTAAAACCTCCTGCACTTTAAATGTCGTATAACAAACAATAAAGCCGACACCTGTTTGTGGCTCACTCTCGGTTTTATATTCAATGATATTTCCTTGAAATGCAATCGCTGAGCTGCTGATGATCTCATCCAGGGTAATCGGCAATACAATAGAAGCTCGAGCCGGTGTTGCAATTATAAAACTGAGGAAACAGGTAAAAAGAAATTGTCTTAGCATGATACGCCTCCAGTATGTAATTATTATTGTTACTCAGCAACTTGGAATTAATGTTTTTTGCCTAGTTTATAACTGCATGACTATACCTTATCAAAGCTGCACTTCTTGCTGATTACCATTGATCTGAGTTAACCAAGTTGCAAGACCAGGACGTACCGCCAGAGCGATATAGGAGCAGCGATCTTCAAATGTTCGCAGTCTCGCCTGGCTCACGAATCACGGGCATTCGCGAGCTATTCTATTTCAGACGTTGAAGCGGAAGTGCATCACATCGCCATCCTGCACTAAATAACCCTTGCCTTCCAAGCGCATCTTTCCTTTCTCTTTAGCACCCGCCTCGCCCTTGCAAGCAACGAAATCATCATAACTGATCACTTCGGCGCGTATAAAACCATGCTCGAAATCATTATGTATGACGCCCGCAGCCTGCGGTGCGGTATCGCCTGTGTGTATCGTCCAGGCGCGCACTTCTTTCACTCCAGCGGTAAAATACGTTTGCAAACCCAACAACTTATATGCCACGCGAATTAGTCGGTTTAAACCTGGCTCTGTTAAACCGATGTCGGCCAGGAATTCTATTTTATCTTCATCTGCAAGCTCTGAAATTTCAGATTCCAGCGCTGCGCAAATCGCCACTACTGGTGCCCCTTCACGTTCGGCGAATTCTTCCAGCCGCGTTAATAATGGATTGTTTTTGAAACCATCTTCAGCCACGTTGGCCACGTACATGGCAGGCTTAATGGTGAGCAGGCACAGTGGCTTAAGCGAGGCGATCTGCGCCGCATCCAGCTTCATCATACGCGCAGGCTTGCCTTGGTTTAAATGTGCAGCAACTTGATCCAGCAGTTCACCAAATTTAGCAGCTTCTTTGTCGCCGGAACGGGCAAGTTTGGTGTTACGTAGCTGGGCTTTTTCCACCGTTGTCATATCCGCCAGCGCCAATTCCGTTACGATCGTTTCAACGTCGGAAATCGGATCGACCTTGCCCGCCACGTGAATGACGTCGTCGTCCTCGAAACAGCGCACCACATTCAAAATACCATCGGTCTCACGAATATTGGCAAGAAATTGGTTGCCCAAGCCTTCGCCCTTGGATGCCCCGGCCACCAACCCCGCGATGTCCACGAACTCGGTGATGGCATATTGCATTTTCTGCGGCTTGACGATATCGGCCAGTGCCTGCATCCGCGCATCCGGAACTTCCACAATGCCGACGTTAGGCTCTATCGTACAGAACGGATAGTTCTCCGCCGCTATACCCGCCTTGGTAAGTGCATTGAATAAGGTGGACTTGCCCACATTGGGCAGACCGACGATTCCGCATTTCAGGCTCATGAATATTCCTTAAAATTAATTACTGTGCAACTTCAGCATTGCCGCTTCCTGCTTGCCATCAACTATCAGGGGAACCACAACCAGCGAACGTTGCATGGCGTGTTCGATTAATTCCACTTCTTCATGGCGCGGGGCATTCAACACATAATTAACGACGTCCGCACGTTCACCCGGGTGACCAATGCCAATACGCAGCCGCCAAAAATCGCGCGTGCCAAGATGCGCAAAGATGTCCTTCAAGCCGTTGTGTCCGCCGTGACCACCGCCGAGTTTAAGCTTGACGCTGCCCGGCAACAAATCAAGTTCATCATGCACCACCAAGATGTGTTGTGGTTCAATTTTGTAGAACTGTGACAACGCCCCCACTGCACGGCCACTGATATTCATAAAGGTTTGTGGCTTGAGCAGGAATAATTCACGACCATCCACATGACCGCGCGCAACCAATCCGTGGAATTTGCTTTCTGCCTTGAAAGTGAATGGGTGCATGCGAGCGAACGTGTCCACCCACCAGAATCCAGCGTTGTGTCGGGTGAAATCATATTCACGACCGGGATTACCCAGCCCGACAATTAATTTGATTTCACTCATTTTTAGCTTAGACCATATAAAAACCGCACGATATGCTAAAAACCCGCCATGCACTCTTAAGAGTGCATGGCGGGTTTTTAATTGTATTGCTTATGCTATTTAGATTTTGCCGCAGCTTTCGCATCAGCCGTTTGATCGACAGCTTCAGCAGCAGCGGCTGCCTCTGCTTCTTCTGCTTCTGCTGCAATCGCGGCACGCGGTACCTGAACAGTAGCCACTACAGCGTCTCCAATATGGGTACCTGCTGCTTCTATGCCTTTAGGTAGATTAAGGTCAGATACATGGATAGGATGATTCAACGCCAGCTCGATCAGATCGACCTCGATAAATTCAGGAATATCAGCCGGCAAACAAGCAATATTCAGATCATTCATCACGTGAGAAACAACACCTCCACTCAGCTTCACCCCAGGGGCGATATCGGCATTTATAAAGTGCAATGGCACTTTCATATGAATCTTCTTATTTGCTTCCACGCGCTGAAAATCAATATGTTGCACTTGCTGGCGAAATGGGTGCATCTGAAAATCACGCAGCAGCACTTTTTCCTTCTTGCCATCCAAATCCAGAGTCAGGATAGAAGCATGAAACGCCTCCTTACGCAGGCTGTGATACAGATTGTTGTGATCAAGATCAATCAGTGCAGGCTCAACGCCACCATACACGATGCCAGGCACGCGGCCAGCCTTGCGCAGACGGCGGCTCGCACCCGTTCCTTGCACCTTGCGGGATATTGCGCTTAGTTCGATTTTCATTTATTTCTCCACTTCAAATTCGGAATCACCCGCGACCAGGCAATCCCAGGTTACGTAGTCGTCAATATGACGGCTACAAAAACTATTCCATAAATAATGAGCTGACGGACTCTTCTGCATGAACGCGACGAATTGTTTCGGCCAGCAGCTCGGCCACACTCAACTGGCGGATACGCTTGCAAGCCGCAGCTTCATTACTCAACGGGATGGTGTCGGTCACGACCAGTTCATCTATTGCAGAATTTTCTAGGCGCTCAATCGCCGAGCCTGACAACACCGGATGTGTGCAATACGCCACCACCTTCTCTGCACCTTTGGCTTTCAGTGCATCAGCGGCCTCACATAAGGTATTACCGGTATCTACCAAGTCATCCATAATCAAGCAGGTTCGGCCTACCACTTCACCAATGATGTTCATCACCTTGGCCTCATTGGGTTTGGGGCGACGCTTGTCGATGATGGTGAGATCAGCTTCCAAACGCTTGGCCAATGCACGCGCACGCACTACTCCACCCACATCCGGCGAGACCACCACCAGATTTTGGTAATTATGCTTCCGCACATCCGCCAATAAAATCGGACTAGCGTATATGTTGTCCACAGGAATATCGAAAAATCCCTGTATCTGATCCGAATGCAAATCCATGGTTAGAACGCGATCCACGCCAACACCAGTCAGCATGTTCGCCACCACCTTGGCTGTAATCGCCACGCGCACAGACCGCGGACGTCGGTCCTGCCGGGCATAGCCAAAATAGGGCAGCGCGGCGATGATACGACCAGCGGAAGCGCGTTTAAGCGCATCCACCATTACTAGCACTTCCATCAGACTATCGTTGGTTGGGGCACATGTTGATTGCAAAACGAACACGTCTTTGCCGCGCACGTTGTCATGAACTTCTATCAGCACCTCGCCGTCTGAAAAACGGCCAACGGTGGCTCGCCCAAGTTGAATATTAAGGTGCTGCGTTACATCTTGTGCAAGCTTAGGATTGGCATTGCCGGTGAACACCATCAAGCTGTCGTCGGACACCATGCTCCCCTTAAATAAAAACGGGCGCAAGCGCCCCAAACAAACAACATCTCTCAAACTGGCTGGGGAGGTAGGGATCGAACCTACGAATGCCGGAATCAAAATCCGGTGCCTTACCACTTGGCGACTCCCCAATAATCTTGCATTTCACATTACGGTAATATCCCGCAGTGGATGCTGCGGCAAACCGCGCGCTACTATACCGCGCATGTCTGACGGCAAATGTCCTATGACTGCTTGCGCCTGTGCCTCGGTAACAAATTCAGCAAACACACATGCACCAGAACCACTCATCTGAGCTTGCGCAAATTTCTCAAGCCAAACAAGATGCCGCGCCACTTCTGGGTATAAGCCGCATACCACCGACTGAAGATCGTTGTGTGGTAGCCGTAACGGAAGGCCGCGAATTCTGAGGGAAATCGCTTCCCGTGTCAATTCCAAGTTCGCGAAATCCAAGTGTGCGAATACCTTTGCCGTAACAACATGCACTGGCGGGAACAACACCACATACCAAGCATCCGGCACAACGTAGGCCTGCAATTGCTCGCCTATGCCCTCGGCATAGGCATTTTCGCCGAACACAAATACCGGTACGTCCGCACCCAGAGACAGGCCTATCTGCATTAACCGTTCGCGCGACAACCCCAAATCCCACAGATTATTCAGCGCAATAAGTGTAGTGGCTGCATCCGAACTACCGCCGCCCAAACCACCTCCCATCGGGATACGTTTATCCAGAGTTATGTCCACACCTAGACTGCATCCACATTCTTTTTGCAGCAGACGCGCTGCGCGCACGCACAAGTCCTGTTCCTGTGGCACACCATCAAGCGCACTGATGCGTCGCACCACACCGTCCCTGCGCAGCGAGAAATGCAACATGTCACTAAAATCAATGAAACGAAACAGCGTTTGCAGCAGATGGTAGCCGTCCATCCTTCGCCCTACCACATGCAAAAAAAGATTAAGCTTGGCTGGTGCCGGAAAAGATAGAGTGCTTGTTAAATTTCCCATTCATCAATCAGCAATTGGATTTCCAGTCCATCGCGTTGCATGGCAAGACGTAACGGCAAGCTGTCCGGTGTTTGCACTGCATAGCGCGTATAGCGTATCACCCAGCCATCTTGGCTTAACAACATTACCTGTCCATTAGCATCATGTTCGATGTCAAATGCACCCTTCGGCGCAGGCAACGCCAACACCCAGTAACGCAAACCAGACAGTGGCAAGCTCCATCCCAGCACTTGCTGAGTTAATTCGTCGGCGTTTTTTGCTACGTAGTGCTTAAACGGCATATCCAGTGTTGCCCCCTGCATGTCGCTACGAATGCGAGCCATAGTCTGCCCCAAAGGGGCAAGTAGCAGGATTTCATCTGTCTCAGCACGATGCATCCAGCGTACTCCGGATAAAGATCGGTTCCCATCATGCTGTACGGCAATCCGCCCGGACAGCACAAAAGGTACATATTCCGTCTGCGGGGGTCGCGTAACTGGCTGAGGTACTGGCGGCACGTTTGCGCAACCGACCAGCAACAAGAGATACAGAAGAAACGCTCGATGTATCAAGGCGCGAATTTCTTGATCACAAACTGCAGCACTGTGTTATCAGGATGAGATTTTAATGCGTCGCTCCACATTTTTTTTGCTTGCTCTTTTTCACCCTGCTCCCACAGCACCTCACCGAGATGCGCAGCAATTTCCGGATCTGGATTGGCGGCATAGGCACGCCGCAGGAACTCTAAACTCTTGGGCAGATTGCCCAAGCGATAATACCCTAAACCCATACTGTCAATGATGCCGGCGTCATCCGGAGCAAGCTGGTATGCCTTCTCCACCAGTTTCATCGCCTCTGGTACACGCTCATTGCGCTCTAACAGACCATAGCCCAACGCGTTGTATGCTTGTGCGTTACCAGGCTCGATCTCAATTAGCTTTCGCATCATCTGCTCAAATGCATGATGTTTCCCGACCCTTTCCGCTAACATCGCCGCCTCATACATTAACTCTGGTTGGTTGGGTAACTTTTCCAGTTCTTTTACTAGTACCTGATAGGCGGCTTCAAATTGAAGCGCATCGCGCAGAATCTTTGCCTCAACCATGGTCAGCTGTGCGCGCTGCTTATTGTTCTTCGGAATAGTCTTGTGCAATAGTTGTCGCGCCTCATCCAACTTACCTGATTTATTGATTAGGTACGCCATGCGTATGCGCGCGGAGAATTCATACTCCCCATCCTTTACTTTGCTGTAGTTTTTCATTGCCTCTTCTTCATGCTTCTTAGCTTCACTCAACTGGCCAAGGTAGTAATACACTACGTTTTCATCTTTCTTTTTATTAGCAAGAGCCTGCTGTAACTCTTTCTCACCACGATCCAGCTCACCCATGTCTAACGACAACAATCCCACCGCGAACGCCAGATCAGCGTTATCCGGGTACGCGTTAAGTAGCTGCTGAAATTCTGAGCGCGCTTCTCGATTTTGTTTCTGCTGCATCAGCGCGCGCGCATAAAAAAGGCGCACCTCCTTTGTGTCAGGATAAGTTTCAAGATATTTCTTCAGCAGCGTCAATGCCTCCTGTGGCAATGTACTCTGCAATAATCGGGCATTGAGTAGCACGGCACTATCCCATTCCGGTCGCAAGGCATATGCTTGTTGAGCTTCTTTCAAGGCTAATTCGTGCTGACCTGCGGCTTCCGCTACTTGCGCCAACACCCAACGCGCCTCCGCCACTTGGGGGTAAGGCTGCGCCAGTTCACGAAGTAAATTAAATGCGGCATTTTTATCGGGATAACTCGCGATCATTGAGGAAACTCGCGTAAAAATATTTCCGACATCCTCCGTCGTTGCCGCTAAAAGACTTATGAGATGTGGGCGCGCTTCATCCAGTTTGCCGCCACTTACCAACAGGGCTGCCAGAGCCTGTTTTGCCAGCAGTGAATCTGGCTCTATTTCCAGCCACAGGTTGAATGCTGACATCGCCTTGTCCATTTGGCGCGTCTCAAAAGCCAAATGTGCAGCATAGCGCGCCAAGCGCGGATCACGCGTGGCGTTGGCCAGCTTCAGGTAGAGCTGTGCAGCCAATTCAGGCTGACCACGCTGCAGGGCCATATCTCCCAGCAGATACTCATAGAGTATCTGCTCAGTCAATTCCTGCTTGGGCAGTTCCGCTTGCTTTTTAGCTTCAAGTTCCGGCTTTTCCGCATGCCCCGTATCCTGTTGCGACGCGTGCGCACAAGAAATCAGCAACAATGCAAAAAAAACTGTGCTACGTTTTAAGTTCATCATATTTAATAGGTAGGTATTTTAAAAATAAAAAATTCATGGAGTCGCATATACTCTCTGATTGAGCCATAATCTCTATGTGTATTGTCAAAGCGAAGGGTAGCGCAGATTCGAAGAACGTCAAAATGCGTTGCCGCGATGCCATTCATGGTTATATCTCATTGTTACTCATAAGAAAAATATAAACTTATTAGAGACACCCTTAATTTTGTTACCCAGCATGATCAATATGTTCATTATGAAGCAAAACGACATATTAGGTTATATTCACCTTCCCACACAATCTGCATAAGCACTAATGTCTGTCACCGCACCAATCACCCTATCTGCACGCAATCTGATTCGCTGTTTCGGTCAACGCGAGGTCATCCATGGCATATCGTTAGAACTTCGGCATGGAGAGGTGCTCGGGCTACTTGGACACAATGGTGCCGGCAAAAGTACTACTTTGCAAATGCTGACCGGTGCACTGTTGCCGCATTCAGGGCAAATTGAAATATGCGGCTTTGACCTCTCACGCCAGCCCCAGAACGCTAAGGCGCGAACCGGATTTTTGCCAGAAACGCTGCCTCTATATCGGGAAATGAGCGTAAATGATTTCCTTATATTCGCCGCCAAGCTGCATCGTATGCCCCGTGCACAGATTGAGGATGCTTTGACTGAAACTAAGCGTCGTTGCGGCTTACAGAACCACGGAAAAAAAACCATCGGAACCCTTTCCAAGGGCTATCAGCAACGTGTTGGCATTGCACAAGCAATCATCCATCAACCAGAAGTAATCATTCTCGACGAGCCCACCGTTGGCTTAGACCCATCTCAGATCCGTGACATCCGTACATTGATACGCGAATTAGGGAATATGCACAGCGTTATCCTTTCCACCCATCTACTAGGCGAAGTGGAAAGCATCTGTGACCGCGTTGAAATCATGCATCACGGTCGCCTAATTTACGGCGATAGCAGCACAAAAATGCAGCAATACGGCAGTCAACCAGGCTTCATTGTCACCCTGTTGGCGCCGCCTGTGCTTTCCGAATTGCAAGCCATCATCGAAGTACAGCAGGTAGACCAGCTGTCCGCTACACAGTTCCGCATTCTGCATGCAGCGAACACAAATCCAAGCGCTGCTCTGCTAGCGCTTGCCGCACAACATGGCTGGCAAGCGGAACAACTCGTTCCGTTGCGAACGCGCTTGGAAGATGTGTTTATGCAAATCACTCAAGACGATAAATTATGATTTTAGCCATTGCGCACAAGGAATTTCGCAGCCTGTTCGTCATCCCTTCGACCTGGCTGATTTTGGGCGCTCTGCAATTTATCCTCGCCTGGTTTTTCCTGGCGCGCCTTGATGCTTTTTTGCAAGTACAGACACAACTGGCTCAACTTGCCAACGCTCCCGGCGTCACAATAGCTGTGACGACTCCATTATTCGGCACCGTCGCGCTGATTTTGATGATGTTGATACCAATATTTACCATGCGCTTGATCGCCGAGGAACGACGCAACCAGACCCTGATTCTATTAATGAGCGCACCGGTTTCCGATAGTCACATTGTGCTAGGGAAGTTCATCGGTCTGATGCTATTTCTGCTGCTCATCATCGCAAGCTGCATTTTGATGGTGCTAACGCTGGCCGCAGGCACACAATTGGACACTGGCCTTCTCCTCACCAATGCGCTGGGGATAGTACTGCTTGCCGCCAGTTACGTCGCATTGGGAATGTATGTTTCCTCACTTACTGCGCAGCCAGCGGTGGCCGCTATCGGTGCATTGGCCATATTTTTCGGTCTCTGGCTGATGGAAGTAAGCGCAATGGAAAATGACAACATTTGGCGCTCGCTCACTCCTACCAGCCATTTTCAAAGCTTCAATAATGGCCTGTTGAATAGTACAGACCTGATTTTTTTCCTGCTGTTCTGTACCGCCT
This sequence comes from Candidatus Nitrotoga sp. BS, assembly GCF_927797785.1. GTDB lineage: Bacteria > Pseudomonadota > Gammaproteobacteria > Burkholderiales > Gallionellaceae > Nitrotoga. Next base: position 3,133 of record NZ_CAKMLL010000034.1, on the reverse strand, counting down.
TTCTGTTGCTAACAATACGGCGGCTGCATAATAACCGCATTTATAGCTAATAGGCTTCCAGCATGAAACTTCCACAACTCAATCTACTGATTAAAAACCTTGCCTTCGCCGCACTGCTGCTTGCCGCTATAGTCACGTTGTATCACTTCGCCGCACAGCACCCGACACAATGGGATATGACCCAAAACGCCAGCAACAGCTTGGCAGATAGCAGTGTAAATGTACTAAGCCAGCTGCAAGGAGAAATAAAACTAACGATGTATGTAACCGGACAGAATGCCAACTTGGGAGATATGCACAGGCTAACCCGTGATTTTGTCGCCCTCTATCAGCGCTATAAACCTGACATTTCGCTCACTTTCATCGACCCAGTGAAGCAACCAGAGGAAGCACGCAAGGTCAATATCCATGTAAATGGCGAAATGCTGGTTGACTATGGCGGCAAACGCGAGCATCTCACCATGTTGAACGAGCAAGCGCTTACCAGCGTGTTATTACGTATGGCTCACACAAAAAATCAATTAGTTATGTATCTTGATGGACATGGTGAACGCAATCTGGAAGGCATCGCAAATCACGATCTCGGCGAATTCGGCAAGCGGCTGCAACGAAATGGCTTTCATCTTAACAGCCTAAATTTAACACTAGCCCAGGAAGTGCCAATCAATGCCAACATGCTGATCATTACGCAGCCGCAAATCGATCTATTACAAGGCGAAATAGATAAACTACTGCGTTATATCGCCAACGGCGGTAACCTGCTGTGGCTAGTAGACGCCGAACCATTACATGGACTGGAGCGTCTGGCCGAAAAATTGGACATAATCCTCACGCCTGGCATCGTGATTGATCCAACAGCAGAAAAGATGAATATTCCTGCGACTTGGGCGCTGGGTGCGGGCTACCCACCACATGCCATCACACAAAGCTTCAACTTGAACACAGTTTTTCCCTTTGCACGCGCCATTGGCTGGGAGGAAAATACTGCATGGCAGCGCACCCCGTTGATAGAAGCCGCTCCGCGTGGCTGGATTAGCCGTGACACACCACAAGGAAAGCCACACTTCAACAAAGCCTATGACATCCCAGGCCCAGCGACAATCGCGCTCGCCCTGCAACGCAACATAAACGATCGCGAACAACGCATCGTTATCGTCGGAAGCGGTTCGTTTCTTGCCAACACCTATTCCGGTAACGGCGGCAATATTGATCTCGGCATCAACATGACGAATTGGCTAGGGAACGAAGAGAGACTCATCACCACTCAACCCCGTGCAGTGAAAGACGGGATGATTAACTTGAGCAAAGTCCATCTGGCCATAATCAGTGGCAGCTTACTGATTGCCACGCCTATACTGTTAACCATGGTAGGCACTATGCTGTGGTGGCGAAGAAGACGCTAACATGTTTTAAACGTTCCTTGGATTCTCATTCGAAGTGCAACATTCAGTGCTGGCTTCGCCCATGTGCTGGGTTGTCCAAAGAATACCTCATGCGGCGTTTTCCAGTCCAGGCATTTTCTAGGCCGATGGTTCATTTGGTTGATGGCGAATGTGACTTGTTCAGGGGTCACGTTCAGCAGGTTGGTGCTCTTGGGGAAGTACTGGCGGATTAAGCCATTGGTGTTCTCATTCAAGCCACGCTCCCACGAATGGTAAGGATGGGCAAAGAAGACAGCCGCATCCAGGCAAGCGGTGATAGTTTCATGCCCGGCGAATTCTTTCCCATTGTCAAAAGTAATCGTGTGGCAGCGGTCGCGGTAAGGTTCAAACAGGGACTGGATGACGGCCGTTACCCCGTTGGCATGTTTGCTTTTGACCAGCCCAGCCTGTGCTGTGATAGCACCACAGTTCCCGCAACGATTCTTTCAGCGCCCAAGCACGCGCCGTCTTCAAGTTGCCCCGCCTGATCGCATTGAACCGTTCTGCTGCTGCCGCAGGCATGTTTTCAGCGCTATACAGCCACAGGTACTTGCTGCGTGCCGAGTATCGTTAGCTGTCGCGTCCCGTGTGATCATATACCCACCAGGAGCTGGGCACTATTCCGAGCAAGGGATCTGATGCGTAGCGTAATTGAGTCTTTAAAGTGGAGCAGTCCAGATGAGTGAAGTGCATGCCCAGGCCCGAACCACGCCGCGTACGCGAGCCGAGATCAAAAAGTCGTCAGCGTCCTTGGTTGAGCTGGCAGATATCTACAACATCAGCCTGGCGACGGCCCGCAAGTGGAAGGGGCGCGACGACCCTCAAGATCTGTCGCACCGACCGCACAAGCTGAACACAACGCTGACGCCTGGGCAAGAGGCGATCGCGGTGGAGTTGCGCTGCCTGACTCTACTGCCGCTCGATGACTTGGTTGCTGTGGTGCGAGGGTTCATCAACCCGAACGTCTCACGCTCAGGACTGGATAGATGCCTGCGCCGCCACGGGGTGGGCAATCTGCGCGCCCTTCAAGCCAAGGCACGTGCAGATGCCGGAGAAGTGCAGTCGCCCATCAAGACCTTCAAGGACTATGAGCCTGGCTTCCTGCACATGGATATCAAGTACCTGCCGCAGATGCCAAACGAGAGCGAGCGGCGCTACCTGTTCGTGGCCATCGACCGCGCAACTCGCTGGGTGTTCATGCGCATCTACGCAGATCAAAGCGAGAACAGCAGCGTGGATTTTCTGAACCGCTTGGAGCACGCAGCACCGATGAAGATCGTCAATCTTCTCACGGACAACGGCAGTCAATTCACGGACCGATTCACCAGCAAAAAACGGGAACCTACGGGACGCCACAGCTTCGATGTGCGGTGCAAAGAACTGAATATCGAGCACCGTCTGTGCCCACCGCGCCACCCACAAACCAACGGCATGGTGGAGCGCTTCAATGGCAGAATCAGCGAGCTGGTGAGTCAGACGAGATTCGCTTCTGCTGCCGAGTTGGAGGCGACGCTCGAAAGCTACTTGAAGACCTACAACCATCAGATTCCGCAACGCGCACTCAAGCATCTCTCGCCGGTTCAGGCTCTGAAAGATTGGCACAAGAAAAAACCTGAATTATTCAAGAAGCGCGTTTATAACCAGCCGGGACTTGACACATGAACGACGCACCAAGATCGATATTGTATTTGAGAAAGTGATTGATCATGTGG